>JBQNAT010000005.1:0-114639 GCA_052170315.1 Sphaerochaeta sp.
GCCTACTATCAGGCTGAAGTTGAAAAACTCAATAGTGAAAGAGCCAAAAGGAAACAGATATTAATATCAGAACAGTCTCCTAAGAGATACCTTGGCTACTTTCCTGTTAAAGGCATAATGAAGAAGCTAAAGATTCAGTCCTACATTAACCTGTTTAAGCTTAACACCAACTTTGATTTTGACCTTTTTGAAATACTTTCATCACTTGTGTATGCCAGGTGTGTAAAGCCATGTTCAAAGGCAAAGACATTCCATGAAGTGTTGCCCTATTTAGATGAGAGCTGCTGCTTTTCTTATGATCAACTTCTTAAGGGTCTTGATTTTTATGGCAATGACTATGAAAAGTTTGTTGAGCTTTTTACTGCTCAGGTAAAAGAGAGTTATGGCAGTGACACAAGCTCTACTTACTTTGACTGCACCAACTTCTACTTTGAGATTGACAGAGAAGATGATTTCAGAAGAAAAGGACCATCTAAGGAAAACAGAAAAGATCCGATTATCGGACTGGGACTGCTTCTTGATTCAAATCAGATTCCTATTGGCATGAGGATGTTTCCCGGCAATCAATCTGAAAAGCCTGTAATCAGAGAGATTATCACTTCTCTCAAGAAGCAGAACAACATTAAAGGAAAGACAATCCGGGTTGCTGATAAAGGTCTCAACTGTTCAGAAAACATCACTACAGCTATCAAAAACGGTGATGGTTACATATTCTCAAAATCTGTAAAGCAATTGCCTGAAACTGAAAAGGTTTGGGTTCTTCTTGATAATGACTGGAAAGAAGTAAAAGACAAAAGTGGCAAACTCCTTTACAAGTACAAAGAATGCATAACTACATTCCCTTACTCTTACACAGATGAAAATGGCCTTACAAAGAAGATTGCTTTAAAAGAAAAAAGAGTTCTTACTTACAATCCTTCACTTGCAGAGAAACACCGTCATGAAATCATCAAGATGGCAGATAAAGCTGCAGCCTTATGTTTATCACAAGCCAGGAGGTCTGAGTTTGGAGACTGCTCCAGGTACATGTCTTTCAAATCAAAAGATTCCGATGCTTCTGTTATTGCAACATTAAATCAGACTGCGGTAGATGAAGACTTAAAGCTTGCAGGATTCAATCTTCTTGTTACTTCCGAAACTGATAAATCGGCAAATGATATTTACAGTACTTATCATAACCTCTGGAGAATTGAGGAATCTTTCAGAATCATGAAATCAGACCTTGATGCCAGACCGGTATTCCTTCAGAAAGAGAATACTATCAAAGGTCATTTTCTGATTTGTTACATTGCTGTCTTATTGGAAAGAATCTTTCAGTTCTATTATCTTCAGAATCAATTCTCTTCTGAAACCATCTATGAGTTCTTCAGAAACTTTGAGATTGCAAAAGATGAAAACAAGTGTATCAACCTTACTGCTAAAAATGCTTTCATTGTTGCTCTTGCTCAGAAAACAGATTTACCGATTAACAACCTTTTGCTCTCAGAAACTCAATTGAAACAGATTAGAAACTGGATGCCTTGACCTTCAGTTAACACTATTTTTGACTGCTTCGTTCGAAAGTCAGGTTCTACAATCGGTTTTGCGAAACCTCAATCAAATAAAGTTGCTTAAAAACTTTTTCTTGTTTAATATTTCATTTGAGATGATTGACTTTTATAAACCAACCCTGAAAAGAAAGGATATGGACGGTGTCCTTCAGACTCTTGTGGATGAAAAAATAGGCCCGGGCGAGAGGGCCAGGGGTTTTGTACAGCTTTTCTGTGAAAAAACCGGCGCGGTTTCGGCTGTGGCTTTCAGATGTTATCCTGACTGTCTTTCTTCGGCCCTTCGTCTTATGGGGGCAGGATTTGATACGGTTGTCGCAGTTTCACCTCTTTCCCCCGCCGTTTACAAATCGGTTATCGAGTCTGTGGGAGCCAAAATGGTTCTTGTTGACATAAGCCGTGAAACAGGCTGTGTGGATGAGACTCTGCTTGAGCAAAGCGGCGCGCAAATCCTTCTTCTGTATGAAAATTGCGGAACAATGCCCGTAAGATACAACAGCCAGACAACTTTTTCAGAGGCCTGCGATTACGGGCAGGTGAAAGTAATAGAGGATATAAGCGAAAGCATAGGCTCGCGTGTTAAGGATGAGGCCTTCGCGGGAAGCCTTGGGCAGATTGTAGTCTGCGCAATGGAAGAAGACAGCGTGGTATCGGCCGCAGGCGGTGCGGTTATGGCTGTAAAGGGTGAGTATGTGAATACTCTGAGAGGCAAAAGACCTTCAAAATATGTAAGAATGCCGGATATGAATGCGGCCCTGGGGACGGTTCAGCTTTCCAATCTGGAAGAGAACTGCGCAAAGCGGCGCGAGATACTTAAGGTGTATCAGCAGAGTCTTGCGAAAACCCGTCACCGACAGTTCGGTCTTGGAATATTTGATTTTTCTTCAAACGGCAGCTCCTTTGCGGTTCAGCTTGATTCCAAGCCGGATGAAACGGTCAAGTTTGCCGGCAAGCACGATGTGCCCGTGAAAATGGCCTTTGAAGACTGCCTTTTGAAGGGTTATGATGGGGACCCGTTTCAGGATGTGCCCGTCGCGGCCTCATTTTTCTACAGAACAGTTGAATTTCCGCTGTACCCGTTCCTTAAAACCGGAGAGATAGACAGCATTTCGAAGGTGGTGGCACATCTTCCCTGACGGAGGCTTCAAATGACAGAAAAAATGTCTGAAAGAGAGATTCGCAGGGTGGTTATCCTTGCAAACGCGACAAAAAACGGAGTAAAGGATATATCGGACAACTTTGTGGACTACCTTTCCTCCCGTGATATCGAAAGTATGGTCATAATGCTTTCGTCTGCGGCCGATGATATGAAAATCAAAGTTCCTGACTGCGATTTAGCGGTTTCTCTTGGCGGAGACGGCACGGTACTGACCTGCGCGGGAATACTTAAAGCTTGCTCCGTGCCAATCCTTGCGGTCAATTTCGGGACATTCGGTTACATCGCGGAAACCCCGATAAGCGAGATGATAAGGGTTTTTGAAGAATACAGGAGTGGGAAGACGGATGTGCTTTCAAGGATGATGCTGGATGTCAGCGTGAAAAGGGACGGCAAAAAGGTTTTTAGCTCAAGCTCTCTTAACGATGTTACCGTTTCGGCAATATCCCACGCCAGGATGGCAATGGTTAATCTTTATGTAAACGATATCCTTGGTGCAATACTCAAGGGTGACGGTATTATAATTGCCACTCCAACAGGTTCCACAGCCTACAGTCTCTCTGCCGGCGGACCAATTCTGGATGCTTCGCTTGACGCAATAATTATCAATCCGATTTGTCCTTTTACAATGAGTGTAAGGCCTCTTGTAGTGAATAAGAACTCAAAAATCAAGCTGATACTGCCGCACCAGAACACCGAAGTTTCACTTACATGTGACGGCCATGAGGTGTTTTCTGTTCAGGAAGGCGATGAAATACTGGTGACTCGGTGTATGCACAGGGTCTATTTCGTTGAAAACTCCAGGAGAAAATTCATTGAAGTTCTCAGGGATAAGCTTGGCTGGGCTGGAGGCTTCAATGCTTGAACATCTGGAGATACGCAACTTTGCTCTGATTGAAAACCTAAGCGTTGATTTTTCAGAGGGGTTTAACGTTATAACAGGGGAAACAGGTTCCGGCAAATCCATAATACTTGGGGCTTTAGGGCTGCTGATGGGGGAGAAGGCGGATACCAATGCCGTCCGCGCAGGCACCGATGAGATTGTAATAGATGCCGCAATTTCAATTCCCGAAGGGCATGAAAGCCTTGAATGGCTTAAGGAAAGAGGAGTTGAGCCTGAAGACGGTGTTATTTACATAAGGCGGACAGTCAGGGCCGGAGGAGGCAGATCCCTTATCCATGTGCAGAACCAGCTGTTTTCAAGGCAGGATTTGTGCACGCTTTCAGACAGCCTTATAGACATGCACGGGCAAAGCGAACACCAGAGTCTTCTTCTGTGGGAGCGTCAGAGGCGTATACTTGATTCCTATGCCCAAAATGCGGAGCTTCTTGCAAAATGTGCAAAGGAGTTCAGGAATATGGGTTTTCTTGCCCATAAAAGAGACAATCTTATGAGCAAGCTGGAAGAGGGAAGACGCCAGCAGGATTATCTGCAGTTTGCACTTGAAGAGATAGATAATGCTGAAATAAAGGAGGGCGAGGACGATGAGCTTAAGGAACGGATTCATGTCCTTAGCCAGTTCGAGACAATATATGAGAACCTAACGCTTTGCGCCGACCGTCTGAAAGATGCCCGCGCAAATCTTTATGACGCGCTGTCTTCCATTGCCAGGGCGGCTAAGGCGGATTCCAGTCTTTCCGAATACACGGCAAGGCTTGAAAGTTCGCGGATAGAAGCAGAAGACATTGCTTCCGCGCTGAGGGATTATCTTGGGTCTGTTGATTACTCGGAAGCTTCTGTTAACATGCTTCAGGACCGGCTGTCGGTGCTTCAGAAGCTGAAAAGGAAGTACGGTCCCACGCTTGCGGATGTTCAGGCGTTTGCCGATAAGGCGCGTGAGACTTTGGACCTGACTGAGAACTTTGAAGAGCTCCTTTCAAATTGCGAAAGAGAGCTTGAAGAGGCGCAAAAGGCATACAATGAAGTTGCTTCAGCGCTTACCGAATCCAGACGCAGAAGCGCTCTGCAACTTCAGGCGAAAATAGAAGAAGTCTTAAGGACGCTGGGTATGCCTAACGCCGTTTTCAGTATACTGATTTCAGAGGACAGGCAGGGGCTTAACGGCTGTGACCATGTGGATTTTATGATAAGCGCAAACCCCGGCGAACCGGAAAAGCCCATAAAGGAGATTGCTTCCGGCGGAGAACTGAGCCGTGTTATGCTTGCACTGAAAACGGTGCTTGCCGGTTCGGATGATATCCAGACTCAGGTTTTTGATGAAATTGATTCGGGTATAGGAGGCTCTGTTGCTCTGAGCCTTGCCAAGTGCATAAGCGCCCTTTCGCAGTCAAAGCAGGTTATTGCCATAACGCACCTTGCCAGTATTGCTAGCATTGCCGATACTCAGATGGTTGTCAGCAAGAACGTTGAAAGCGGACGTACCTATACACATCTTAAGCACGTTTCAGGCGAAGACAGAGTGCGGGAGATAGCAAGGATGCTCAGCGGGGACGAATCTGACGTTTCCCTTGAACATGCGAGGAAAATGCTCAGCCTTTGAAGTTAAGGTCTTCCGTTATGCGCTTTCTGAGCGTTTTGGGCAGGGTCTCATCGTTAAGATGCATATAAAACACATCCTGCAGGTCTGTTGAATCAGGCGCGAAGCCCTCGGCCAGAGCTGTTTCCAGAAGAAGAAGGATATCGTTGGCTTCGCCAAAGTCCAGGCCTTCAAGGAGAATTTTTTTCGAATAGAGGGAAAATCGTTTTGTGAAGGCGTCGCTTATGTCCTGTATGTCCGCCCTGCGGCCTTTGAGTTTTACAAAGTATGAAAGTTCCCTTATCCTTAGCGCTCTCTTGCGGATGTCCATGCGCGGCTGGGCAAGTATAAGGGATTTGATGGCCTTTATGCAGCTTCCTATGTTTTCCGTGAATACGGTTTCCCTGAAAAGGTCTCTGTTCGAGGAAACCAGCGCAAGATAGTTGCCTATGTTAAGGGCCAGATTGTCTATCATTTCCTCGGGAAATCCGGATATAAGGCGGTTTTCAACCCAGGACGTGAAGGCTCGGAGGGATTTTTCAGATATTTTCAGTACGTCTGCCGTGAAGCTTTCCTTTGTGCCGTCTTCCGTTATGACAAAGCCCATGCCGCCGCTGGAGTATTTTATTACAGAGTAGTCCATTACGCTCATCTGAAGTGTTTTTGTGTTAAGCATGGACATCCGATTTTCGGAGTAGTTTACAAGTTTCATGATGCCCCAGGTGTCTGTATATTCTGACGGGTCCGCGAAACGCCTGTTCATTGCGAAGAAAATGCAGGCCTCTATAAGGCTGCTTCTCTGGGGGATATCGCGTTTTGCAATGTCCGCCCCGGTACCTTCCGTTGCTATGTTGCTCTTTGCGTGTTCAAGGTCGCCAAGGAGACTTTCAAGGAGCTTTTTGTCCGTATACCGGTCCAGAAGAGTCGCGGCATAGACTGCGTATGATATGTTCTGCCTTGGCTCAAGACCTGAAATGTCGTTGAAGAACCAGCCGCAGCTTGTGTAGCTGAACATTATGTTTCTGAAGGCTTCAAGGAGAGTGGCTACAGTCTGTTTTTCGTCATGAGAAAGGTTTTTTCCGTTCTCTTTTACAAGTTCGTTCGTAAACTGCTCAACTGTTTTCTGATGGGAAACTACACTTTTGTAGCTGAGGGTAATGGATTTGTAATCGGCGTTTTGACCCATTATCTCACGAACCTTTTGGTCTATAACGCTTCTTCCCGCCTTTTCAAGGTTGTTGAAGGCTCCTCTTAAAGGTGCCCGCCAGCGCTGATTCCAGGTTTCGTCTCCTCCCGTATGACAGCCGCAGTTTCTGCTCCAGCGTCCAACACCGTGGATGCAGGACCATGATGTTCCTTTTCCGTCATCGCCTGAGCCAAGGGTTGCCGTTTCGGTTGCGGGGTGGCGTTCAAGAAATGACGCGAAATTGTCAATCTGAAAGTCTTCGCTTTCTTCTATTTTCCGAATAAGCGCAGCAAGACCCATGTCGCCGAAGGGCTCGTGATGTCCGTATATCTCGCCGTCGGTTGCCCATGATATCAGAGCAGGCTCTCTCATCTCCTGGCGCAGTACGGTGAGGCGTTTGAACATTGTGTCCGCATCGCGCAGCATGTGGCCGAAGCTTACGCCGCCGGCAAATTCGGAATTGTAGAAGAAGGCGCTGATTTTTGAGCCTTGTCTGCCTTCAATTATGAAGGGTCGGTCGCACGGCATGTGTTTCCCATTGGTGCTTTTACCGTCTATCGCGATGCCCTGCCATGGGGCAAGTATTACAAATTTTATGCCGCAGGAGGCAAGAACATCTACCGTTTCGTTATTTATGGCGCACTCTGCAAGCCAAAAGCCTTCCGGGTCGTGCAGAAAACGGGCCCTGTACGATTCTATTGCCCATTCCACCTGAATTCGTTTTGTGTCTTCATTATCCAGAGGCAGGATTGTGTGGTTAAATCCCTGAGCTATAAAAGAGGAATGCCCGAAGCGGCTGCGGCTTTCTTCATCCGCCTTGCGCAGTCTGGCCATAAAGTCGGGACTGAAACCGTCTATCCAGTCAAGAAGGGTCTGCCCCATATTGACTGATATGCGGGAATAGTTGTTGTAGATGCGCTCAACTTTGCCGTCATACGACAGATATCGCGACGCGGCGTTTGGCCGATAGCATGTGCAGAAGATAGCCTGGTTCCAGTCGGAGTAAGGCTTCGCTGTTGTCTGTACGGGTACTATGCCCGTGTATGGATTCTCACGCGGGGGCTGATAAAAGTGCCCGTGGATGATGATGGATGTTTTACTCATTTCCTTACTATTATCAGTGAATAACGGGTGTTTTACAAGCCATTATGTGTATTGGTTTACATTGCGCCGACATTGACTAAAGGGGCGTGATTCTCTAAACTTTTCCGTATACAACGCTAGAGGGGTAGGTATGGTTCTTATCAACATTGAATCACTTTCTGAAAATGAGCTGAGATACATCGCAAAACAGGAAGACCTTGAAGATTGGGAAACTCTAAGCAGGGATGAGCTTATAGAAGCTTTGGAAGAGTTTTATGAGGAAGAGGACGATAACTTGCAGACCAGTTCCGGCAGCTCTAAGCGGAAGTTTGTCAATACTCTGACAGACGTCAAGTCTCAGAATTTACTTTCTCTGCCGGGGACGGCGTCGCTTCCCGATTTTTACAACGAAACTTCCATTCATATGATAATGAAGGATTTTAACTGGGCCTATGTTTTCTGGAGTATTTCAACTCAGCAGGCTAGGATACTTGAAGGCGAAAACGCCTCTTTGCTCCTTAGGACAAGACGCATAAGCAGCGATGGAGAAGAAGAGGCGGTTTACGATATTTCCGTTTCCCTTTCTGACAGCTACTGGACGGTAGAGCTTCCTTATCTGGGCTATACATATCAGGTGAGTCTTGTTGCCGTGACAGCCGGCGAAGAAAACGAAATTTGCAGGAGCACACGTCTTACAACCACACGCAGCTGGTTCTCAAAACATCCGGAAGAGCTTCATGATGATGTCACTTTCAGGATGATTTTTTCATCTCTCATCCTTAAGGGCGGAAGGCTTTTCACAAACCGACAGATGTGCGGCCTCCTAGAGGGGCTTGGTTGCAGTTCTGAAAACGGGGAGGAAAAAGAGTGAAGAGCAGGCTAAATTTTATATTCAACGCGCATCTTCCGTTTGTCAGGCATCCGGAATATCCTAAATTTCTTGAAGAAGACTGGCTGTATGAGGCAATGAACGAATCCTATATTCCTCTTTTGAGGATGATGTACCGTCTTAAAGCGGATTCCGTTCCGTTCAGGCTTACCTTTTCCCTTAGCCCAACACTGTGCTCAATGCTTGGTGACGAGCTTCTTAACGAGCGTTTTGCGGCGTACCTTGATGAGCACATAGAGCTTGGTGACAGTGAACTTGAACGCCTTAAGGCCTGTCCCGAGCAGAAAATACTTGCGAAACACTATAGGGATGAGCTTATTGCCAACAAGGCTTTTTACATAGATGAGTGCCAGAACAGGATTCTCAACGCTTTCAATGCCCTTTCAAACGAGGGCTGTCTTGAGCTTATAACAACTGCCGCCACTCATGCCTATCTTCCTGTTTACAAGGATTATCCTGTTGCCGTGAACGCGCAGATAGAAACGGGCGTTCTTGAGCACAACAGGCATTTTGACAGAATGTCCGAAGGTTTCTGGCTTCCGGACTGCGGTTACTATCCGGGTCTTGAACATGTCCTGCGGCGTCACAATATAAGCTGGACATCCCTAAGCTCTCAGGCTCTGGCTCTATCACCGGACGAACCCGAAAGAGGCTCCTATTGCCCGATAAAATGCCCAAACGGTTTGTACTGCTTTGTACGTGACGCAAACCTTGCAAGCCTTGTATGGTCGCCTACGGAAGGCTATCCTACATCTCCTGAATACAGGGATTTTTACAGAGACATAGGCTTTGACCTTCCCATGGATTACATAAGGCCTTATATTCATGAGCCGGAAGTACGTTCTTTCACCGGTTTCAAGTATTACGCAATTACAGGCAAGACACCGGAAAAAGGGATTTATAATCTTGATAAAGCCGCCGCAAGCGTCAGCGCCCACGCAAGGAACTTCCTTTTCAATTTGCACGGACGTACAAGAAACATCCTTGATATTCTTGATATGGAACCTGTGTACACAGTCTGTTTTGATGCCGAGCTTTTCGGACACTGGTGGTACGAGGGTGTTCTGTGGCTTGAAGAACTTGTGCGCCTTTGCGCAGAGGATGAGGATGTTGCCCTGATAACTCCGATTGACTTTATCAGGACAAAGCCTGTTGTGCAGACTCTGCAGCCCGCTTTTTCAAGCTGGGGAGAGGGCGGATACTCCGAAGAATGGGTGGACAGCTCCACAAACGCATGGCTATACAGGCACATAATCAAGGCTATTGAGAGGATGCAGGAACTTTCAGTCCGTTTTCCCGGCCAGAAGAGCCTGAAGCAGAGGTTTCTCAATCAGGCGGCAAGGGAGATGCTTCTGCTTATGGCAAGCGACTGGATGTTCATAATACACAATAAGACCAGCGCAGGTTATGCCCAGAAGCGTATAGAAGGGCATATTGCCAACGTAAATCTTGTTTATGACAACATGTGCAAGAATGCCGTTAATACAGAGTGGCTTGTTAAGGCTGAAAAACGCGACAACCTTTTCAAAAAGCTTGATTACAACATCCTTGACTCTTCCCATATGGACGAACCAAGCCCGATTTTCACAACGGATTTCTCGGAAAAATAATATGGAGACTCTGAAATCAGGCATAAGCGGCCTGTATATAAAGCCTTTGTATCCCAACCTCAATGACACGGTTATTATTCGAGCCTTTGCCGGGGCTGACAGGGTAAATAATTTGCGCATTGCCTTTATAAACTTTGACAACATAGACAGGGTCTATATGCGCAAAGCAGGTGTCTATAGCTTATTTGACGGCTCATATGATGTATATGAAGCTGAAATAAAGGCTTGCAATAAGGAAATACGCTATTGGTTTGAAGCGGAGCTTTCTAACGGAAGCGATTTTTATCTTACAAAAAGGGGGCCTTCGGACTTTCTCCGCGCTTGGGAAGACGCCTTTGTTTTAAAAATAAATCTGAATGTGCCTTCATGGGTGCCGGAGACTGTCTGCTATCAGATTTTTCCTGACAGATTCTGCAATGGAAATCCTGAGCTTGGCGCCAAACGGGGTGACTACGAGTTTGACGGACATCAGATTACGGAGATGAAATGGGAAGATAAACCGCTTCAGTATAATGAAGGATTCTGCCTTGACTTCTTTAACGGAGATTTGGACGGCATTATTTCAAAGGCGGATTACCTTAAAGAACTTGGAGTCGGGGCTGTATATCTTAACCCTATAGGTTGCAGCAGAACAACTCACAGGTATGACTGTACCGATTACTTCCACGTTGACCCCAAGCTGGGTGGAGACGATGCCTATATCCGGCTTATAAAAGCCCTTCACAGTGTTGGAATCAAAGTAATCACAGATATTTCCATTAACCATACCGGCATTGACCATCCTTGGTTTTTAAGCGCCAAAAACGGCGGACCGGAGAAGGCTTATTATTTCCCGGACGGTCGTGGCGGATTTGACTGCTGGTTTAACGTAAGCACTCTGCCCCAGCTTAACTACGGCTCGGAAGCGCTCAGGAAAACAATCTACAGAAATGATGATTCTGTCCTTCAGAAGTTTATAAGAGAGCCGTTCTGCCAGGACGGCTGGCGCCTTGATGTGGCTACAAGCGTTGGGAACCACAATGACGAGCATCTTTGCCATGAGGTCTGGACAGAGGTTCGTTCCTGCATAAAGGCCATAAACAAAGAAGCTTATCTTGTAGGAGAGGACTGGGACGACTCATGCGCTTACCTTGAATGCGACCAGTGGGATGCCGCAATGAACTATGTGGGCTGTTCAAGACCTTTGAGGCGCTGGATGGGAGAGAAGGACAGATTTTTCTGTCCGAACAATAACAATCCGGGAACAACTGCCCCGTACACGGCTTTACAGCTTAAAAATCACCTTGAACGCCAGCTTTCGGCTCTTTCAGGTCAGATGGTTTATCAGCAGATGAACCTTATAGA
The DNA here is from genome assembly GCA_052170315.1 of Sphaerochaeta sp. Classification (GTDB taxonomy): domain Bacteria; phylum Spirochaetota; class Spirochaetia; order Sphaerochaetales; family Sphaerochaetaceae; genus UBA9732. Next base: position 11,293 of record JBQNAT010000005.1, read on the forward strand.
CAGCCATGACCAGAGCAGGCTTCACTGCCATAGGGAAATCTTTGACAGAGAGCTGTATAAAGGCGCTGTCATGCTTCAGTTCCTTCTTCCCGGCATGCCGTGCATTTATTACGGCGATGAGATAAGCATAGAAGGGCCTTTGGGCAGTGTGGAAAACTGTCGTTACCCCATGGTCTGGGATGAAAAAAAGTGGGATATTGATATTTTTGAATTCTACAAAGCCCTTGGAAGGCTCAGAAAGGATTATTCCCCGGCTCTTTCAGAGGGTCAGTGGGAATTCGACTTCTGCGACAGTGACCTTATGGTATTCAGACGTGTATCTGAAAATCAGGAAGTTGTTCTTCTCATGTACAGAGGCCCCGAAAGGCGTATCCTTTCAGAGCGGGAAACAGGTTTAGATTCTTCAAAGTTCAAAGACTGGTTTACCGGAGAGGAAATAAAAGGGCCGGACCTTGCCCTTGAGCCCAAAACCAGCCGCATAATTGTTTGTAAAAAGGACAGCTGAGAATTTAAAGCGTTTCAGAGCAGAACGTAACCACAAGAAGGTCGTCGCTTCCGTTTTCCTTTATGTAGTAGCTTGTTGTCTCTATGCTCCTGAATTTTTCGGGGTCATCGTCTCCGTGGATTCTTGCGTTGAAAAAAGTTTTTTCCTCACCGTTTTCGAAGCAGGCTATCTGATGTTTGAAATTGAATGTTTCCCTGAACAGCTTTATATCGGCGGGATTAAGCGTTGATTCAATTTCGTCCAAAAGGTCTGTTATTTTCCCCGAACGTACATACCTATGGTTTGTAAGGCTTTCATAAGTCATTGTATAGTAACTGTTTTTTGAAATGTTACTCATTATTACTATGGGATAGCGCTTAAAAACGGTATCAATCAGCATAGACATTGATGAAGGGATATTATGCCGGAAGTCAATATCGAAATCGGATGTTTTATCCGCTTCATGCCTGCAGATTTCAATGAAATCCGCTTCCGGAAGAGGTACGGAGAAAATGAAGCCCTGTATCTGGTTGCAGCCAAGAGTTGTAAGGAAGCCCAGCTGTTCCGGTGTTTCAACACCTTCCGCAACGGATGTGAGCTGAAGCCTGTGAGCTAGAAATACTACTGACTCAAGAAGCACGCGTTCCTTTTCATCCGAGCAGTTTGAGCTTATAAGGGATTTGTCTATCTTAAGTGTGTCTACATCTACGTTCTTAATAAATTCAAGAGAGGAAACACCGCTTCCGAAATCATCCACAGCAACAGCAAAGCCCTGAGCCCTTATTTCTCTTATGAAAGGTTCTATTACATCCGGCAGCCTTATGTAGGCGGATTCGGTTACTTCTATTTCTATGAGAGAGTGCGGTATCTGATAGGAATCCGCGATTTTGCTGAGCCGTTTTTCAATACTTCTTTCATAGAGAACGTGCATTCTTGAGAAATTAATAGAGATTCTGACCTGCGGAATTCCGTTGTCCTTCTGGTATTTCAGGAACTTGCAGACTTCTTCATACATATACCAGTCAAGCGCAAGGATTGAGCTGTTTTTCTCAAGTTCAAAGACAAACTCCGAAGGCATTATTACTGTTCCGTCAGGCTTTATCCAGCGGCACAGGGCTTCCGCTCCCACAAGCTTGTGGGTAGCTGTTTCGTACATTGGCTGGTAATAGGCCTTTATCTCTCCGTTTTTCATGGCGGTTTCTATGGCCTGATAGACCTTTTCCGTGTAGAGGGTAGGCTGCTGTTCAAGGGTGATTTCTCCTTCCGAAACGTATATTCTTCCCTTAAAAACCACACAGTTCTTTGTGCCGTTTTTGCCTATGTCCATCTGGGTATCCGCTTCGCTCACTATGTTCATGTCGCAGACGCTCTTACCTTCAGCCGCAGCGCAGCCTACCGTTACGGTTATGTATTTTCTTATTTCATTATCTTTTCTTTCTATTTTAAGCGCTTCTATGCTGTCTTTGACCTTCAGAGCTGTTTTCAGAAGTTTCTCATTAGTTATATCTTCCATGATTGCGACAAAACTGCCGCCGCCGTAACGGAAAACGCGGGCTCCTTCTTCTATAAGCATACTGTCTACGGCTTTGTTTATCTGCGCAAGGGCTTTATCGCCGCTTTCATGGGAATTCGCGCTTTTATAGCTTTTAAAATCGTCTATGTCGTACATCATTACGGCAAGTCTTTCCGTTTTGCTCTGTGAAAGCGATTCAAAATACTCTTTCACTGCACGTCTGTTAAGTGCGCCTGTCTGATAGTCTTTATACGAGGTATAAGCAAGTTCGGCAACAAGGTTGGCGCTTTTCAGGTTTACGGCGCGCAGAGCAAAGTACGCAAAGACGGTGCAAAGGGCTATGATGTGGTTTCCAATAAGAAAGTATGAGCCCGCGGGACAGATGAAAACCGGCATGACGGAGCAGATAAGGATAAACGCCATGCTGATAATGCTGTGGGCCATGGTGAACAGCGGAGTGAAGGAACAGATAGCAAGCCAGTAAACGGAAAGGGGAAGCCCGCATACACTAGCGTCCACGCCGTTTTCATAAATCAGGAAGCCTCTGGAAACGGCAAGAAGAAGTACACTTGCGGTGATGCAGAGATGATAGCCTAAAACCAGATAACTGAAAGTTTTATTTTGACTGTCCGAGCTGCTCATATAAATTGGTATCAAAAGTCCGATGACCAGCAGGATTGACATGCCAAGAGTGCTGTAGATATCCGTGTTGCGTTGGATAAAGCCTGCAATCAGCCAATAGGCATTGAGCAGAACCAACAAAAAAGCACCTATTTTCAGTGCCATTCTGTTGAATTTTGTTAGGTAATCTCTTATCAGCTCATCCTTTCCCTTTGAGAGACTGCCCAGACTTACCATATCCGTTTGATTCTGCGCAAAAATATTGAACAAATTGAACTTTTTTGTCTTTTTTTCCATGCGTTTTATGTTTTCCTCAGTATCCAAGTTCTTCTCCCACAATTATAACTGTCATCCTGCCTTCAGGCTGGCGGTCGGTTATTACGGCATTACCGCACAGTTTTGAAGTGCAGGTGCCCGTTGCGGGGAACATTAGATTGTTTTTGTCTTTACCCATGTTTATGCAGTGCCCGTGCTTTGCGCAGTAGGTGTCATAGCCAAGTCTTATTGCGTTGGCGGGAGCCGCTACGGTCTTTACTCTTATGATTGCGTCTTCAATTGTTGGGACAATTTTATTGTAGCCTGCAACGACAATTACACGTTTAGGTCCGTAGATAAGGGCGCAGACCCTGTTTCCCGTTCCATCTACATTGTACAGCAGTCCGGTTTCGGTAATTGCATTTGAGCCTGAAAGGAAAGTGTCCGCGGTTATTGACTCATTGAATCTTTTTGCGCGCTCCAAGTCCGAAATACCCTTTTCATAGCGGTCTATGAAGCGGTATTTCGGGTCCTTCACAAGTTCGGACGCCCCTACCTGAGACAGAGTCACCGAACCTCCCGCTCCTATGGTTTCACCAGGTACAAGAAGCGTTCCCAAAAGAGCCAGCGCCGCTTTTTTACTTGGAGCATAAACGGCACCGAACCCGTTTTTCTTAAGATTCTCCAGCGTGCGTTTTATTCTCATGTGGATGACTTTTTCAAGATTGGGTTCCATTTCAGCTCCGGTTAAGTTTAATTTTTCTGCTCAAGCGCCAGTGTTTTTGTGCTCCGGTCACAGACCTCGGCCGGGCCGAAGTACTGGATTGCGCCCGGATAAGTATAGCATGTATTTTCAGCCCAATTATCCCTGTTTGCTTCAAAGTATCTGAACGGCTTTCCGTTAAGTTCCACAAGAGCCTTTCTGATAACCGGCTTCATCTCACCGTGCCTCTGTTCAAGGTTCATCATCATTGTGATGGGGATTCCGCCCGCTTTCCACCGGTATGCCGGTTTTGAAAGGTTGCTCACACTTGAAATATAGCCTGTGAGCTTTGCCGTAATAAGCATTACGGCATTGTAGCCAAGGCTGTAGCAGTAATCGGCATCAAAGTTGGACGGGAAAGCGCAGCGGCCTTCATAGCCGAAGAAATGGCTGAGGGTGTTGAACGAACCGCTGTATTTGCCATGAGTTTTCATTTCCTTAAGCTTGGCTGCGACCGTCTGCATCAGGAGCTTTTCGGTTTCTATTTTTGAAACCTGAACGTTGCCGTGAGGATCTCTTTCTGCAAGAAGCTGCCCTTTAATTTCATGGGGCAGGGAATCAAAAACCTGTTTTGATGTCTGTGAAAGCCTCCTGTCAATAAAAGCTATCTTTTCATCAACACTTTCAAGGGTGTTGAAAGTCTTTTCAGTTCCCGCAAGAATATCGTTGATTTCCCTTATCAGAAGCTTAAGAGAGGGAACAAATTCGATAAGGCCTTCCGGTACAAGGACAACGCCGAAATTCATGCCTTTTTGGGCACGTTTCGCAACAATATCAGCAAGATATGTCGTAATTTCCTCAATGCTCTGGTTTTTTGCTTCAACCTCCTCTCCTATGAGGCATGCGTTGGGCTGTGTCTGAAGCGCGCACTCAAGGGCAATGTGGCTTGCGCTCCTTCCCATGAGCCTGATGAAGTGCCAGTATTTTTTAGCCGAGTTCGCATCACGCTCTATATTTCCGATAAGCTCGGAGTAGGTCTTTGTGGCTGTGTCAAAACCGAAGCTTGTTTCAATGTTTTCATTCTTAAGGTCGCCGTCAATTGTTTTGGGGCAGCCCACAACGCAGATGTCTTCGCCCTTTTCGCAGAAATATTCGGCAAGGACTGCGGCGTTTGTGTTGGAATCATCTCCGCCTATGATTACAATGGCGTTTATGTTATGGCTATGGCAGACTTTGGTACAGATTTCAAACTGTTCCCGGGTCTCAAGCTTTGTTCTTCCGGAGCCTATGATGTCAAAGCCTCCGGTATTGCGGTATTCATTGATAAGTTCATCTGTCATAACGGCATACCTGTCTTCAAGAATGCCGCTTGGGCCTCCGAGGAACCCGTATAAAGTACTTTCCGGATTTGCTTTTTTAAGCGCATCGTACAGTCCGCAGATAACGTTATGTCCACCGGGCGCCTGTCCGCCTGACAGGATTACCCCGACATTCAGCCTCTTGCCGCTTTCCTTATTTGTTCCCTTTTCAAAGCTTACTTTCGGAAGCCCGTAGGTGTGCGGAAAAAGTTTCTGAAGTTCTTCCCTGTTGCCTGCCGAAACTGTTTTATCACCTGAAACCGGTTTTATGCTGCCGATGTCCTCTCTAAGGATAAGGGGACGTTTGGGTTTGTAATCGTAACGTGCCTTCTGAAGAGCAGAAATCGTCATAGTTCCTCCAATATATATTATTTTTTCAAACTGAAGTGTACTTTTTACTTGGTTTTTGTTCAATTGAATTAGGTTGTATCAGCCATTTTTTTATCTTAAAATATACCCATGAATTTCGACGTCTGGGTGGACTCAGATTCCGTTCCCGTGAATCTCAGGCTCATTATCCTCAAAGCGGTTTCCCGTCTGTCACTCAGTTGCACTTTCGTCGCGGACAGAGCTCTTGCGGACGTAAAGCGATTCATTGCCGACGACACCTGCCTTATCCGCAGAAAAGCTCTGGAAGCAGGCATGGCCGAGGCCTCGGAAATCAGGCGTTTCAGGTCAAAAATAAGCATGAAGGTAGTTGAAACGGGTACCGACAGCGCTGACAACTATATAGTTGAGAACGCCTGTGAGAAATCTCTTTGCATAACACATGACATACCTCTTGCCGCAAGGCTTCTGGAAAAGGGCTGCACTGTAATAGACGACAGAGGCTCGGAGTATACCGATTCCGATATAAAAGTCCGTCTGGGAGACAGACTTGTAAATCAGGAACTGCGCTCATGGGGAGTTTATGCCCTGCAGCAGAGCAAAATGGGAAAGGAAAACCGGAAAGCGTTCGCAGACAGCCTGGACAGGACGCTTACAAGAATGATAAGAAAATAAATTTGGAGGCGGTAAATGGAAAACCTTATGAAAAAACTTAAAGAGGCGAAAGCCTACATTGAGAAGCGGACTGGAAACATGAATATTTATGCAGGTTTGGTACTTGGTTCCGGTCTTGGCGACATGGCGTATGAAATTAAAAATCCCATCATGATAAAATATTCTGATATTCCCAATTTTCCCGTTTCAACAGTCCCGGGCCATGCGGGAAGGCTGGTGATAGGGGAGCTTGAAGGTAAGAACGTTCTTTGCATGCAGGGCCGCTTCCACTATTACGAAGGCTACGGTATGGAGCAGGTGGTTTTTTCGATTCAGGTAATGAAGATGCTTGGAATTCAGCGTCTGATACTGACAAATGCCTCTGGCTGTGTGAACAAGGCCTGGAACGCCGGAGACCTTATGCTGATTACAGACCACATCAAGTTTGCCCCGGAAAGTCCTACCAGAGGGCATAATGAGGACGAGCTTGGACCCAGGTTCTTTGATATGTCTGAAGCCTACGATTCGGCGCTGCGGGATATTGTAAAAAAGAAGCCGAAAAACTGAACATCCCGATAAGGGAAGGCGTTTATATGTTCTTTTCAGGTCCGAACTTTGAAACTCCGGCAGAGGTACGCGCCGCGCGCATTCTGGGTGCGGATGCGGTAGGCATGTCCACGGTACCTGAGGATATAGCCGCTTCCCACTGCGGTCTTAAGACTCTGGGAATAAGCTGCATGACAAACATGGCGGCAGGCATTCTTGATAAAAAGCTTGAGCACAATGAGGTTCTTGAGACCGGAATAATGGTAAAAGACCGTTTTTCCTCTCTTATCCGCGCAATAGTCAGAGCGTTCTGAATTTTCAGGAGAGAAGAGCTCTGTCACTGGTGATTTCGTCACCGCTGACACGGGCAAACTCTTCCATAAGAGCCTTAACGGTGAGGTTTTGTTTTTCTTCACCCTTGATGTCAAGGATAATATTGCCTTCGTGCATCATTATCAGCCTGTTGCCGTATCTGATGGCGTCTTTCATGTTGTGCGTCACCATTATGGTCATAAGACTGTTTTTTTTGACAATTTCATCGGACAGCGTAAGCACCTTGGCCGCAGTTCTTGGGTCAAGAGCTGCCGTATGCTCATCCAGAAGAAGGAGCTTGGGATTGTTCAGCGTTGCCATAAGCAGGGTAAGAGCCTGCCTCTGTCCGCCTGAAAGAACCCCGACTTTCTGGGTAAGGCGGTTTTCAAGTCCTAAACCCAGTGTTTCAAGAATGCTTCTGTATTCTTCCTTTTCCGCTTTGGTAACGCCCTGACGAAGCCTTCGCTTTTGGCCTCGGCGCCTTGCCAAAGCCAGGTTTTCAATAATCTGCATGGTTGCGGCCGTTCCCGTCATCGGGTCCTGAAAGACCCTTCCCAGCCACGGAGCACGTTTGTATTCGCAAAGATTGGTAACGTCCTCTCCGTCAATGATTATCCGACCGCAGTCAACAGGCCAAACACCGGCTATTGCGTTGAGAAGAGAGGATTTTCCTGTTCCGTTACCGCCAATGACGGTTACAAAATCTCCGTCGTCCATATGGAGAGTAACTCCGTTAAGGGCAATTTTTTCGTTTATTGTATTTGGATTGAAGGTTTTTCGAAGGTTGATAAGGTCAAGCATTCGTGGCTCCTTTTTTCAGCTTTCCCTTCCAATAGGGGATGGCAAGGAAAATCGCTACCACAATGGCGGAAAGGAGCTTGAGCATGTTGGTATTAAGCCCAAGCCAAAGCACCAGCTGTATGACTATGTAGTAAATTACGGCTCCCAGAGAGACTCCCAGAAGCTTCAGCGCGAAATTGCGAAACAGCTTTCCGAAAATTACCTGACTTATTATTACAGCCGCAAGGCCTATTACAATTCCGCCCCTGCCCATATTCACGTCTACTGCTCCCTGATACTGGGCATAGAGCGCGGAGGCAACGGCCACTATTCCGTTTGATATCATAAGGCCCAGAAGTTTTGTGCGATTAACGTTAATTCCCTGGGCTCTTGCCATTTTTTCATTGGAGCCTGTGGCTCTGAGCGCAGCTCCAAGTTCAGTTCCGAAGAACCAGTAAAGGACAGCAATTATTATTACCGTTATAAGAATCATTATGATTATCGGATTGCTGAAAGACAGCGCCTTTACGTTTCTTGATGTAACCAGAAGGTCATAGTTCCTTACGTTAATGCCCTGATTGGCCTTGAAGCCCATGACCGCAAGGTTTACGGAATACAGGGCCAGCTGGGTCAAAATTCCGGCAAGAATGGCGGGTATGCCCATGGCCGTGTGGAAAAGACCGGTAACAAGACCTGCCAGCATTCCGGCTAAGAAGGCACAAATTAACGCCACCCAAACATTTACACCGTTAAGCATAAGCATTACGCAGACGGCTCCGCCTGTGGCCATGGTTCCGTCTACTGTCAGGTCCGCGATATCCAGCACCTTGTAGGTAAGATAGACTCCTATAGCCATTATGCCCCAAATAAGGCCTTGCGCCAAAGCTCCGGGAAGAGCGCTGATAAGGGATGAAATATTCACGGCGTCTCCTTAAATTTCGGTGTAGCCGGAAGGGATTACGACTCCAAGAAGCTGGGCAAGCTCAGAGTTGTACTTCTTTATAGGATTTTCAGCAAAGCGTATGGGCATTGAAGAAACGGCTGCTCCGTTTTTGAGGATTTCGTAAGCCATGCGTCCTGTAGTACAGCCAAGGTCATAGTAACTGATTGTGAGCGTTGCAACTCCGCAGCCTTTGCATATTCCTTCTTCACCGGCAATTACGGGAGTCTTCGCGGTCTCTGTTACGTTTCTGATTGCCTCCGTGCAGGACGCAGCCGTGTTGTCTGTGGGGATATAGATTACATCCGAATTCCGGCAGGCGGATTCCGTAACGGAAGAAACGTCGTTGGAGTCCGTAAAGGCGTAACGGCTGTGCAGCAGGCCCATATCGTCCAGATATTTCTCTATCTGTTCTATCTGGTAGAGAGAGTTCGGCTCGCCCGAACAGTATAGAAGTCCTATTTTCTTTGCGTCCGGGAAAAGCTCTGCTATCATTGCCGCCTGCCTGTCCAGCGGTGCAAGGTCGGAAGCCCCGGAAACGTTTATCCCGGTGGTATTGTTTTTCAGTTTCATTGCCAGCGCCGTGCCGTAGTCCGTAATGGATGTTCCCAGAATCGGAATGTTTTCTGTTGCGGCGGCCGCAGTCTGAAGGGGGAGTGTGGCGTTGGCAAGTATGAGGTCAACGTTGTTTGAGACAAGGCTGTTTATGATTGTGGTTACGGTTGAAGCGTCTCCGGAAGCATTCTGATAGTCGAAGCTTACGTTTTCTTCACCAAGCGTTTTCTTCAGCGTGTCCATAAAACCCTGTGTCGCCGCGTCAAGGGCCGAATGCTGGACAAGCTGGCATATTCCTATCCTGTAGGATTTTTTTTCGTCTGCTGAAGACTCTTTGCCGGACTGGGCAAAAACTCCCGCTACGGTGACGCACAGCACAAGGAGCAAAATTAAAATTCGTCTAAGCTTTGTCATTTTTATACCTCTTTAATACCAATTTAATACCAAAAAAGCCCTCCGTCTGAGGAGGGCTTCTAAATCCAAAATCACAATCACTCAGACAGGGGAGAGGAGGGTCTAAATCTAAAATAGAAGAAACAGGAGCTCTTCATAATTGCCTCCACCTTTGAATGATTGTTGTTAACTGATATAAGGCTATTTGAAATTTTAGTCAATATCTTTTGTCTTAAATAACAAACATTTTTATTGCTCTTATTTTAAGCTTTTTAAAATATTCTGCATATTAACGCTTAAAATAAAGAGTTTTAACATTATTTCTGGCTTATTGTACAATAGTATTGTAAATATTTTATTTATTTGGACAAAATTCAGAGATTCGCGAAAATCTTTGCTCCTTTGGTTCTTAGCCAGTAGTCCATAAGCGCCGTAAGGGCTGCGGCTAAAAGGCACCATAGACCAAGAATCAGATTTGCGTTCATTTTGCCTCTGAGAAATACTCCTGAAAGTACTATCAGCGCTCCGAAAGCCCAGCTGGACAGAAGGACAAGCAGTATATTGTAGCTCTGCTTTACTACAAGAGCTTCGTTTATCCAGTTCATGTTGGGCATAATAAGATTTGTAAAAAGGCCGAACTCTGCAAAAAGCAGGCATTCTATTGCTGTAAGGATTAAAATAAGCGCAGACGGAAGAAATCCAATCTTCAAGGTGAAAACCGCGCAGAGCGCAAGAAATACTGCAGAAGGCAGTGTAAACAGTACATGGTTCCAAATCTTTGCCCTAAGCACCTGAAGCGCAGTTACCGGCAGGGACTGGGAAATCCAAAGTTCTTTCCCCTCAAGCGACACGGAAGGCGCGGTAATGTCGTTAACTGCCATTATCAGGCATACCGCACCCGAGGTAAAAATGCTTATTTCCTTCATTACGGCCCCGAACTGTACATTCAATACATCAATTAAAGAGTTGCCCTTTATCAGCAGAGCAATTCCCGCAATCGGCATAAGAAGAGTTCCAAGAGCACAGTTAAGCAGATATATCGGACTTGAAAGAAGATGCTTTGTTTCTTTGAAAATAAGGGCTTTTCCCTGGCTCCTGACATGTACCTTTCCTTCTTTGTAGACTGCTTTAGACGTACCTGTTTTTGTGGTAACGATTTTTATGAATGTAATGTTAAGAAGCGTATAAACACCAAAAAACAAAGCTATGACCGCTACGCTGAGAATCAGCATGTGGAGAGGGTTTCCCGAAGCGGCGCTGCCTATTATATAAAGAGGATAGATACTGCCGGTAATCTTTATATCCAGGCCGCCTATACTGCCGATAAAGCTTTGACTTGAGTTTGCGGCTTTGAAGCAGACCAGATAATAAATTCCAATACCCAAAAGGGTTATGATGACTCTTGTGAGGCTTTTGTTTTTAAACTTGCCGCTGAGCTTTGCTACAATCCAGCCCAGACCTGTTGAGAGTTCAAGCACAAACAGGGAAGTCATTATCAGAAGGACTACAGGCCCCAGAATCTTCCAAAATGTCAGCTTCACGGCCAGATAGTACATTATTATGGAAGGAACAAGGATTATGGCTGTGTACAGCAAACCCGTGAAATAGACGCCAAGAAGGCGGGATATCATTATATAGCGTATGGGTATGGGCATTGACAGCATTATTTCATTGTCTTTTGACATGTACAGCGTAGAGTAGGAGCTGAAAACGCTTCCGAATGCGCCGAATATAAGGGCAATGCCGTTCATTATAAGAAAATAGAGCCAGTCGTATCCCGCGGAGGCAAGAGGTCCTGCCAGCTGTCCGGCTATGGAGAGCGTGAAACTTCCCATCACGCCGACAATTATAATTACATACATCGCAATGGAAAGAGCAATTCTTGCGGGTGTTCTTGATTTGCCTCTCCTGTAGTCGTAGAAAAATGACTTGTTAATTTCAAAAAGCTGTTTTTTCAGAAGAGTTTTAAGCATATTACTTCTCCGAATCTTCTTCCTTAAGCTCGTTCTCAAGCTCAAGGAATACATTTTCAAGAGATGAGTCTCCCCTGACTTCTTCCATTGACCCTTCTTTTATAAGTTTTCCGGCTTTGATGATTGCAACCTTGTCACAGAGTTTTTCCGCAACCTCAAGAACGTGGGTTGAAAAGAAAATAGCGCCGCCTTCCCCGCAAAGCTCATGCATCATCTGTTTCAGCGTATGCGAAGCAACGGGGTCAAGGCCGACAAAAGGCTCGTCCATAATAACAAGCTTAGGGTTGTGCAGCCATGCGGCAATTATGGCAAGCTTCTGCTTCATGCCGTGGGAGTACTCGTTTATTGACTGGGCAAGGTCTTCTGTAAGCTCGAACGCGTCTGCGTACTTTCTTATCCTTTCAGTCCTGTCGGCAGCGCTTACCCCGAAAACGTCCGCAATGAAGTTCAGATACTTAATTCCTGTCATATAGTCAAAAAGATCAGGATTGTCAGGAATATAGGCTATCTTTCTTTTGCATGCCAGAGGGTCCTTTTTTACAGAAGTTCCGTCTATTGTTATCTCTCCCGAGTCGAAGTTAAGGATACCCGCTACCGATTTTATGGTAGTTGTTTTTCCTGCGCCGTTGTGTCCGATGAAGCCGTAAATTTCTCCGGCATTGATTTCAAGGCTGAGGTTATCCACGGCGACTTTATCGCCGTACTTCTTTGTAAGGTTCCTGATGGTCAGCATTTCCGCCTCCATAAATAAATTAACATGCCGGTGAAACAATATCAGATATAAAAAATTCTTACAAGTTTTAACGTTTTAAAAGGCTTTTTATTACGTATTCCCAAATTAATTTTTTATATTAATATAGATTTAACTAATTTATACTTTTATATCGGGAGGCATGGAATGTCAAAAAAGGCATCGGAATTTCAAGTAAAGTTTATGGCGTGGAAATTCAGGGGAAAGGAGATTTTCAAGCCGCTTAACACGGGAAACATTGATGAAAACGTCAAGTGCGTAAGGGAGTTTGTTGCCAATATTTTCTTCTACACTAAAAACGGCAAAACTATAATGATAGACGCAGGTTATAACTACAGCCGTCTTGCGGAAAAAATGAAATGGCTGGACATTAAGTCTGAAGATATACGGGAAATACTGATAACGCATCAGGATACGGATCATGTAGGGGCTGTGGAGCGCGACAGCGACGGTCTTTTTAAAAACGCCGTTTTGTACATAGGCGAAATTGAAAACAAATACCTTACCGGCGAAGTGCGCAGACATGTTTACAACGGTTTTTATAAGCTTCCGCAGGTCTGCATAGACAATGAAAAGGTTCTTCTGACAGACGGTCAGGTTTTTTACATTGACGGCATAAAAATAGAAGCTATCATGGTTCCCGGTCACACATGGGGGCATCTTGTCTATCTTGTGGATGACAGATATCTGTTTTCAGGCGACACTCTCTGGTTCGGCCCGGACGGAGGCTATGCTTTCCTGGATTCCCTTGCGGAGGATAACGGCCTTCATAAGCGTTCTCTTGCCCTGCTGAAGGAAAACCTTTACAGGCGCGGACTTAAGCCTGTTATAATTACGGGCCATACAGGCTGGACTGATGATTTTGACTTTGCCTTTGCCCATATAGATAAGGTTTGCAGGGCTGGCAGGCGGCAAAAGCCCCATGACCCCAATGCTCCCTATGACGGCTACAACGAAAGAGACGACACTGAAAAAAGCGCGAGAGAAAAACGTCTGGAAAAGGTAAAACCCGTTTCAGCGGGCTTTTAGTTCCCGCTTCTGCCTGTAGCGGCGCCGATTATGCAGAAAACAATGTAGAAGACAATATCGGTTGCAACTATTGTAGGTCCTACAGGCGTTCCCGCAAGGATTGAAATAAGCATGCCCAAAGTTGAACAGAACACCGAAAGTATGGCGGAGCAGATTGTAACGGACTTAAAACTTCTGAACAGTCTCATTGCGGAAAGGGAAGGGAATATAACAAGTGCGGAAATCAGAAGTGAGCCTACAAGATTCATCGCAAGTACTATTATTACCGCCACCAAAACGGCTATGAGAAGGTTGAAAAGCTCTACATTGGTGCCTGTTGCCTTTGCGAAGGGTTCATCAAAGGTGATGATGAAAAACTTGTTGTAAAAAAGTACAAAAGTTAAAAGTACGGCGGCGGAAAGCGCTATGCACAGGATGACTTCATAGGATGTGAGCGTAAGTATTGACGTTGAGCCGAAAAGGGAAGAACATACATCGCCCGAAATGTTGGATGAAGTGGAAAAAATGTTCATAAGCAGATAGCCTACCGCCAAAGTACCGACTGAGATTATGGCTATTGAAGCATCTCCTTTGACTTTTGCGTTTTTTCCTGTCCTGAGAAGGATTACCGCGCTGGCCACAGTTATTGGAAGTACAAGAGCCATTTCGTCCGTCATACCAACGACCGCGGCTATGGCAATTGCTCCGAAAGCTACGTGCGAAAGTCCGTCCCCTATATAGGAAAAATGCTTGAGCACAAGCATAACTCCAAGTATAGAGGCGCAGAGGGAAATCAGGACGCCTACGATAAGCGCGTTTCTGACGAATGGGAATTGGAAGTAGGAAGAAAGTTTATAAATTGCCGAGCTTATGTCCATCTATGAACACTCCGTTAAAGCCTTGGCCTGCCGGAACCCGGCAGGCAGGCGAATATTTCAGTTCAGGGCCGCCTTCAGGGTTTCAAGGTTGGATTCCATTACAGAAAGGTATGAAATCCCGTTTTTTATATCCGAAGCCTTCACGGACTGCATTGAATCCATGACAAGCACCTTTACATCCTTTGCTTCGGATGCGGATATTACAGTCTTTGCGATTTTGTTTTTGTTTCCTTCTATTGTAAGTACGGTATTCAGTTTAAGCTCATCAACCTTTCCCGCGAGGAAGGTTATGGTCTCAAAGCTTGCATCGCTTTCCGCAGAGCAGCCGGAGAAGGCGGCGTAATAGCCCAGGCCGTAGTCATCTACAAGATACCTGAACGGGAATCTGTCGCAGAAGAGAAGGGTTTTTTTAGATGCGCTTTCAACTGTTCCGGCATAAAGCGCGTCAAGAGCTTTAAGTTTTTCAATGTAGGCCGTTGCGTTTTCCGAATAGCGCTTCGCATTTGCGGGGTCAAGTGAAGACAGCGCGTTCTCTATACTCTTGCAGAGAATTTCGGCGTTTTTAAGCGAAAGCCAGACATGCTCGTCATATTCCGTTTCTTCCTCCTGGTCATGCTCGTGCTCCATGCCTTCCGCAAGTTCCTCTTCTTTCACGTTGTCCCCAAGGGCTTCAAGCAGGTTCAGGACTTTGCGGTTGGGGTTCGGGGAAGCTTCAAGAACATCCTTAACCCATTCGTCGGATTCCCCGCCTACATAGATGAACAGGTCGCAGTTTGCTATGTCTATTATGTCGTCCGCATTCGGCTGAAAACTGTGAAGATCCACGCCGGAGTCAATGAGAAGCTTTACTTCAATGTTCTGCGCATCTTCGCCTATTATGTTCTTTACCCAGTCGTACTGAGGGTAAATGGTTGCGACTACGGAAAGCTTTCCGTCTGTTTTTCCTGTATTTTTTTCAGCTTTTCCCTGCGCAAAAAGCGGGATAAAGGCCAGAAGTACTGTTAATATGATTACTATCTTTTTCATTTGAATTATTTCCTTTTTAATATTATCTGTTTCCGCGTCTGTCCTGTAGGATTCAGGGTCTTCAATAGGAAAGCTTGACTTTCAGAGCGGTCAGGGTCTCCGTGAAATGAGCGGACTTGAAAAAAGAAGGGACGGATGCAAGGCCTGAAATACCTGCAAGCAGGAATACCGCAAAAGATGTTTTTCCGAATGTTTTAAGCAGTGTGTTTATCAGTATTATCCGGGCGCAGACAGCGCAGTGTTCGCCCGAACAGTCATGTCCCGCTTCCAGAAGAGGGAAGAGAAGGCAGGCTGCAAGACACAGGCACAGCACAAGCGCTATGACCTTATGTTTTGATATGCCGTGTGTTTCCATCTTCATCTCCGCTTATAAAGCTGTCGTTTGTATTCTGACACCTGAATTGTGATATTAATTAATTTCAGAAGAAAATGTTCTAAAATCAATTTGCAAACGATTTGCAAATTAGTGTATTGATGTTATACTTCATTGTCAACATGCGAAGCGCCCCTTTTTGCGGTAAGTTGAAGAAAGTCGGGGTATTCAATATATTAGATATACCGCGAAAGCCTGAATTGGAGAAATATTATGGAAATTACATATAAAGAATACGTTACGGGAGAAACCCTTATAGGCGAACTTGTCCTAAACTATCCTTCTGTAATACCCTTTCTTATGTCGTTAGGAATGCACTGCCTTGGCTGTCCGTCCTCTAGGGCCGAATCCCTTTCCGACGCCTGTCTTGTGCACGGACTGGATTCTGAGGCCGTTGTAAGGGCTCTGAACCTCAGGATAGCCGCCGCGAACGCGAAGGGCGAAAACTGATTCGGAGGTTTGCATGTCCGGAACAGGTTATAACACTGCCAGCAGAAACAGGATAATTGAGTACCTCAGGGGCAACAGGGAAAGGACTGTAAATGTAACGGACATCCACAGCGCCCTGCGCGATTCAGGCAACGATGTAAATATTTCAACCGTCTACCGTTTCCTTGAAAAGCTTACGGAAGAGGGGCATGTGATGAAGTACGTAGCGGAAAACGGTTCAAGGGCTGTGTATCAATACGTTGACAGTTCTCACCACTGTGAGGAACATCTTCATCTTCAGTGTATAAAATGCGGGGCCATCATCCACCTTGATTGCGGTTTTATGGACGAAATATCGAATCATATTCTTCAAGAGCACGGTTTTCATATCCAGTGCAAAAACTCCATAGTCTACGGGCTTTGCGAAAACTGTTTTTCAGAGGGTGAGTGATTGGGGAAAAATTAATGAAAATTCTTTATGTAGTAAACAACTGTTTTATCAAAGGGAACGGGCTTTCGGCATCGGCCCAGAGAACGGTCAAATACCTGAGGGAAGCCGGTCTTGACGTGCGTATACTGTCCGGTGAAGACCCTTCCTCCGACGACAAGCCTGAATACATTCTCCCACACTGGAAGGTCCCCGTATTTAACGGTCTTGTCAGCAGCCAGGGCTATTCGTTTGCCGCTTCCGACAGGAAAATCATCGCGCAGGCCGTTGAATGGGCGGATATTGTCCATCTTGAAGAGCCTTTTTTCCTTCAGTTCGAGGTCTGCCGCATTGCAAAAGAAGCAGGCGTGCCCCTTACGGCTACATACCACCTTCATCCTGAAAACCTGTTTTCGTCCATCTATATGAGACGCAGCCGTTTACTGAACAATTCGACTATGAGGCTTTGGAGAGATACCGTTTTCAACAAATGCATGGTAATCCAGTGCCCTACAGAGAACGTAAGGCAGCGTCTTGTCAGCTGGCATTTTAAACCACAGCTTCGTGTCATTTCAAACGGAATGCTCCCGCATAAGCTTGAGCCTGATGCCGGTATCTGCGCATCCAATAGCGCTGACGGGACTTTTACGGTTGTCACTACGGGAAGATATTCCATAGAAAAAGATCAGGCTACGCTGCTTAAGGCTATGAAATACTCAAAGTATGCTGATAGAATTCGCCTTGTAATAGCAGGCCGCGGGCCTATAGAAAACAGCCTGAAGAAACTTTCGTCAAAACTTCTGGAAAAGGGAATTCTTAAATATGAACCTGATTTCGGCTTCCATTCTCTTGCGGAGCTTGAGGCAATTTACAGAAAATCAGACCTCTATATCCACTGTGCTACCATAGAAGTTGAAGGCTTATCCTGCATGGAGGCCATTGAACTTGGAATTGTCCCAATCATTGCTACAGGCAGTCTTACTGCAACTGCCCAGTATGCCCTTGATGAAAAGAGCAAGTTTCCGGCCGGCAACGCAAGGGCTTTGGCTAAAAGGATAGACTACTGGCTTGAACATGATGAGGAAAGAAGGGCGGAAGCTGAGAAGTATATGGGTCTTGGGCGTGAGTACGGAATTGACAAGTCTATAAAAATGCTTGTTCAGATGTACTCCGATGTTCTTTCAGGGAAGATAAAATAATGTCTAACTTCAAGCGATGGGTGATATTGATTTTATTCATACTCATTATGATTGACCTGTGGTACATAAGGATATACTTCTGGTCGGGACGGGACTTTGCCGTAACAGTAAGGGTTTTCCTTTCAGTTTTGCTGTACCACGTGGCAGTCCGCGTTATCTGGGGTTTTATTGTGGGAAGAGTCCCTCTTGAACGTTTCCATCCTGAAAAGAAGCTTTATCAGAGCAGAAGCTATGAGAAGGCTCTTTTCGAAAAAGCAAAAGTCAGAAACTGGAAAGACAGGCTGCCCGTAGCCCATCCTAAACTCTGGGATATAGACAGCTGTGCTATGAGAGACATTGTGAAAGCAGGCTGCCAGGCGGAGATGGACCATTTCGGGAATATAGTTTTAAGTCTTATTACACTTTTTTTTGCCTTTGATTTGCGTTCTTTCAACATGCTGCTCTTTACTGCATTGGGAGCTTGCGCTTTTGATTTGGCTTTTGTGATGATACAGCGCTACAACAGGCCCAGATTCCTCAGGTTTGAAGAGCGCCTGAAGAGGTCTGCTTCCGCGGAAGAGAAATAGGAGCGGAAAAACTTATCTGCAAAGGCTGTTTCCCACTTCCAAAAACCGGTTCTTGCAGTTATTATGCATAGTAACATTTTTGACAGCGGAGACCGAATATGGAAAAGCTTAAGGTTGGTATTCTGGGTGCAACCGGCATGGTAGGACAGCGTTTTGTAACTCTGCTTGCGCAGCATCCGTGGTTCAGTATTGAGGTTCTGGCGGCCTCGCCCAAATCGGCAGGAAAAACCTATGCCCGGTCGGTTGAGGAGAAGTGGATGATAGCAGAACCGCTTCCGGAGAGCGTGCGCGATATGGTTGTAGCGGATGTATCGGATGTAAGGGCGGTTGCTTCCGGGGTTGATTTCGTCTTTTCGGCGGTTGATATGAAGAAGGATGAGATAAAGGCAATAGAGGAAGAATATGCCAAAGCGGAAACGCCCGTGGTTTCAAATAATTCTGCCCACAGGTGGACCGGCGACGTTCCTATGGTGATTCCCGAAATTAATGCGGACCACTATAAAATAATAGATGCCCAGAGAAGGCGCCTTGGCACAAAACGCGGCTTCATTGCCGTGAAGCCCAACTGCTCAATCCAATCCTATACTCCGGCTCTTGCCGCCTGGAGCGAGTTTGAGCCGTATGAGGTCATTGTTTCCACCTATCAAGCTATTTCAGGCGCGGGAAAAAACTTTGAGTCATGGCCTGAAATGACGGGAAACATCATTCCGTTCATCTCGGGAGAGGAAGAAAAGTCCGAAAAAGAGCCCATGAAGGTTTTCGGCCGCATTTCAGGAAATGAAATAGTGCCGTTTGAAGGTATGAAGATTACTTCCCAGTGTATCAGAGTTCCGGTTTTAAACGGACATACGACAACGGTTTTTGTGAAGTTCAGAAAGAAGGTTTCCAAGGATGTTCTTATTGAAAAACTCCGCTCTTTCAGAGGACTGCCTCAGGAATATAATCTTCCGTCAGCGCCTAAGCACTTTATTCAGTATCTGGAAGATGAAAACAGACCTCAGATTGCTCTGGATGTGGATTACGAGAACGGTATGGGCATATCTGTAGGACGTCTCAGAGAAGACAGCATCTATGACTTTAAATTTGTAGGTCTTAGCCACAATACTCTGCGCGGAGCCGCGGGCGGTGGAGTAGAGGCGGCGGAAATGCTGTACAAACTTGGGTATTTAAATGAAAAAAACTGATTTTTACATTTCCCCCATAGGCCTCATTCTGCTGGAAAGCGATGGCGAAAGCCTTATCCGTTTGGACTTTACTGATGAGACCTGCGCTTCTGAGCTGAAATCTTCATCAAAAGAATTACTTCCAAAGGAAACGCTTGAGGTCTTTTCGGAAACAAAACGCTGGCTTGATATCTATTTCAGCGGCAGGGACCCGGGGTTTTTACCTTCTTTAAAGCTTTCAGGCACACCGTTCCGCCTTGCCGTATGGGATATCCTTCTTAGCATACCTTTCGGTAAATCCATGACTTACGGGGAGATTTCTTCCGTTCTTGCTTCAAAGCGAGGTATGGAAAGGCTTTCAGCTCAGGCTGTGGGCGGAGCTGTAGGGCACAATCCTGTTTCAATAATTATTCCCTGCCACAGGGTTCTGGGTTCGGGCGGGAGTCTTACGGGCTATGCCGGAGGTCTGGACAGAAAGGCTTTCCTTCTTAGGAACGAGGGCATAAAATATAAAAAATAGATTGTCGCGGCACTGCTCTTAAAGTATTCAACTTCAGGTTTAATTTTTCATTACTAGACATGATTCATTTGTTTATGAGAATATAAGAAGGGGAAATTCCCTTATGTCAGTGTACAAGTTACCTGGGAGGTGCGAAAATGATGAAGCTTGTGTTGGTTAGACACGGTGAAAGCGAATGGAACAAGTTGAACCTTTTTACGGGCTGGACGGATGTTGACCTTAGCGAAAAAGGTCACGAAGAGGCTAAGAACGCGGGAAAGCTTCTTAAGTCTGAAGGCTATGACTTTGATGTCTGCTACACATCCTATCTCAAGAGAGCTATCCACACCCTTAACCATATTCTTGATGAGATGGACCGCGTATGGCTGCCTGTTATTAAGACATGGAAGCTTAACGAAAGACATTACGGCGCTTTGCAGGGGCTTAACAAGTCGGAAACGGCTGAGAAATACGGAGAGGAACAGGTTAAAATCTGGAGAAGATCCTTTGATGTAAAACCGCCTGCACTTGAAGCGGACGATGAAAGAAATCCCGCCAATCAGGCAATCTATTCAGATATTGACCCGAAGCTTCTTCCTCTCACGGAAAGTCTTGAAACAACCATAGAGAGAGCCGTCCCGTATTTTGAGAACGTAATCAAGCCCGATATGAAGGCAGGAAAGAAGGTTATCATAGCAGCTCACGGCAATTCTCTCCGCGCTCTTGTTAAGTATTTTGACAATCTTTCCAGAGAAGAGATTCTTGATGTTAATATTCCGACGGGTGTCCCTTTGGTTTACGAGTTTGATGATAATTTCAAGGTAATAAAGAAATACTATCTCGGAGACCAGGAAGCTCTTCAGAAGAAGATGTCGGCAGTTGCCAATCAGGGAAAGGCAAAGTAAGTTTAAAACCTGCGTTTTTTAGCGAATACAGGGCCCGGGTTTCCGGGCTCTGTTTTTTTGTCTGTCATGTTTTTCATGCGGTGCTATAATGAAAGCGCGGGAATACTTTTCAGGAGGAGTTTAAATTTTGATTTATAAAAAATTTAAGGATGTCAGTCTTTCACGGCTTGGAATGGGGAATATGAGGCTTCCGTCTGTGGTTCCAAATGACCGCGGTTCGGCAATTGACTATGCAAAGTCACGGAAAATAATAGATGAAGCCATGAAAGGCGGGATAAATTACTATGATACCGCCTATGTTTATAACAACGGAGGGTCCGAGCTTTTCGTTGGTGAAGCATTGAAGAAATATCCAAGGGACAGTTTCTATCTTGCGACCAAGTTCAACTACAGGGCAAATCCCGATTACAAAGCGGTATTTGAGGAACAGCTCAGAAGGCTTCAGACTGATTATATTGATTTCTATCTTCTTCATGCTCTTAGTGATTCAACTGCGGATAATTATCTTAACTGCGGCTGTATTGAGTACTTTGAAAGAATGCGGAAAGAAGGAAAGATTCGCTATCTTGGTTTCTCAACGCATGCCTCAACGGATACTCTCAGAAATTTCGCGGATGCAAGAAAGTGGGACTTCGCTCAGATACAGATGAACTACCTGGACTGGGAATTTTCGACCGCAAAGGAAGAGTATGATATTCTTACAAAGCGGAATATTCCAATCATTGTAATGGAGTCCGTAAGAGGGGGAAGGCTTTCAAACCTTACGCCTGAACTTGACGCCAAACTCAAAGCGGCCCAGCCCGACTGGTCAATCTCCTCATGGGCTTTCAGATGGCTTATGGCTCATGAAAATATCCTGCTGATGCTTAGCGGAATGTCTGCACTTGAGCAGATGAGAGATAATCTTATGACCTTTGAGAAGGATAATGCATTAAATTCAGAGCAGATGACCTTCATTAAGGACATTGCGCATGAGTTTAAGAAGGGGTTCAGCGTGCCGTGTACAGCCTGCAGATACTGCACTTCGGACTGCCCTGCGCAGCTGGATATCCCGGAACTTCTTAAGGTTTACAATAAGTACAGGTATGACAGGTTCTGGGAGCGTAATGCCCTGGACGGTTTCGCGGAAGACAGGCAGCCCTCAAGATGTATAGCGTGCGGTACCTGTATGGAACATTGTCCTCAGAATATTGAGATACCCGCTTATATGGGGCGTCTTGCAAGCCTTAGGGCAACGGGGAAAGGGGCTTAAGGATGGAATATTTAACTGTTCTGAGGCGGATAAATTGAACGCACTTTTACAACCATTCCGTCAAGAGCCTTATGAAAACATGCAAGCTCGGGTTTGAAGTTATCCTGCCCGGGCTTTTTAAGTTCTATCCGGCATACTCCGCAGAAGCCTCTGCCGCTGCAGGGGCTGTTGAAATGGATATTGCGTCTGATTACAGTCAGAAGGCTTTCACCCTCATTAAACTCACATTCAAGGTTTTTCTGTCCGTCGGTTATGGTTATTTTCATTTTACCGTCCTTTCATATTGTATACCTGAAAGAGTAAAAGTCTATAATTTAAAAAGCTTTTTTATAATGCCAACATACTTGTCAAGAAGGGCAGGGACGGACGCCGCAGGATATATAACTTCCGCAATGAGAATACCGGCAATTACGTCTGCGAAAACGTGCTGTTTTGTTGTCATTGTGCTGATGCAAATTGCTGCCGCAAAGAGCAGGGTTCCCCATCTGACCCACCATGGACAGGATTTTTCACGTCTTACCGCCACCCAGCAAAGCCAGCTGGAAAAACAGTGTATGGACGGAAACAGGTTATCAGGGGCATCCACAGCATACAGCAGCCGCATGCAAAAACTCCAGATATCATTTTCCTGAAGATTGGGACGTACATTTGTGGTAGGCAATATAAGGAAAGTTACAAAGCATATGAAAATTCCTAAAAAATGGGCAAAAATTAATCTGCATGCGTTTTTTAAGGGCAGTGATGACACATAGGTGAAAACTGCCGCCCAGAACAAAAAGCAGCCCCAGTAAATGGTAATTGTCCATGGAATTATGGGAATTGAATTGTCCAGGGCGGTTGTCATGTCATAGTGATATCTGCCTGCAGAGAGTATCCTTGCGCCGTAATAGGCAATTTCGTTCCAGAAAAGCGCAAGAAGGGGAAGTATTATTCTTTGTTTATTGACTACAAACCATTCTTTTATATTTTTGTGTTTTTTCATTGTTTTTACTCTGAAAACCCTATGTGAGAGCCGTAGGCTACCCGTACTTCGTCACAGCTTTTAAGCGCATCCGTGATTTCGGAGCTAAGGCGCATGCGATCCTTTTGAAACAGAAGCACTATTGTAGAACCCGCAAGCTCAAAGCGGCCTTTTTCTTCGCCCCTGCGGAAAATATCCGTGTTGTTATTTACTATGCCGCCAACAATTAACGCTCCTATTTCAGTCTGTACAACGAGTCCGAAGTTTTCCGTTTCAAGAAGTGTCCAGCATCTTTTGTTAAGCACGAAAACCGGAAGCTTTTCGCAGACAATGGGCTGCACGCTGTGGAGCACCCCCGGAATTTCATGGGATTGGCCCAGTCTTCCGTTGTCTATGTAGCAGTAATGGTGATAGTCGGACGCACAAAGGCGGAAGATAAGGCAGGTACCGCCTTGATATGTCTTAGCAAGTTCTTCATCCTGAAGAAGCTCTGAAATTCTGTATTGAGAAGCTTTTATTGAAAAACTGCTGTCTTCGTTAATCCGGAAAGCGCTGAGGTAGCCGTCGCATGGGCTGATGAGATGACGCGGATTTGTATCAATCACAAGATTATCGCTGCTTCGTATGAAGAATTCCCTGAAGGAGCGGAAAGCTTTCAACTGCTCGGGGTTGAGAGGTATGTCATGCTTTTTCGCGTAACTTCTGACCATGCCTTTTGAAAGGCCTGATTTCAGATACCTTACCACAAGCCTGTCCATGTGGCTTTTCATAAATATTTTAAGAAGTATGCGGCCGAATGCGTTTCCGTAGAGGAACTCTACACCCGGGTCGTTTTTCGATTTGATACTCATGCTTTTGAAATCATGCCGCACACATCCCCGCAAGCAGGATGGCAAGTTCAATAACACCGCAGCAAAGCAGGATTATTTTACCCTTAAGCATGGGTTTCCTGAGACGGAAAGGCGTTACAAATGCAATTCCCATAAGGGCAAGGAGAACCAGTGAAATTATGTTTAGCCTGACCCTGAAATACAGTGCCAGCCCAAGGATAAGCGGCATAAAAAGGGAAGATGAAGTTACAGGAAGGCCGACATAGTATTTTCTGCATTCAAAGGATTTGCATATGCGTTCCTCTTCATCTACATTGAACCACGCAAGTCGAATAAGGGCGCAAAGCAGATAGAAGCAGGAAACGGCAAAGGCCGGTTTGCCGCTGTCACACGCTATGTAAACGATAACCGCAGGGAGTACGCCAAATCCGATAAGGTCGCACAGGGAGTCTATCTGTATCCCGAAGTTTCTTTCTTTCTGTGTCCTGTCTGTCTTTGTTGACGCGATTTTGCCGTCGAACATATCGCAGAAACCTGATACCATAAGGCATATCAAAGCTCCTCTTATGTTTCCGCGCATGGCAAGCGCGATACCTAAGTAGGAAATAATCATCCCGGTGTAGGTAAGCAGTACAGTGTAGTTGTAAACTCCTAACAACATTTTTCTCAACTCCTAAAGCAAATTGGCAAAAACAAGGCTGTAGGCCAGTATACACCATGGCTTGGCAAGTATTATTATCCAGATAAACTTTTTTGCGGACATCCTTGTCAGGCCTGAAAAATAGCACAGAAAATCATCCGGAGCCAGCGGAAGAAGTATGGCAAGCGTTAAAATCAAGGTATAACTTTTTTTCTTTTCCACCCAGTCAATCAGTTTTTTATGACGTTCTATGGATACCATTTTTTCAACTATTGCGGCTCCGTACTGACGTGCCAGAAAAAAAGCGGCCAGCGAACCAAGCGAGATGCCTATGTAGTTTGACCAGAAACCTCCGGACGCTCCGAACATGCCGGCTCCTACTATGCAGCCCAGAAAGCCCGGAAGGATTGGAAGGACTACCTGCATTGCCTGTATAACAATCAGTATCAGAGGAGCTATTATCCCGAATTTTTTAAGATATTCTCGAAGTGTATCGGCGGATTTAAAGTATCCTTTAAAGTAACTCCAAACAAGGAAGACAAGGGATAAAAGTATTAACACAGATAAGACTACCGTCACAATGATTTTGATTTTCGATGTCTTTTGGGTTTCGGTTTGTAACACTGTAAAATGTCCTTGTTTTCAGGGCGGACGAAAATTCACAAAGAGTGTCTTTCCGTCTTCCCGGGTTTTATCGCGCCCATTATACAAAACTTGATTTATAAAATCTATCTCTAGCCCGCAGACATGAAAACAAATGAATCTTAACTGCTAATATTTTTTTACTATATAAAAACATAACTGATACATGTTTTTGAGAGAAATTTCATAGGCATTGAGAAAACTCCGGTTTTCCCGCTGTTATTTAAGCAAAACGCTGGTATCGGGCTCCGGCGCCCGGGCATTAATCGCACGGCTTTCTTTAAGAAGGCCCGCAAAATAACGGCTTGTTTTAGCGTCTCCGTGAACCACGAAAACATGCTTGGGTTTGGGGCTGAATTTGTCTATCCACTGTAAAAGCCCGTCCTTGTCGGCATGTCCGCTTATGCCTTCAAGCTTAGTGATTTTTGCTTTTACGGCTATCTGTTCGCCAAGAATACTTACCGTATCTGCTCCGGAAAGTATTCTTTCTCCAAGCGTGCCGCCTGCCTGATAACCTGTAAAGACTATGGTATTGTTGGGTTTGTAGAGATTATGCTTGAGATGATGCCTGATTCTTCCCGCCTCGCACATACCGCTTGACGATATTATCACGCAGCTTTCGTTGGACGTGTTAAGCAATTTTGAGTCCTCGACATCCGTGATTGCGCAAAAGCCGTTGAAAAGGATGGGGTTCTGTCCGCTTTCGATGACTGCCATGGCCTCGGAATCGTAATAACCGACAACGTTACGCAAAAATGTCGCTGTAGCTTTGACGGATAGGGGGCTGTCAAGGTAGGTTGGTATGGGACGGCCTGTTTTATTGACTATGTAGCGTATGAGGTAGAGTATTTCCTGGCTTCTGCCTACTGAGAACGCGGGGATTATGACCCTGCCGCCGCGGGAAAAGGTCTCTTCAATAAGAGCCTGAAGGGTTTGAGCCAGCTCTTGTGTGCTTTTTGCGTTGTGGGTGTGGATTCTGTCGCCGTAGGTGGATTCCATGACCACGTAGTCTGCCTTATGCAGATATTCGGGGTCCTTGATTATGGGCTGGTTCAGATTGCCTATATCCCCCGAAAAAACTATTGTCCGGTGCTGTTTCTTCTCCATATATTCAAGTGTTATGGACGATGAGCCCAGCATGTGGCCTGCATCCGTAAAGCGGGCGGTTATTCTGTCGGAAAGCTTTACGTCTTCACCGTAGTCCTTTGGGCAGAAGTATTTCAGTATATTTTCCGCGTCAATGGTATCATACAGCGGCTGTACAGCTTCTTTCCCTGAGCGCAGGTTCTTTCTTGTCTGCCACTCGGCATCAGCCTGCTGTATGTATGCGCTGTCCGGAAGCATTATCCCGCATAATTCGGCCGAGGCCTTTGTGCAGATGATTTTGCCTTTGAATGCCCTGTCAGTGCCTTCTTCCCTTGCAAGAAGGGGAAGTCTTCCGCTGTGGTCTATGTGAGCATGAGTCAGAAGCACATAATCAATAGAATCAGACTCGAAAGGCAGTTCTCTTGCGCTTCTTTTTTCGTCTGAGCCCTGAGGCAGCCCGCAGTCTATCAAAATCCTTAAACCTTCGTGTTCCAAAAGTATGCAGCTTCCGGTTACGCACCGCGCTGCCCCGATGAATGTTATTTTCATGGTTTTATTTTAAGTCCGACTTTACCGTTTTTCAAGAAGTTAAGTTATAATTATATTGAATATTGATTCATTAAAATGGTATAAATATTTAAGAAAACATTTTTTCTTTGGACTTTTAAAAACGGTGGAAGGAGGCTTGGCATGGGTTTCGGAACAGTGTATAAAATTCTGGGTTCGCACCTGAAAAGCGGTCTTCTGAAAGAAGGTGAAAATATTGAGATACTGATGGACCAGACCCTTACTCAGGACGCGACCGGAACAATGGCCTATCTTCAGTTTGAATCCCTTGGCCTTGAAAACGTCAAAAACGAGCTTGCTGTAAGCTACGTAGACCACAATACAGTCCAGGTAGGATTTGAAAACGCGGACGACCACAGATATTTACAGTCGGTAGCATCTGCAAAGGGGATAGTTTTCTCCAGACCCGGTAACGGTATATGCCATCAGGTTCATCTGGAAAGGTTCGGAGTTCCCGGCAAGACGCTTATAGGCTCTGATTCCCATACGCCTACAGCAGGCGGACTGGGTATGCTGGCAATAGGGGCAGGAGGTCTTGACGTTGCCCTGGCGATGGCAGGCATACCGTTTTCACTGATTTGCCCTAAAGTCGTTGAAATCAGGCTAAGCGGTAAACTGCGGCCGTTCTGTACGGCAAAAGACGTAATTCTTACCGTTTTGGAACACTTTGGTGTAAAAGGCAATGTAAATACCGTTTTTGAATACACGGGAAGCGGCGTGTCTGCCCTGAGTGTCCCCGAAAGGGCAACTATCTGCAATATGGGAGCCGAATGCGGAGTAACTTCATCAGTTTTCCCGTCAGATGAAGTTACCGGGGCTTTCCTTTCGTCAATGGGCAGAGCGCAGTCTTTTGTACCTCTTGTAGCGGATTCCGATGCCGTTTATGACGGGCTTTTTGAAATTGATTTAAGCAAAATAGTTCCAATGGTCGCGTGTCCTCATTCTCCCGGCAATGTCAGGCGCGTGAGCGAGCTTTCAGGTCTTAAAGTAAGCCAGATTGCCATAGGCTCATGTACGAATTCTTCCTATGCGGACCTGTACAGGGCAGGAAAGATAATTGAAGGAAAAAAAGCCGCTTCGAGTCTGTCACTGGGGGTGGCTCCGGGTTCAAGAGATGTTTTTGATAAGATAATCGAAGACGGAACCTTATCCCGCCTTGTGCATTTTGGAGCCCGTATATTTGAAAGTGCATGCGGCTTCTGCATAGGGAACCATTTTTCGCCTGCTTCTGAAGGCGTGAGTCTTAGGACAAACAACAGAAACTTTGAAGGACGCAGCGGCACAAAGGATGCTCAGGTATACCTTGTAAGTCCTGAAACCGCGGCGGCAAGTGCCATAACCGGCGTTATTACGGACCCCACGTCTTTGAGCATGGATGAGATAGCAGTTCCTGAGCAAAAAGAGCAAAAATATAATGATAACTTATTTATATTTCCTAACTCGGATACAAAAAAAGGCAAAATACTGCGAGGTCCCAACATAGGAGAGCCTCCTGCGTGTGAGCCTCTTAAGGATAGATTGGAAGCCTGCGTAACCATAAAGGTCGGGGATAAAATAACCACTGACCATATCATGCCTGCAGGCGCCAGACTTAAGTATCGTTCAAATATTCCCAAATATTCAAGTTTTGTTTTTGAGCCTGTAGACGCGTCTTTCAGCATCAGGGCAAAAAAGAACAGAGATGATGGGCTCGCAAATATTATTGTTGCGGGTCAGAGTTACGGGCAGGGCTCTTCAAGAGAACATGCCGCAATCTGTCCCATGTATCTTGGCGTAAAAGCGGTAATGGCTCTTTCCATTGAAAGGATTCATCAGGCCAATCTCTGCAACTTCGGTATTCTTCCTCTTACTTTCATGAATGAGAATGATTATATGATTCTTAAACAGGATGACAGGCTGCTGATAACGGATGTTATTTCGCAGGTGGAAAAAGGAGGTATCATTTCCGTTTACGATATTACACAGGATTATGAACTTAAAATGAAGCTTGAAGCAAGCCCTTCACAGAGACGGATGCTTGTGTTTGGAGGCAGGCTTAATCAGATAAAAGAATCTTTAAAGAGTAATAAGGAATAAAAATGACTGATTTCACCAAAGTTATATATATAGAAGGCGACGGCGTAGGCGCCGAAATCACACCGGTAATGAGAGCTGTTCTGGATGCCGCAATGGATAAAGCCTACGGTTCAGCCAAGGCAATAGCGTGGGAAGAAGGCTATGCGGGGCGGAAGGCTGAACTGCTTTTTGAAACAAATCTGCCTGAAACGACAGTTAAAAGAATAAGGGAAATCGGCCTTGCAATAAAAGGACCCCTGATGACACCTGTAGGGAAAGGTGTACGCAGCATAAATGTCGCGCTAAGGCAGAACCTTGATTTGTATGCATGTCTCAGGCCTGTAAAATACTTTGAAGGAGTGCCTTCACCTGTAAGATATCCGGAAAAGGTTGACATGGTTGTGTTCAGGGAAAACACTGAAGACATCTATGCGGGCATTGAATGGGCAGAGGGAACTGACGGCGTAAAAAAAGTTATTTCATTTTTACAGCAGGAAATGAATGTGGAAAAGATAAGATTTCCATCTTCAAGTGCCATAGGCATAAAGCCTGTAAGCCGCGAAGGCTCCGAACGCCTTATTTCCGCCGCAATAGACTATGCCGTAAAAAACCACAGAAAAAACGTGACGCTTGTCCACAAGGGCAACATAATGAAATTCACGGAAGGCGGTTTCAGGAACTGGGGCTATGAACTGGCCGTTTCAAAATACAATGCCTATGTTCGTGACGGAAGGACTTTTATTCCCAGAAACGGTGAAGATGCGCTGGAGATAAAGGACTGCATTTGTGATGCCTTCTTGCAGAACATACTTCTAAGGGCTGAAGATTATGATGTGATAGCTACCATGAATCTTAACGGTGACTATATATCGGATGCTCTGGCGGCTCAGGTCGGAGGGATTGGCATATCTCCCGGCGCGAACATAAATTACCAAACAGGCTGCGCTGTTTTTGAAGCTACGCACGGCACAGCTCCCGATATTGCCGGCAAAGACATGGCAAATCCGCTTTCCATTGTTCTTTCGGGTGAAATGCTGCTAAGGTACGCAGGTTTTACGGAAGCCGCGGATTTTGTTCTTCATTCCGTTGAAAAATCCATACTTGGAGGTAAAGTCACAAAGGATTTTTATAATTTTCTTTCAAAGGAAGAAAAAAGCACAGAATATGCGGGCACAAGAGAATTCGGTAAAATACTTATAAAAAATCTCTGAGCCTGAAACTTATTAGTTACGTTCTTTCGTCAATAGGAATGACTTTTTTTGCCTGAGGCCCTACATATACCTGTCTGGGGCGGCCAAGCTTCTGATGTATGTCATGTCTCCATTCAAGCCAGTGGGCTATCCAGCCCGGCGTTCTGCCCATTGCGAACAGTACTGTGAACATCTGCTGCGGAAAACCCATCATATGGAACATTATTCCGGTGTAAAAATCAATGTTGGGGTAGAGGTGGCGCTCTATAAAGTAATCGTCATTAAGAGCTGCTTCTTCAAGCTTCAAGGCAACTTCAAGAAGTTTATCTTCCCTGTGTGAAGAGTTCAGCATATCAATGTTCATGCGTTTTGCGATTTTTGCCCTTGGGTCAAAGGTCTTGTATACCCTGTGTCCAAAGCCTGAAAGGACAAAAGGATTGGTTTTTTTCTTTGCCTGCTCAATTACTTTTTCAACGGGAATATCATTATCAACAATATTCTTCAGCATAGTCATAACAGCCTGATTGGCTCCGCCGTGCTTGGGCCCCCAAAGGGCGCAGACTCCGGCGGCAACGGATGCGTAGAGATTTGCCTCGGATGAGCCAACAAGCCTTACCGCTGTTGTAGAGCAGTTCTGCTCGTGGTCGCCATGAAGAATCAGAAGCTTGTTCAGTATGTCAACATGGGTCGGCTCGGGGCGGTAGTTGTTAACCGGCGTATAGTACATCATGTTCAGGAAGTTTTCACAGTAAAGATATTCCCATTTGGGCTCTATAAAATCCAGACCGTTCGACTGCCTGTATATGAAAGCCGCAATCGTCCTCATCTTTGAGAGCATTCTTGTAACCGTAAGGTCAATATTATCCTCAGGATCTCTTTCTTCCATTTCCGGATAGAATGCGGATAAAGAGGCCACCATACTGGCCAATATGGACATTGGGTGGGCATCCTGAGGGTATGAACGGAAAAAGTTCCTCATATTGACGTGAAGAAGGGAATGCTGGTTCAGAAGTTGCTGATAGTTCTTTCTTTCGGCGGCGTTAGGGAGTACGCCTTTTACAAGAAGATAAGCTACCTCAATGAAATCGCAGTGCTCAACAAGGTCTTCTATATCATAGCCTCTGTAGCGGAGTATTCCTTTTTCCCCGTCTATGTAACAGATTGACGACATGCAGGAGCCTGTGTTCATGAAGCCCGGGTCATAGGTTATGTAGCCTGTCTGTGAACGAAGGCGCTCAATGCTGATACTCCTGTTGCCCATATTGTCTGTGATGACGTCAAGGTTTATTTCCCGCGTATCGGGAATAGTCAGTTTGGCTTTCTCCTTCTCAACCGTCATGACACTTCCTCCTTTTGCCGCTGCGCGTCATTTTTTATGCATTATTTTGCATTAAATATGAATTTTTATTTACTTTATTAGATTTCTTTGCCCGTGTTAATACCTTTTTGAGGATTTCGGTATTTTTGTTTATTCAATGCCATGTTCAATACCATGCGAAAAGTCCGATTTCCATGTATACTTTAAATATGGACGTAAAAAAAAGATGGACGTAAAAAATCTCCAATCAGAAACGTTGTATTCGATTTGGGAGGTGTAATGATAAATTATAATCCCAGGCTGTTCATCGAAAGGCTGGGTTACGATACCGGATACTGCTTGACAGATATTCCCTTAAACCAGAGGAAAGCGTTTTTATAGATGACGTTCCGGAGAATGTGGCCGCAGCTGTTTCCGCAGGCATGAAGGCCGTTCTTTTTAAAGGGGCTGAGGAAACCAGAAAATCTCTGACGGAGCTTGGCATATAATCCGGGGCTGACGGAAACGAATGTATAAATATTAAAACCTTATTGACCTATATTTTATATGTTTATATGCTTTGAACAGGGAGATTTTTCCCGGAGGCTATATGGAAAAAGTTCGTTCGATTGCAATCCCGCCGCTTACGGAAGACCTTGAAAGGGTACTTATAGACGCAGACACAATCCAGCGCCGCGTAACGGAGCTTGCAGGCAGGATAAACCATGACTATGCAGACATCGAAGAGCCGCTGATTCTGGTAGGCGTGCTGAAAGGTTCTTTCATCTATCTTGCGGACCTCTGCAGAAAGCTTACCATTCCTCACACGGTGGATTTCATTGCCGTTTCAAGTTACGGGAAAGGTTCGGAGACTACCGGAAATGTCAGGCTTCTGATGGACACAAGAGGGAACATGGAGCATCATCATGTACTTATCGTAGAGGACATCCTTGATACCGGTTATACTCTGGACTATCTGATACGCAACTTCAAGGCCCGCGGCATCAAGTCGGTTAAGACAACCGTGCTGCTTGAAAAACCGGAGCGTCATGTTGTTCATGTAGATTTGCAGTATGTAGGGTTTACAATTCCTGATGTTTGGGTTGTAGGCTATGGTCTTGACTACGGGGAGCGGTACAGGACTCTTCCCTATATCGCTGAAATGAAGAGGGTTTAAAATGTCAGTAATCTCTATTGTCGGTGCCCAGTGGGGTGATGAAGGAAAAGGAAGAATTGTAGACTACCTGGCAACGGATGCGGATGTGGTTATCAGATATCAGGGCGGTGACAACGCCGGACATACCGTTGTGAACAGCTACGGGAAGTTCGCTTTGCACATTATACCTTCAGGTATCTTTAACCCTAAAGCGGTCAGCATTGTCGGAGCAGGGGCGGTTGTGAACTTCGATACAATGAAGACAGAGCTTGAAGGCATCCCTGCAGAACTTCACAAAAACCTGCGCATTGATGTCAGGGCCCACCTTATCATGCCCTATCACTGCCTTCTGGACGGCGCTGAAGAGTCCAGACGCCCGGAACATGATAAGATTGGAACAACAAAACGCGGCATTGGACCCTGCTACAGCGATAAGGCTTCCAGAATAGGTATAAGGGCAGGGGAGATACTTGACCCTGAAGCGCTGAAATCTCATTTAGAGAAGATTCTTCCAAAGAAAAACAGAGAGCTGGAGTACTACGGGCTTAAGCAGTTCAACGTTGAAGAGCTGCTTCATAAGTGCGGAGAATGGAAAGAGCTGTTCGGTGGTAAAATCATTGATACCGTACCTGTTGTGAGAAAGGCCGTTGACGCCGGTGGTAAGGTAGTGCTTGAAGGTCAGCTTGGCATAATGAGGGATTTGGACTGGGGTATTTATCCCTATACCACATCAAGCAACCCCACAAGCGGCGGAGCGGCAAACACGTCAGGCATTTCACCTCGAGGAATCTCCGAGGTTATAGGCATTACAAAGGCCTATTCAACAAGTGTGGGCGGCGGCCCGTTCGCGGCTGAACTATTTGACGAAGACGGCGCGCGCCTTCGCGAAATAGGTGCGGAGTACGGAGCTACTACAGGACGCCCCAGACGCTGCGGATGGCTGGATGCTGTTGCCCTTGATTTTTCCTCATACATCAACGGCTTTACCTCAATCGCGGTAACCAAGCTTGACGTGCTTGATTCCTTTGAAACAATTAAGGTATGCGAGGCTTATGAGATTGACGGAAAAAAAACAAAATATCTTCCGGACACGGTTTCTCAGGAAAAGGCCAAACCCGTTTTCAGGACGTTCAAGGGCTGGAGATGCGATACCTCAAAATGCCGCAGGTGGGAAGACCTTCCAAAGGCCGCCAGGGAATATGTTGCCGCAATAGGCGAATACGCGAAATGCCCTGTAAAGTACGTTTCCGTAGGTCCTGCGCGTGACCAGATAATTATTTTGTAAGTTTTTCCTTAACATAATTTCAACAGATAAAAAGAGGCGCCTATGGATTTTGGGTTTGACACTTTCATTTCTCCTCTCACATGGAGATACGGCTCTGATGAAATGAAGTCCGTATGGTCGGAAACTCATAAGCGCCTTCTTTTACGGCGTGTCTGGGTCGCGCTGGCAAAAGCGCAGAATAAAGCCGGAATTGTAACTGACTCCCAGCTTTCCGATATTGAGGCCCATGTTCAGGACATTGATATAGAGCGTGCTCTTGAGATTGAAAGCTCTATTCATCATGACCTTATGGCCGAAATCAAGACTTACGCGGAGCAGTGCAAAACCGGCGGCGGTATCATTCATCTTGGGGCTACAAGCATGGATATCCTTGATAATGCCGATGCTTTGAGGCTTAAGGAAGCTCTGTCTCTTACTCTGAACAGAGCCCGGACACTGCGGAAGGCTCTTGCTTCCAGGTCTGAGGATTTTGCCAATGTGCCGTGCATGGCTTTCACACATATTCAAAGTGCGGAAGTTACTACCGTGGGCTACCGTCTGGCCCTTGTTGTTCAGGACCTTGACGCCTGCATTGAAGAGCTTTCTTCCTTCAAAGTCAAAGGGAAGGGTATGAAGGGAGCGGTTGGCACAAGAGCAAGCTACAAATGCCTTCTTGACGGCAGCGGTTTTTCTTCGCAGCAGCTTGATGACCTTGTAATGGCGGATTTGAATCTTGAAGCCTTTGACGGCGCAACCCAGGTCTATCCCAGAATCCAGGACCTCGGGATAATGCATATCCTTGACAGCCTAAGCTGCATTCTGGCTAAATTCGCCCTTGATTTCCGCATGCTGCAAAGCACTGCGATAGGCGAATGGAGCGAGCCCTTTGGCAAGTCCCAGGTAGGTTCATCCGCTATGCCCTTCAAGCGCAATCCGATAAACTGTGAGAAAGCTGACAGCCTTTGCCGCTATGTCCATTCTCTGGTGTCCAATGCCTGGGACAATGCTTCTTTAAGCATACTTGAACGCACTCTGGATGACAGCGCCAACCGACGTCTTTTTCTGCCTCAGGCGTTTATTGCCATGGATGAAATCCTTATCACTCTGGAAAAGGTTGTTTCCGGCATGAATATTCATACCGCGTCCATTAAGAGAAATCTGGAGTCTTACGGCGTCTTTGCCGCAACTGAGCGTCTTCTTATGAATCTGGGCAAACGAGGTGCTGACCGCCAGCAGATGCACGAGGTCATACGCGCGGAAAGTCTTAAAGCGTGGGAATGCGTACAGGAAGGAAAGCCGAATCCTCTTGCGCAGCTTCTTTCGGCAAATAAGGATATCCTTACTTTCATGGACAGGGAAGAAATCCTTAAGTGCCTGGATGCCTCGGATTACTGCGGCGATGCGCAGGCTATGGTAAAGAAAATTACACAAAAATGACGGATGTGTCTTGAAATAATATCAGTATTTACATAAACTCACCACAAAGCGTTGACGAAGAGTGCTTTTCCAGATAGCCATGAGAGAGACGGCGGGCGGTGCGAGCCGGGGGAACTAATGGAATTTGCTGTAGCTTCCGAGCCGGAGGGAAGAAAGCCTCATATGCAAGTAGAACCCTTCCGAACCTGCCGCGTTAGGGCATAGGAGTTGTCGGACTCTGAAGGGGCGCATTGCGCAATTTGAGTGGTACCGCGGGTAATTTCATACTCGTCTCAAAGTTATTTTACTTTGGGACGGGTATTTTTTTGCCCTGCGGAGGCGTTATGGCTCAGATTTCAGGACTGGACTACAAAATCAGGGAGATGGCATCAAGGATAAAGGAACTTCGTGAAATCGAAGGACTGACCACCTATGAGATGGCGTCCAAGACCATGACTACAAGGGACGAGTACCTTGCTTGTGAATCTGGCACGGGGGATTTGAACTTTACGTTTATCTACCGCTGCGCTCTGGCCTTGGGTGTTGATGTCACCGACATAATAGAAGGCCACAGCCCCACGCTTAAGTCCTTTACTGTAACAAGGGCCGGAGGCGGGCAGGAGATATCCAACGCCCATGGCATGACATACTACAATCTGGCCTATGCGTTTCAAAACAGAATCGCGGAGCCTTTGTACGTGAAAAGCGTCTATGATGAAGATTCTCAGTACCGCGATATAGAACTTACAAGCCATGACGGCCAGGAACTGGACCTTGTTATTTCCGGCAGTCTGCTTGTCCAGGTAGGGGAACACAGGACTACGCTTGGCCCGGGTGACTCAATCTATTTCAGTTCGTCAACGCCTCACGGCATGATAGCCGTTAACGGCAAAGATTGCGAGTTCTATGCCATTGTCATGAATCCGACAGGGGCCCCGATACCCGAACTTACTCCCGTTACATATTCTCCTTTTGTACAGAGCATACCTCATGCCGACAACCGGGAGCATATTTGGCAAAAGTTCATAGACGTGAAGCTTAATGAAAAGGGGACACCTGAAAAGATAACCTTCAAAAATGCCGAAACCTTCAACTTTGCCTATGACATTGTAGATGCGATGGCTGAAAAAGAGCCTGATAAGCTTGCGATGCTCCATATTTCAAAGGACAAGACTGAAAGAAGGATTTCGTTTCTGGATATGAAAAGGGAATCTTCACGCT
This sequence comes from Sphaerochaeta sp., assembly GCA_052170315.1. Classification (GTDB taxonomy): domain Bacteria; phylum Spirochaetota; class Spirochaetia; order Sphaerochaetales; family Sphaerochaetaceae; genus UBA9732. The sequence goes on from JBQNAT010000005.1 coordinate 47,508, forward strand.
GTGCGAACTACTTTAAAAGCCTTGGAATTAAAAAAGGCGACAGGGTAATGCTTATACTTAAGCGGCATTACCAGTTCTGGTACGCGATGCTTGGGCTTAATAAAATAGGAGCCGTGGCCATACCTGCCACAAACCAGCTTCAACCTCACGATATTGAATACCGCCTTAATGCCGCTCAGGTCAGTACGGTAATTTGCACCTGCGATGACAATGTCCCAAATCATGTTGAAGAGGCCCTCAAAAACTGTAGAACCCTTAAAAACATGATAATTGTGAACGGTAAAAGAGAAGGCTGGAGAAACTTTGACGAGGATTACAGGATGTTTTCCTCAAAGTTTCCAAAAACCGAGTCTTCACCGCGCGGAGACGATTTGCTTCTTATGTTCTTTACCTCGGGGACTTCCGGTTATCCTAAGATAGCCGCCCATAACAACAAGTATCCGCTGGGACATTTCCATACCGCAAAATACTGGCACTGCACACAGGAGGACGGACTTCATTTTACAATTTCAGATACGGGCTGGGCAAAGGCCATGTGGGGCAAACTTTACGGGCAATGGATTGCGGAAAGCGCGACCTTTGTTTATGACTTTGACCGTTTCAATGCTTCTGACATACTGCCAATGTTTGCGAAGTACCAGATAACAAGCTTCTGCGCACCGCCTACGATGCTTAGGATGATGATTAAAGAGGACCTTTCAAAGTATGATTTGTCCTCTGTTAAATGCATGACAACTGCAGGCGAGGCGCTGAATCCCGAGGTTTACAGGCAGTTTGAGAAGCTCACCGGGCTTCGTATCCGTGAAGGCTTCGGACAGAGCGAAAGCACCATGATTATCGGAAATCTGGTCGGTGCCGGCAGCAAGGTGGGAGCCATGGGAAAGCCCGCTCCCATTTACGATGTAAGCCTTCTGGGGCCTGACGGGAAAAGCGTCCCCGTTGGTGAAACCGGCGAGATTGTCGTCAATGTAAGCAGCACGGTTCCGTGCGGTCTTTTTGCGGGATACTATAACGACCCTGAAAGAACGGCCGAGGTCTGGCACGATGGTTATTATCATACAGGCGATATCGCATGGATGGATGAGGACGGTTTTTACTGGTACGTAGGGCGAACGGATGACATAATCAAATCTTCCGGCTACAGAATAGGACCGTTTGAAATTGAATCCGTAATCATGGAATTGCCCTATGTCCTTGAATGCGGAGTTTCTGCCGTGCCTGATTCGGTAAGGGGTCAGATAGTCAAGGCTTCAGTTGTTCTTACAAAGGGTACTGAGCCTACGGATGAGCTTAAGCAGGAAATACAGAACTATGTAAAGGAGCACACCGCGCCTTACAAATATCCGCGTCTTGTGGTATTCAGGGATGAACTGCCTAAAACAACCAGCGGAAAAATAATCAGGTCAAAGCTTTGAAACTGTCTTCAATAAAGGTAAGGCTTCGGGCTGCCGTTTCCGGTTTGAAGTTCTCAAGCGTCATGGGCACATTGTCAACTTTGTACTTTTTGTAAATTCCGAAAATTGTTTTCCACGGCATAAGGCCTTCCCCGATTGGTATGGCTCCGTTTTTGACAGGGCCCTTTGCAAACGGATAATTGGGGTTGCTGTCTGCCCAGACAAAGTCTTTCAGGTGCATTGCGCTTATGTAGGGGGAAAGCATGGAAACGGCTTCATCATAATAGCCGTAGAAATCGGAAACACCCTTGACCGGCATTATGTTGACGGCATCAAAAAGACATCTGAGGTTAGGAGATTTGAAGGTTTCCATTACCGAAAACATGCGCTCGGGCGTATCTACGGTATTTTTGTCGGCAACGGCTTCTATGGCCATGGTAACGTCGTTGTCCGCCGCGCATTTTAGAAGGCGCTCCATTATATTCAGAAATCTGGTCCAGTTTTTGCCGCTCCATGTATCATTGCAGCGGATGTTCTTCACATCCAGTGAGCCTGTTTCCGTCGCGACAAGAGGATTCCCAAGGGCTTTTGCTACGTGTATTCCGTTTTCAAACGCCTGAAGGCCTTCTTCCAGCTTATCAGGGTCAGGATGGACGGGATTTATGTAACAGCCAAGAATCGCAACCCTTATGCCTTTTGAGGCAAAAGTCCGGCGCACAGAAACTGCCCATTCCGTATTTAGGGGCTTTGGGACATTGTCCAGAGCTTTGTACGGAGCAAAATGCAGGCAGGCATTTTTTCTTAGGGCGCTTACAGTATCCGCAAGGGCTTCCGCGCTTCCGAATTTTCCGAAATCATGTGTTCTGAAACCTAAATCAAGCATGTATGAATGATAACCAATAGAAAGATTAAGGTAAATGGTTTTTAATCTCCGGCTTGAAACGGAACACCCGTGATGATAAGCTGAAAGTACAGATTAATGAACAATAAGGAGAAGAAAAAATGGACATAAGATACTCGACCGGAAAGGAACCTTTCAGGAGAATGACTACTGAGGAGCTGAGGGCGGAGTTCCTTATCACGGATATTTTCAAAGAAGACGATGTGAGCGCCGTTTACTCGCACGTGGACAGGATAGTCACAATGGGTGCCGCGCCTGTGAAAAAACGCATAAATCTTGAGAAGAACATTGACCCGTGGAAGAATTTCGGGGTTGATTTCGTGTTGCAGAGAAGGGAACTGGGAACGATAAATATCGGCGGAGAGGGAAAAATTTTCGCTGACGGCGTTGAATATAAAATGAACCACTGGGATGGCCTGTATCTGCCAATGGGCACAAAAAAGGTGGAGTTTGAGTCAGCCGACCCTTCAGAGCCCGCGAAATTCTTCATATGCACAACCCCTGCCCACACACCCAAGCCTGCGGCACATATACCTTTTGAGAAGGCAGTTCACAAGCATCTCGGTTCTCAGGCCACGTCCAACGAAAGGACCATTAATCAGTACCTGCATCCGGATGTGCTTGAAACCTGCCAGCTTTCAATGGGACTTACTCATCTTGAAGACGGTTCCGTTTGGAATACAATGCCTATGCATACTCATGAAAGAAGAATGGAAGTGTATTTCTATTTCGATATCCCGAAAGACAATGTTGTCTTCCATTTCATGGGAGAGCCAAGCCAGACACGCCACATTGCAGTGCACAATTGCGAGGCTGTTATTAATCCTTCATGGTCTGTTCATGCAGGCTGCGGAACTTCCAACTATACTTTCATCTGGGCCATGTGCGGTGAAAACAGGGCCTATGACGATCAGGACTGGATAAAGACAGAGGATATAAGGTAAAAATCCAACGGTTCCGAAAGTGCGCCGACTGATATATTACTTTAAAATGTTCAAGGCGTCACTTAAAGTACTGAGGGTAGGCTTTCTGGTAGCAGGATGTCTCCGTTTCAAGTTTTGATATGTGAAGACGCTCAAGTTTCAGTACTTCTTCCAATGAGCCTACTTTAAGAGCTTTCAGTATCTGTCTGTGCTGTTCGATGGCGTTTGAAAAAATATCATCGAAAAGATAACTTACCATCCTTATCCTGTGGTAATTGCCGCTTGTGGCCAGCATTGAGTCAAAAACCCTTTCATGGCCGCAGGCCAGAAACAGGAGGCGGTGCATTGAGTTGTCCAGCTCAAGGAAGGTAGTTGTGTCCCTGCATTCAAACGCGGATTGCTGCTTTTCTATGCTATCTTCCCACTGATAAAGAAGTTGTTTATCTATTCCGCGGTCAAAAGCCTTTTCTATCGCACCAAGTTCAAGGAAAAGCCGCATAAAACGTTCGTCCCTTGTTTTTACCATATCTATGAGAGCTACATAGGTTCCGCTTTGAGGCTTTATGGTTACAAGACCTTCGTTGTCCAGACGTTTAAGGGCGTCTCTTATGGGTGAAATGCTCACATTGTAGAGCGGTTTGAGGTTTGTAAAGCTGAGCGGTGTCCCCGGTTTAAGGGTAAGGCTAAGGATTTTATTCCTCAGGTCATTGTATACGGTATCTGTAAGCATGGCTCAATTATAGCCAGGATTTTCGGCTTTTGTATATAAAAAAGGCACAAATAATCCTTCTTCAACTAATATTTCAGTTGATTTACAGGCGATTTCATTCTAAGATGAGAACAGGAAGATTTGAAAGCGATTGCAGGCACGTTCTGCGAAGGAGTTAATATGTTCAAAACGTCAGATGGCCGTGTGTTTGACATCTATAAGGATTCGGTTCATGACAACCTCTTCATGGTTGCCTCGGATGACAGGGACTATTTTGTAGCGGATACGAAGCTTGGCTTCGATGGCGAAATGGTCAGCGCCGACGGAAAAAGCTGGACATTGGCTCCGCTTAATCATCAAAACGCGGAAAAGATGCGCGCCCTATATCCGTTTACCCGGCCCTCGAAGGTTCTTGACAGGGATAAGACAATGGGAGTAGGCGACAGGCTTGGTATAGCTGCTGACGGACATATCCGCGTGTTTAAAAAATATACGGAGATTACTCCGATTCTTTCCCAGCAGTCCATAAGGGAGCTTAACCTTACAAACAGAACATTTGCAGATGTCATAGACAGTGCAAGTTTCGCAGTTTTCAGAAACAACTACACATCAGGCTGGGGCGCTGACGGCGACCATGTCAAAACGGCGGATGAAGTAAGATATGCCATTGAAAGCGGCTGTACTATGATAACGCTGGACTGCAGCGAACAGATAGACAACTCCGTAGACGGTCTTTCCGCTAAAGATGTAAATGAAAAATATCTGCATAACGGCAGCCTGTATAAAGAGCATGAGGCTCTTTACCTTAACAAAAGCTTTGATGTGGGCGAAGGTGTTAAAATTTTCTTTGACGAAGAGCTTTACAAACGGACTGCCCTTATTTACTTCAAAGCAATAGAGCATGCAGTGGACATTTTCTTGAACGTTGTAATGAAGGACGGTAAGCAGCTTGCAGACTTTGAGGTGTCGATTGATGAGACAATGACTCCAACCCTTCCCGCCCAGCACTTTTTTGTGGCAAATGAGCTTATAAGGCACAAGGTCAGGGTTTCCACCGTTGCTCCAAGATTCTGCGGAGAGTTCCAGAAGGGTATAGACTATATAGGCGACCTTAAGCAGTTTGCGGAAGAGATGAAAATCCATGCGGCTATTTCAAGGCATTTCGGCTACAAGATTTCCATTCACAGCGGTTCGGATAAGTTCTCAATTTTCCCTGTAGCGGGAAAGGAAACGAAAGGCCGCTTCCACCTGAAGACAGCCGGAACAAACTGGCTTGAGGCTATGAAGCTTGTCGCTATTAAGGACCCTGCGCTTTACAGGGAGGTTCACAAGTATGCGCTTACGGCTTTCACCGCCGCGACAGCTTACTATCATGTCACCACTCAGCTTTCAAGGATACCCGACATTGATACGCTTTCGGACGCTCAACTTCCGGAGCTTTTCAGCAATAACGATTCAAGGCAGCTTATACACATTACATACGGTCTTATTCTTAACAAGAAGAACGACGACGGTACATTTGCCTTTAAGGACAGGCTTTACAGCCTTTGGAGAAAATACAGGAACGATTACGCGGAGCTTCTGTTCAAACATATTGGACATCATGTTCGCGAAATACTTCAAAAGTAAAAAAGGGGGGGGGTGCTTTGAAGCTTAATATCAGGAGCGTAGAGAACGCGGATACAAGAAAACAGTGGGCAGCCAAGGGTTATAAGCTGCCGGAGTATGATATTGAGAAAATGAGGGAAAATACGGCAAAGGCCTGTAAATGGGTGCACTTCGGCGGCGGCAATATTTTCCGCATTTTTCTTGCCGCAAGGATGCAGGGCCTTCTTAACAAAGGACTTGCCGATTCCGGAATTATCGTAGGAGAAGGTTTTGACGGAGAGGTTATAGAGAAGGGCTATGCCCCCTATGACAATCTTTGCATCAACGTTACGCTTAAAAGCGACGGGACTGTTGATAAGGAAATCTGCGCTTCCGTAGCGGAAGCAATGGTATGCAGCACCCGGAGAAAAGAAGAATGGAAGCGTTTTGTTGAAATCTTCACAAATCCTGCCCTTCAGATGGTCAGCTTTACCATAACCGAAAAAGGCTATGCCACGGCTCCGGGCTATGTTCAGGAAGATATTCTCCGCGGACCTGAAAACTGCACGACTATATGCTGCATGGTGGTTTCTCTTCTAAACGAGCGTTTCAAGGCCGGTAAGTATCCAATTGCCGTAGTCAGCATGGATAACTGTTCTCAGAACGGTCTGAAGCTCTTCACCGGAGTTTCTGAAATCGCGCGCAGATGGGTTGAGATGGGTCTTGTCTCTCAGGACTTCTTAAACTGGCTTCGCGATTCGGGCAAGGTAAGTTTCCCATGGTCAATGATTGATAAAATCACCCCAAGACCTGATACCATGGTATGCGATGCCCTTAAGGCGGACGGCGTGGAAGATATGGATATCATAGTTACGGACAAAAAGTCCTACGTTGCCGCTTTTGTAAACGCGGAAGAGTGCGAATACCTTGTTGTAGAGGAGCCTTTCCCCAACGGCAGGCCGGCTCTTGATAAGGCAGGCGTCTATTTTACGGACAGGGACACTGTTACAAAGGTAGAAAGGATGAAGGTCTGTACCTGTCTTAATCCTCTTCACACGGCAATGAGCATCATGGGCTGTCTTCTGGGTTACACCAAGATTTCTGACGAAATGAAGGATACCGACATTGTAAAATACATTGAAAGGCTGGGTTATGTTGAAGGCCTTCCTGTTGTTACCGACCCCGGAATCCTTTCTCCAAAATCGTTCATTGACGATGTTATCTACAAGAGACTGCCTAACCCGTTCATGCCGGATACACCCCAGAGAATTGCGACTGATACAAGTCAGAAGCTTTCAATCCGTTTCGGTGAGACTGTAAAAGCCTATCAGGCAAAAGGCCTTGACCTTTCCAATCTTAAGGTCATCCCCGTTGTCCTTGCTTCATGGATAAGATACCTGCTTGCCGTAGACGATAACGGAAAGAGCTTCGAGCTCAGCCCGGACCCGCTTGCAGATTCCGCTCATGCCGATATTGCCGGCATTAAGTTCGGAGATGATATTGCTCCCGGCGCTTTGGATAAAATTCTCAGCAGAGAGGATATCTGGGGCTATAACGTACTGAAATCTCCTCTTAAGGACGCGGTAGTTTCCGCTTTCAGGCGCCTTAACAAGGGTCCGGGAGCCATCAGAAAAACTCTGCACAGCGTAACTGAATAAGTCGTAGGATATTAGTCGTAGGATATTAGTCGTAGGATATTAGCAGGAAAGGAAATAAAAATGTTGAAACTTAGAGAAAACAGCAAGTATGATTTAGTCTGCCCTACAAGCATGGGCGTGAGAATAACACCTGTGAACAGACTTCCTGTTCATACAAGTCACCTTTTTGAACTTCAGGCCACAAGCGCCGAAAGCAACGTGCTTAACGTTTCTTCTTCACTTGGGCTTAAAACAAAGGTGCTTACGTCATTTGTTCAGGACAGCCCGATTGCTTCCTTCATAAAGGCCGAGCTAAGGTTCAGGAACATTGATTACGAAGGGCCTGAGGTTCCGCAGGGAGGAGCCTGGGGCTACAGGCACCAGTTCAACATCGCGGACAGCGGTTTCGGAAGCAGAGGCCCAAGGGTTTGGAATGACAGAGCGGGCGAGGTGGGACGTGCCCTTAAGGCTGAAGACTTTGACCTTAAGAGAATATTTGAAACCGAAGGCGTAAGGATACTTCACCTTTCCGGTCTTATTGCCGCGCTCAGCCATGAAACAACAGTCTTCTGCCTTGATATGGCAAGAGCTGCTAAGAAAAACGGCACCCTCATTTCCTTTGACCTTAACTACAGGGCATCGTTCTGGAAGGGCAGGGAAGCCGAGCTTGGCGCCGCATTCAGCGAAATAGCATCAATCTCCGACATCCTTATCGGCAATGAAGAGGACTTCCAGCTATGCCTTGGCATGAAGGGTCCCGAGACCGGCGGGAAAGGCCTTGCAGGCAAGATGGAGCAGTTCAAGACCATGATAGGAGAAGTTAAAAAGTCCTATCCCGATGCGCAGGTCTATGCAACAACCCTCAGGGAAGCCGTGAGCGCAAACGAGCATAACTGGGGCGCGCTTGTCCGCATAGGCGATAACTGGTATGAAGAGCTTCCAAGACCTATTCAGGTCATGGACAGAATCGGTGGCGGCGACGGTTTCGTTGGCGGCCTTTTGTATGCAATCCTTTCAGGAAAGAATGAAGAGGATTGGATTCGTTTCGGATGGGCAACAGGCGTTCTGGCAACGACTGTCCTTACAGATTACAGCACCCCTGCGGATGAAGAGCAGATTTGGTCAGTCTACAAGGGTAACGCAAGGGTAAAGAGGTGATTATGGCTAAGAAAGCGGATATAGGTCTTGTAGGCCTCGCCGTCATGGGCGAAAACATTGTTATGAATATGGAGTCCAAGGGCTTCACCGTCGCCGTCTACAATAGGACGGTCAGCAAGGTGGATGATTTTGTCAACGGAAGAGCCAGGGGAAAGCACATCATTGGCTGCAGAAGCGTGAAAGAGCTTGCGGACAGTCTTGAAAGGCCAAGAAAGGTAATGCTTCTTGTTAAAGCAGGCCGGCCTGTGGATGACTTCATTGAGCAGCTTCTTCCCGTACTGGAACCGGGAGATGTCATTATTGACAGCGGCAACAGCCATTTCCCCGATACTATCAGACGCTGCGCCTATGTCGAGTCCAAGGGACTTCTCTATATCGGTACGGGAGTTTCTGGCGGAGAAGAAGGAGCTCTTAAGGGCCCATCAATGATGCCGGGCGGCTCAGAGGCTGCGTGGCCTTTGGTAAAGCCTATTTTCCAGTCCATATGCGCAAAGGTTGAAGACGGAAGTCCCTGCTGTGACTGGGTCGGAAGCGATGGTGCCGGCCACTTTGTAAAGATGGTCCATAACGGCATTGAGTACGGCGACATGCAGCTTATCTGCGAAGCCTATCAGCTTATGAAGGACCTTCTGGGAATGACGCCGGACGAGATGCATGAGGTCTTTTCTCGGTGGAACAAAACGGAGCTTGACAGCTATCTGATAGAGATTACAAGCGAAATCCTTGCCAAGAAAGACGAAGACGGTCAGCCTCTGGTTGATAAAATACTTGATACTGCAGGTCAGAAGGGCACAGGAAAGTGGACCGGCATCGCGGCTCTTGACGAAGGCGTGCCTCTTACCCTTATTGGAGAGGCCGTTTTCTCACGCTGTCTTTCCGCAATGAAGGCAGAGCGCGTTGAAGCCGCAAAGGTCTATAATTTAAACAGGCCTAAGTATACGGGCGATAAAGCCAAGATGATAGAAGATATCAGGAAAGCACTTCTTGCTTCAAAGATTATTTCCTATGCTCAGGGCTATGTTCTTCTTGAGACTGCCGCAAAGCACTACGGCTGGAAGCTCAACTACGGTGCAATCGCTCTCATGTGGAGAGGCGGATGCATCATAAGAAGCGTGTTCCTTGGCAAGATAAAGGAAGCCTACGACAGGAATCCCGCTCTTTCAAACCTTCTTCTTGACCCATACTTCAAGTCCGCAATTGAAAACCTTCTTCCTTCATGGAGAAACGTTGTGGCCAACGCGGCATTGTGCGGAGTCCCGACACCTGCCTTTGCAAGCGCGCTCAGCTACTTTGACGGATATACCACATCACGTCTTCCCGCCAACCTTCTTCAGGCTCAGAGAGACTATTTCGGCGCTCATACCTATGAGAGAGTGGATAAGGAAAGAGGAAAGTTCTTCCATACCAACTGGACGGGCGAAGGCGGTTCCACAAGCGCTTCCACCTACAATGCCTAAGGGAGTTTTGATGCTTACAAACGAAGAAATCAAAAGAATGGTTGAATCTGCCCTTGATGAGCGTAAGCCGCGCAAGGTACTGATGGTTGTTCCCGACTACACCAGGTGCTTTTCAAATGCGGGCCTGATTGCCAACATTGCCTATCACTGGTGCATTGAGCACAACGTAGACGTTGAGCTTCTTGAGGCTTTGGGTACTCACGTGGCAATGACGGAAAAGGATATCAAAGCAATGTACGGCGATATCCCCGTTTCAAAGTTCCATGTCCATGACTGGCGCCATGACGTTGTGAATATTGGCGAAGTACCGGCGTCATTCGTTTCCGAAGTCTCCGAAGGGCTTTGGAAAAAAGGGGTTGCGGTTGAGATTAACAAAATGGTAATTGACCCTTCCTTTGACCTTGTTCTGTCAATAGGGCAGGTTGTACCGCACGAAGTAATAGGTATGGCCAATCAAGCCAAGAACCTGTTTGTGGGAGTTGGCGGAGCCGACATGATAAACCAGAGCCATATCATTGGCGCCGTTTACGATATGGAAAGGATGATGGGCCGAGACTATACGCCGGTAAGAAAGATTTTCGACTATGCTCTTGAGCATTTTCTGAGTAAAAAAGCCAATATCCTCTGGATGCTTACAGTTTGCACCGCACCGGATGACGTTATTCAGACACATGGGCTTTTCATCAGCGAAGACCGCTCTTCCCTTGAACAGGCGGTGAAGCTTTCTCAGAAAATGAACATTGACTATGTGCCTGCAGGTATTAAAAAGTGCGTTGTCTACCTAAACGAAAAGGAATTCCACAGCACATGGCTTGGAAACAAGGCTGTGTACAGAACGCGTATGGCAATTGCTGACGGCGGAGAGCTTATTGTTCTTGCCCCCGCGGTTGACAAATTCGGCGAGGATATGACAAACGATGCGCTGATTAGAAAATATGGCTACAATGGACGTATTCATACGCTTGAGCTTCTGAATGCCAACAAAGACCTTCAGGAAAACATGGGAGTCGCGGCTCACCTTATCCACGGCTCCAGCGACGGACGTTTTTCCATAACCTATGCCGTAAGGGACATTTCACAGAAAGAAATTTCAGATGTGGGCTTCATTGCGGCTTCCTATGATGAGCTTTCAAAGAAGTACGACCCTGAAAAACTCAAATACGGTTACAACACGGTAGACGGAGAGGAGATTTTCTACATTCCAAATCCTGCTCTGGGGCTTTGGATTAACAGGGAAAAGTTCAATTCCTGAGAGGAATTCCTGAGAGGAATAAAAGGAGAAGATTTTATGAAGAAATTTATGGATGAAAACTTTCTTCTAAACAGCAGATGTGCTGAAAGGCTGTTTCATGACTATGCAAAGCAGATGCCGATTTTCGACTATCACTGCCATCTTATACCGCAGGAAATCGCCGAAAACAAAAGAGAGCCCAGCATTACTTCAGCATGGCTCTACGGCGACCACTACAAATGGAGACAGATGAGAACCAACGGCTATGACGAAAGAGAAGGGGATGATTTTCATAAGTTCCTCAACTATGCGGATACCATTGCACACGCCATCGGAAACCCGATTTATCACTGGTCACATCTTGAGCTTCAGAGATTCTTTGGCATAAACCTGCCGCTCAGCCCTAAAACGGCTAAGGAAATTTACGAGGAAGCCAACAGGAAGCTGAAGGAAGATGCCACCCTTGATGCTTACGGCATATTTAAGAAATTCAACGTTTACGCAGTAGGTACCACAGATGACCCTGCCGATACTCTTGAATTCCACAAGGCTATTCGTGAAGGCAAAAAGACTTCCACAAAAGTTATTCCTTCATTCAGGCCCGATAAGGCTATGAATATCGAGTCCGACGGCTTTAATGCATACATTGATAAACTGGGGACTGCTGCGGGCGTGAAGATTTCCGGCGCGGCCGATGTAATGACGGCTCTTGTCAGGCGTCTTGACTGGTTTGTCGCCAACGGCTGTGTTGCAACCGACCATGCCATCATTGTCCCGCCGTATGCTCCGGCAACGGACGCCAAAGTAAATGAAATCTTCCTCAAGGCCCGTTCAGGCAGGCCTGTTACCGCCGATGAGGCCGAGTCCTACAGGACTTTCATTTTAATGTCGCTTGCCGAGGAGTACTCAAAGAGAAACATCGCGATGCAGCTTCATATGCAGTCTTCCAGGAACAACAATACCCGCGCTTTTAAGGCTCTTGGTGCGGATACCGGTTATGATGGGGTTGAAGACCGTGAAATTGCCCATAATCTTTCAAGGTTTCTTGATACTCTTGACGGCCGTGATGCTCTTCCAAAGACAATAATCTATTCTTTAAATCCCAAGGATTATTATCCAATCGGTACGCTAATCGGCTGCTTCCAGAGGGATATTCCCGGAAAGATTCAGATGGGCAGCGCGTGGTGGTTCTGCGACCATATTGACGGTATGGAGTATCAGATGAAGGTTTTGGGGAATCTTGGACTTCTTTCCCGCTTTATCGGTATGCTTACGGACAGCCGCTCCTTCCTTTCCTATCCCAGACATGAATATTTCAGAAGAATCCTCTGCAATATTCTTGGCACATGGATGGAAAACGGTGAGATTCCCGCTGACTTTGACCTTGTCGGCTCAATGGTTCAGGACATTTCCTTCAACAATGCTAAAAAGTATTTTGAGGGCAATTAAGAATTTCCCTTATACATTTCCGTATTTATTTAAAAGCCCGGCTCAAGCCCTTTTAAGCTTTTCCATTTCGTCTTTTTCCAGGACTGTATAGGCAATTTTACCTACAAGCGTTTTTGGAAGCTGGTCGCGGAACTCTATGTCATAGGGTATTGCGTATTTTGCTATATGCTCCCGGCAATAAGCCATTATGTTCCGCTTGAGCTCATCCGTGGGTTTTACTCCGGGCTTAAGCTGTAAGAAGGCTTTGACTTTTTGCATTCTGTACGGGTCCGGCACGCCTATGACACAGCTCATCTGAACTTCCGGCAGAGCATCCAATATGTTTTCTATCTGGGAAGGGTAGATGTTGTAGCCGCTGCTTATAATCATGCGCTTAATTCTCTGTTTGAAATAAATAAAGCCTTCTTCATCCATATATCCCAGATCGCCGGTATGGAGCCACGTGAAGCCGTCATCATGAAGACGGAGAGTATTTTTGTTTTCTTCTTCATGGTTGATGTAACCAAGCATGACGGACGGCCCTCTGAGGCATATTTCGCCTTCGTCTCCAAAAGGGACTTCTTCGTTTGTGCCGGGCTTGCAGATTATATAATAGGTATCAGGATAGGGCAGGCCTATGGAGCCTTCCTTTTCTTTATTATAAGGGGTAAGGCAGCTGGCTGTAACGCATTCTGTCGTTCCGTAGCCTTCCCGTACTCTTACAGTTGCTCCATGGTCCGCAAGGAATTTATCCAGCTTCTTCTTCAGTTCTATGGTCAGGCTGTCGCCGCCTGAGAAAACACCCATAAGACAGGATAAATCAACATTGTCCATTTCTTTGTTTCTGGTTATGCCTTCATACAATGTGGGAACCCCCGCAATGTAGTTCGGCTGAGCGGTTTTAAGAAGATTTGAATACCCTTTTACGCTTACCTGCGGTACAAGCACGCTCCTTCCGCCCCAGAACATCATTGTATGGACACATACGCCAAGCCCAAAGCCGTGGAACATCGGCATTGCCGCAAGCATTGTCTTTCCCTGTATTGGCTTGTTGCACATTGTACCTGTTTGCATGGCAAGAGCGTTAAGATTCAGGTTTGTCAGCCTTATGCCTTTTGTAACACCTGTTGTTCCGCCGGAAAAAAGGATTATGACCTGCTCCGCGCCGCGCTTTTTTACTGACGGATTCAAATTACATTCATGTGCTTTTCTAAGAAAATCTTTCCATGAAATTACAATTCCGTCTTTTGAGTATTTTTCAAAATGCCTTTCTTTCAGAAGCCTGTATGCCTGTGCCTTTACAAAGCCCAGAGCATCTGAAACTCTGGCAATGATTATGTTGTCAAGCCGGACGTGTTCTCTGACTTTTTTAATTTTTCCGTAGAACTGGTCAAGCGTGATTATGGTTTTGCTTTCGGCTTCCTTCAGATAAAAGACAATTTCATGTACGGCTGAAAGCGGATGAATCATGCTGGCAACAGCCCCGATGGCATTTATGGCATAAAGGCAGATGACTGTCTGCGGTACGTTAGGCATGCAGACGGTAACGACATCGCCTTCCTTTATCCCAAGCGCACGGAATGCTTTTTCCGCTTCCGTTATCTGCTGGACAAGGCTGCTGTATGAAGTATCTTTTCCCTGAAACGTAAGCGCCGTCTGACGTGGATATTTTTTTGCGCTTTCAAAGAGTGCGTCGCTTATTGAAAAATCGGGATAATCAAGATGGAAAGGAACTTCACCGTAGCTTTTCAGCCAGGGGGCGGTTTTTATTTCTTCTTCTGTGTAAGTCATATATACCTCTGAGTCATTAAATGTCATTTAAATATCAATGTCTTCCTGTCCGTCTCCAAAGTCAACGCTTCGGTTTGCGGGTATTTCCAGCAGTTCGGGATTTGTCATGTATTTCTTGAACATTCTTATGGTTTTCGAGAAATAAACGCCATCGCCTATTCTTTCATCAATTGTGAAGGAAACAGGCAGGAACTCTTTCATTTCATAGGTTCCGTCAGGCTTGAATTCCGGGCGTATCTCCTTCATTCCGATTATGGCGAAAAAGGAGTTTGAACCGAAATTCGTAAGGTGGTGATAATCTGCATCCATCTTTATGGAGCCAAGATTGGAAATGAAACAGGTCTTGGAGTAGGGGTTGAAGTCCACAAGCTCCCGCGGGAGCTTTCCCTTGCTGTCGCTTTTCAGGATATAGTTGACAACAAGCCTGTAAATTGGTCTTGGAAGCCTTACCAGGGTTCTCATGATATCGGTAGTGCCGTCATGCGTATCCGCGCTCTTTCGTATGTGATGTACCTGACTGCAGATAGAGTTGTGCATCTGGTCTATGGGGCTTTCTTCACTGTCTTTGTTATACTTCATTATTATGAAGCCTTCTTCCGCTCCGTCCGCCTTTTCTTTTTTAGCAACGGCGGTAAGCGAAATATCCTTTCTTTCATAGAAATGCCCGTTTCTTATGAAGTAATTCATCCGGGGTCTTTCAGCAATTGTACGGCCAAGTGCGGCGCAGAAGATATGGAAAAAAGTATATCTGTACTCGGGCTCCGTATCGTTAAGTTTTTTAAGATAAACATTAAGCGCAGTAAGGTCTATGTCAAACCTGCATACTGCTTCATTTTCTGCTCTTGTGCCCAGAAGGCTTATCATGAATTCCTGTATGGGTTCTATTCCTTTGACAAGATAGGCGTCATAGGTTTCACCTTTTTGCTTCTTTTTTTTCTCACCCATGGGTTTTTAACCTCATATTCCAAATTTCCATGTGTTTTATATCATTGTTTATAAGTTCTGGTCAACCGAATAGTTAGGATTAACTATGTCTTCTTTGATTAGTTTTTTCTTAAATTAGCAATTATTTCGTTCATTCATGCTACAATTGTCGGAAAGGAGATAGGGATGAAACTCATTTCGTGGAACGTAAACGGTCTGAGAGCTGTAATTGGCAAGGGTTTTATGGACTATTTTATGGAGCAGAAAGCAGATGTGTTCTGTCTTCAGGAAATCAAGCTTTCGGAAGGCCAGCTGGCTTTGAATCTTCCGGGCTATTACTGCCACTATAACTATGCCGAAAAGAAAGGTTATTCGGGGACAGCTGTTTTTTCAAAGGAAAAGCCTCTTTCAGTTAGCCATGGGAAGGATAATGAAGGCCGTATCTGTGCCCTTGAGTTTTCCGATTTCTATGTTGTGGATGTCTATACTCCCAATTCACAGGACGGTCTTGCCAGGCTCCCGTTCCGTCTGGAGTGGGATGAATACTTCAGAAATTTTGTTAAGGAGCTGGACAGCCGGAAAACAGTTCTGATATGCGGAGACCTCAATGTTGCCCACAAAGAAATTGACATCAAAAACCCTAAATCAAACCTCAGAAATGCGGGTTTTACAATAGAGGAAAGGGACAGCTTCACGCTTTTGCTTGAAAGCGGCTTTACAGATACTTTCAGACACTTTTATCCTGATTTAAAGGATGCCTACAGCTGGTGGTCTTACCGCTTTAAGGCCCGTGAACGGAACGCGGGCTGGAGAATAGATTACTGGCTTGTATCCTCAAGAGCCGTAGACAGGGTAAAGAGCGCAGGCATAGATGCGGATGTTACGGGCTCGGACCATGCGCCGGTTTATGTGATTTTTGAGTGATTTTTGAGTGATTTTTTAATAAAATGTTGTTTTTGTCAAAAGATGATTGTAGATTTCACTTATGATAGGCTTTCTGATTAAAAAGGTATTTTTTGATATCTGGGACAACCTGATGATGATAATTGTAACGAATCTGGGCTTTTTGGCTCCGCTTGCGCTGATTCTTCTTTCAGGTTTCCTTGCGGACTACAGTGTTGCGGCGTCCGTTGCCGTGCTTGTTATTTCGGTTCTTGTCTTCAGCCTGTATTCGCTTGGCATAAACGCGACGGTCTTTGGCTACAGCAGGTACCGTCGCGACGGTTTCAGGGCTTTCAAAGAAGCTTTCAGGTATCATCTTGGCCACGCCTTCTTTCATTTCGGCCTGTGCATAATTCTTGTGCTCCTTTTTGCCGCGGTAATTCCCTTCTATTTCGCAATCGGGAATTTTTTCGGTCTTTTCATGGGCATGACGGTCTTCTGGATTGCCTTAATCGTTTTTCTTGCGATGCAGTTTTTTTTCCCGCTTTGTTTTCATGTCGAGGCCGACGGTCCTTTTAAAACTTTCAAAAAATGCTTCCTTGTCGCGGGAGATAACTTCGGCACATCCCTGTTTTTGTTTCTCAGGACAATAATTGACATGCTTCTTACAATTCTTACCGCAACAATGATACCGGGTTTTACAGGTATAGCTCTGTCCAGAATGGATACAATGAAGCTTTTGATGAAAAAGTATGATTTTCTGGATGCCAATCCGAATTTGACAAAGAAGGATTTGAATTGGGAAGACCTGCTGTTTGAAGAAAGGGAGCTTGTAGGGCCCAGAAGCTTAAAGGGCATGATTTTTCCGT
The DNA here is from genome assembly GCA_052170315.1 of Sphaerochaeta sp. Classification (GTDB taxonomy): domain Bacteria; phylum Spirochaetota; class Spirochaetia; order Sphaerochaetales; family Sphaerochaetaceae; genus UBA9732. The sequence goes on from JBQNAT010000005.1 coordinate 64,399, forward strand.
GGAAGGATTGATTTTTTCAGGAGGGGGAACTGATGGCGTATGAGATTGAACTTAAGGCTCATGTCAGAGAAGAAGAGGTGGAGTCCGTAAAAAACGCGCTTCTGAAGCTTCCGGATGTGACTTACAACGGAGTTACCGGAAAGTTCGACATGTACTGGTCTCATACGGACAACGGCGAACCTCTTTTCCGTACCAGACGTGAAATGACTCAAAAAGGACCTTCCGTCATTTTTACGGCCAAACCGCATAAAATCAAAACAGAGAAGGGGACCGAGGAAAATCAGGAGTTTGAATTTTCCGTACCGGATTCCAAATGGGGCGACATCCTTAATTTCTGCAGCGGTATTGGCCTTCAGGTCTGCCGCCTTAAATGGAAGAACGGTCATGATTTCACCTTAAGGCGCAACGGCTTTGATGTTCACGCGGAGCTTATTGAGGTCAGATATCTTGGCTGGTTTTTAGAGATTGAAATATGTGTCGAGTCAATGGAAGGCGTTGATACGGCCGCCGATATGACTTTGCGGGATATACTTTCTCTTGCGGGCCTTTCAGAAGACCGGGTCGAGTCCAGAGGCTACAACAGGATGCTTAAAGCCATAGGTCATGAAAAAGGCTGAATCTATTCAAATCTTCGTTCAGCGACGTCCTTTATCTGACTGCCTTGATGTCTAGGCAATATTCGGTTTATCATGCAGCTATGCATACAGTTGACATTTTCACTGACGGAGGGTGTTCGGGGAATCCCGGACCCGGGGGCTGGGCCTATGTGGCTCTTGCCAACGGAAAAATAATTTCCTATTCAAGCGGAGGTGAGGCTATGACCACCAATAACAGGATGGAGCTTACCGCCGTTATTCACGCAATAGAAGACGCGTCTCTTCTGGGCGTTTCCTCTTTAACTGTTTCAACTGACAGTCAGTATGTTAAAAACGGAATCACCGCATGGATAAACAGCTGGAAGAAAAACGGCTGGAAGACCGCTTCAAAAGACCCTGTGAAAAACCGCGAGCTCTGGGAAGAGCTTGATAAGCTCAATTGCGCCAACAGCATAAGATGGAACTGGGTTAAAGGCCATGCCGGAATAAAATATAACGAAATGTGTGATTCCCTTGTCAGGAAGGAAATGGAGAAGTTCTTAAAATGAGTGAAGAAAAAGCTCGGAAGGAATCGCTTTTGACGCTGTTCATTACCTTTGCCAAAGTAGGCGTAATGACGTTTGGGGGCGGTTATGCCATGCTTCCAATCCTTGAAAGGGAAGTGGTTGTAAATCATAAATGGTCAACTCAGGAGCAGATGCTTGATTACTATGCCATAGGGCAGTGTACTCCCGGAATAATAAGCGTTAATGTAGCTTCCTTTGTAGGCTATTCAACAAGAGGTGTAATAGGCGAAATCATAGCGACCTTGGGAATTGTTTTTCCCTCTTTTCTCATAATCACCGTTCTTGCTACTGTAATAAGGGTTTTTCAGGATAATCCCTATGTAGTTAAAGCCTTCGCGGGCATACGAATTGCCGTCTGCGCCCTTATCCTTTCCGCTGTAATCAATCTTGTACGCAAGGCTGTTTCCAACGTTACGACTGCAGTTATTGCCGTTGCCGCTCTTTTGCTTCAGCTTTTTCTGGGACTTTCTCCCATATTGATTGTACTTGGAGCCGGAGTTGCAGGCCTTGCAGTCTATTTTTACGAAAAAAAGAAAACGGGGAAAAAGGATGATGCCAAATGATTTACCTTCAGCTTTTCTGGGAATTCTTCAAAACCGGACTGTTTTCGATTGGTGGCGGGATGGCAACCGTACCGTTTCTTTTTGATATGTGCAGCAGAACCGGATGGTTTACCGCAAACGAGCTTTCCAACATGATAGCCATTTCCGAATCAACTCCGGGGCCTATAGGCGTGAACATGGCAACCTATGTCGGCTTTGAAACCGCAGGCATACCTGGCGGAGCAATCGCTACTTTAGGCCTTCTTGCGCCATCTGTAATAGTGATACTGATAATTGCCCGAATACTTTCGCAGTTCAGTGATAATCCCGCTGTTCAGACAGTTTTTAGGCATTTAAGGCCGGCGGTCATAGGACTTTTGCTTTTTGCATTCTGGGAGGTTGCCTCTTTAACTTTCATAGGAGAATCGAATAAGATTCTTTTGGTACCTCTGATTGCCTTTGCTGTTTTTCTGTTCTGCCTTCTTAAATTCAAGAAGATACACCCGGTTGTATGGATTTTGGCAGGAGCGGTTTTCGGTTTAGTCGCTCTGTAAGGCAGTATAAACCTCTTTCCATTCTTCCGGCCTTATCTCATACAGGAACTTTACTGTTTCAAGATTCCTGTATCCCTGATTCCAGAGAATTAATGCCATTTCATATGCTTTATCTTCAAGACCGGCCGACATGTAAGCCTTTATGAGAGAAATTCTTATTTCCGTGTCATAAGGGTTAAGGTCAAGGATTTCAATATATGCTTTACGGGAAGCTTCATTTTCTCCCGCAAGAGAAAGATAAAAAGCCTGAGCTTTCTTGAATGAAAGAATATAAGGATAGTTTTCAAAAGAGCTTTCGCAGAGCAGGGCGGCCTCACGGTTTCTCCCCAACGAAGAAAGGACTATTGCCTTGTTGTAAAAAAGTCTGTAGTCCTCTGCAAGGCTTAGGGCTTTGTCATAAATCTCCAGAGCCTTTTCATAGTTTCCCTGAGAAAAATACCTCTGAGCCAAATCTATTGAGGTTTTAACTATTTCATCATGTTCAGCGCCCGAGGAAGTTCTGCAGGCGCTGAGGCAGAATACGACTCCCAGTATCAGAAGACCAATAATAAGACCGTTGAGAAAAAAGTATTTGTCAGCCGAGCACCGTTTCTTCAATTTTCTTAACTTGCGCCCTGTAAAGGTTTGTAATGTTAGCGCCGTAATCGGCTATGAGCTGTATCATGTTTCTTGGGTTGCCGGGAAGATCAACGCCGTTAAGCCTGTCTCCCGCATCTCCAAGTCCGGGAAGAATATAAGCAGCATCGTTGAGTACGGGGTCCATCCAGAGGGTATAGACTTCACACTCTTCCAAAGCCCTTACAATTCTAAGCGAGCCTTTCAGCGCGGATATGACATTTATGAACTTTATGCTCTTTGGTCTTACTCCGTTTTCCTTAAGGTAATTCACGATTGTTATCAGCGAGCCTCCGGTAGCATTCATAGGGTCCGCAAAAATAAGAGCTTTTCCGTCCAGCTCTTTAAAATCAAAGAAAGACTTATCCAAATCCAGAACATAAGCCATATTGTTTTCTTTTTTGCTTTCGTCTCTTTTAATCTTAAACAGTGCAAAAGGGGTAATGTAGCCGTCAGAGCTGTAATCCTGAATCTCCTTGCTGATTATCATGCTGGGAAGTAGCGCGCCTCTGAGCATTACGCACATTACGGCATCCTTGGTAAGGCTGTCTACGTCAGGTATCCTGTGCACAGCATAGTTCCGGCATGGATTCGTAACGGGGGTCTTTGTGATGATTGACCTTTTTCTGGGCAGGGCGGTGTCCGCGAAAACATGGGAAAAGAGAAGCTCGTAGGCTCTTTGTATATAATATAAAAACTCTTCATGCCCGGTCTTAGGCTCTCTGAGCTTTGCTATAAGGCGGCTTGCTTCTCCGTGCTGTTCCTGTGGCGTCTCAAAACAATAGACATGTATTTTAGGTTCCCCGGAAACCACTGAATTAAGGTATCTGCCAATCTCGGAAGAAGATTCAACAAGCCTGTTCTCCGCTTCCTTTACTTTGCGGGCGTCTTTTCCCGTCTCAATCTCAGAGCAGGCTTCAAGGCTCTTTTCATAGAGCATCCTTACATGGTTTATCTCTTCCTTGTCGGTTTCCCTGAGAAATCCGTCAAGATCTGATGCATGAATTGTCACACGTCTTCCTTCAATGTCCATTGAATATCCTCCAGCTGTGAATGATAATGCACGGCATAAATTTACACAATAGACATTTTATGCTAGTATATACATTAAGGGCTTGTCCCTATGTATAGTGTTTGCATGGTGATTGCATCATGTGGAGGAGTTTTGGATGAGAATGGTTTTTTTGGGCCCTCCGGGAGCGGGAAAGGGTACGATAGCGGCTATGGCAAAGGATTACTTCGGTATTCCACATATTTCTACCGGGGATTTGTTCCGAAGCAATATCAAGAATGAAACCGCTTTGGGTCTGCATGTAAAATCCATTCTCGCATCCGGCGGCCTTGTTCCGGATTCTGTTACCATTGAGATGGTCAGAAACCGCATTGCCGAGCCCGACTGCAAAAAGGGCTTCATCCTTGACGGTTTTCCACGTACCGTTCCTCAGGCTGACGCTCTTGCTGAAATGATTGCTCTTGACGCCGTTATTGATTTCCGGATTTCCCGCGAAGAGGTTGTAAAGCGTCTTTCAGGCAGAAGAATGTGCCCGTCAACCGGTAAAATTTATCATATCCTTTTCAATCCGCCAAAGGTTGAAGGACGTGATGACGAGACCGGCGAGGCTCTTATCCAGCGCGAAGACGACAAGGAGGAGGCAATTCTCCACCGTCTTCAAGTCTACACTGAGCAGACCGAGCCCCTTATCAATTATTATGCGGATAAAGGACTTATCAGGGAAGTTGACGCTTCAGTCAAGCCTTCCGATGTATTTGAACTTATGAAAAAGGCGCTTAGCTAAGCGCCTTTTCTTTTTATTTTAAGCAAAAAAAAGGCTCCCTAAGGAGCCCTTTTTTGATTGCGGCAAATTTTTTAGTTGCCGTAGTTGGCATTGAGCCAATTGATACCGTCTATGAGACCTACAAAGTACGGAGCTGACTGAGTTTCAGATTCGTGGAAGTATCCATCATAGGTGGCATTGCCTTTAACCGCCGCAAAGCCGTCATACATGACATCGTTGGTTCCCGTGACGCCGCCGATTGTGAATTTCGAAAGGTCAAATACATGGAGAGTTCCGTCATGGAATGCCTTGATAGCCTTGTCCATTGCTTCCTGTGTGCCGGGGGCTGCGATAGCTGTGTTAAGCGGAGTTACGCCAACATCACCATGAGCGTATGTTCCTGTCCAGTCTGACGGATTCTCTACACCGTCAATGTAATTCTTGATGAATGTATAGAAGTATCTTGTCCAGTCAATTCTGGATGAAAGCAGCGATGCGTTAGGAGCAACCTTTGTCATGTCCGTGTTGTAACCAACATGATAGACACCGGCCTTCTGAGCTGCAAGAGCGGGGGAGGTTGTATCGGAGTGCTGTGATATGAGCTTACAGCCTGCGTCAACAAGAGCCTGCGCTGCCGCTTCTTCAAGAGTAGCATCGCCCCATGAACCTACGAAGTAGACCTTCATTGTAACGCTTGGGCAAACGCTCTTCGCGCCAAGGAAGAAGCCTGACATACCGGAGATAACTTCCGCGAATGAGAAGGCGCCGACATAACCCATGACTGCCTCTTCCGGTTTAATCTTCCCTTCGTCGATTTCCTGCTGAAGCTTCATTCCCGCCGCAATACCCGCGACATAGCGTGCTTCATAAATAGCTGCGAACGCATTGTGCGTATTCGGGTTGGTATCTACCTGTCCGCCACAGTTTGTCATTCCGACAAAAATCGTATTGGGATATTCCTTCGCGGCTTCAAGCATGTACGGTTCAAAACCATAGCTGTTGTTGAAGATGATTGCGCAGCCTTCCTCCGCAAGTTCCATGTTGTTGTCCTTTGCTATGGATGACTCTGTCGTGTGCCTCTTTGTCTGAAGCTCTACGTTGTAGCCTTCAGCCTTGAGCTTTTCGATTGCCGCATTCATTCCATTTGTGAAGTTCCAGGTATAGCCCTGGTCAGATTCATCGTTGATAACGACAAAACCAATCTTTGTTGCCTTTGCTCCTGTAGAAGTAGCCTCATTGCTTCCGCTTGCAAAAACTGCTGTCATGACAATAAGAGCAACCATCAAAACTACTGCCAGTTTTTTCATACATTCTCCTTTTTGTGGTAAGCCCACTTTTTATTATCAGCCTTTTTAGAATCAAAGCCTTATATTGAAATTCTATCACAAACATTCCAAAAAACAACGAAAAAAGATTTTTTGTTGCGTTTTGTTGCTATAATTTCATACTAAAAAGCTGCCGCATAAAACTGCGGCAGCCTTTGTACGGGAAACGGCCTTAAAATTATCTGTCTTCTCTGAAGTAATTCACTCCAAGAGACGCAGGAGGCTGCTTGTCCTTTATGTTTCTCATACTTGTAATGATAAGGACAATTACGGTAACAACGTATGGGAGTATCTTGTAAAGCTCCTGAGGGAAGCCTTTGAGAATTATTCTCAGATACATTATCATCAGGGCGCCGAACAGGACCGAACTCCATGTGGCGTTGACAGACCTCCATGTGCAGAAGATAACAAGCGCAACGGCAAGCCAGCCCGTGCCTGCGATGGATGCCTCAATCCAGACACAGCCGGCAGTAGTCATTGTGTAAACCATTCCGCCTATTGCCGATATTCCGCCGCCGACTATGGTTGCAATGTATTTGTACTTTGTAATGTCAATACCTGCGGCGTCCGCGGTAATCGGAGACTCTCCGACTGCTCTGAGGTAAAGACCCGTTTTTGTCTTTGTGAGGAACAGATGCATCAGTACAGCGACGATTATCGCGAGATAGAAGAACTCGCTCTGGTCAAAGAAGATTTTTCCTATTACGGGGATATCCTTCAGAAACTTCGGCATGAAGTGTTTGTCAAAGGCAAACTTAAGGTCGTTTGACAGGGTGACATAGCCTCCTACCTGAAACCTTCTGAGCTCGCCCGCAAATTTTGCGACGCCCGTGCCGAAGGTAGTCATGGCAAGGCCTGTTACGTTCTGGTTCGCCCTGAGGGTAACTGTTATGAAGGAAAAAAGGGCTCCGGCAAGGGCTCCTATGGCGAACGACGCCAGAATCGCAAGAAGAATTGCCACAAACGGGCTTGCATTACCTTCACCCACGGCCATTTCGTACACATTAGGGGCAATGAGTCCGAAAATTCCGCCCATGTACATTATACCTTCTACGCCAAGGTTCATATTTCCGGATTTTTCCGTGAGGATTTCGCCTATGGTTCCAAACATAAGAGCCGTTCCGTAGGCTCCCGCGGCGGCAAAAAGCAGAACAACTGAATTAAGGAAGCTCATGCATGTACCTCCCTGTCTGATTTTTTTCTGAATATCATTTTGTAGTTGATGAAGAATTCACAGCCCAGCATACAGAAGAGAAGAATGCCTGAAACTATGTCCGCAACAGAAGCCGGGACGCTTAGCTTTGTCTGAAGCGTTGTAGAGCCTTTTCCGATTATAGCAAGTATGCCTGCGATTATTATCATTGCGAAGCTGTTCAGCTGGCTCAGCCATGCGACGGTGATTGCGGTAAAACCAACGCCTCCGGCTACATCGGAGTTAAGAGTTCCGTTAGCTCCCGATACAAGCAGCCAGCCTACTATTCCGCAGATGGCGCCGGAGAAGAGCATTGTTCTCATCATTACCCAGCCCACGTTCATTCCCGCGTAGCGCGCGGTATTGATGGAGTCTCCGATAACTGCGACTTCATAGCCGTGCTTGGTGTAGTTCATGTATATGTGGACTACTACCACCATGATAAGAACGATAATCCAGCCGCAGTAGATACCCAGAACATTCGGCAGTCTTGCATTGTCTGAGAACATTGGAATCATCTGGGTTCCGGGTCTTCCTTCCCACGGGCCGCCCTGAAGCCACCTTACTATTCCTATGGCTATGTAGTTCATCATAAGAGTGAACAGCGTTTCGTTTGTATTGTATCTGGCTTTGAAAAAACCGGGAATGAATGCCCAGACGGCTCCGCCCAAGGCTCCTGCGAGCATCATAAGAAGAAGCAGGGGGATTCTTGGGATGGAGTTCTGAAAATAAATGGCTATTGCGGATGAGAGAATGGCTCCCATTGTAATCTGGCCTTCAGCTCCGATATTCCAGAATTTCATTTTAAAACAGGGGGCTATGGCAAGGGCGCATCCAAGAAGGGGAATGGCCCTTTTTACGGTCTGGCGTATGTAGCCGGGCTTTGAAAGAGCTCCGCTTATGATTATGCCGTAGCTCTGGAATGGATTTTCACCTGCCATCATGATAGGTATTATTCCAAGGAGAAACGCAAAAAGTATGGAGCCGACTCTTATTGCCCAGGCTTCCTTAGGGTCCATGGAATCACGTTTTGCCAGTCTTAACAGAGGAGTTTTTGTTGTTTCGCTCATGCTCTGCCTCCTTCATTTCCGCCTACTGTTGTCATCATGAGTCCTATTTGTTCTTTTGTTACTGCTTTGGCGTCAACCACGCCGCTTACCTTACCTCCGCAGAGGACCAGTATTCTGTCGCACAGCTCAAGAAGGACGTCAAGTTCCTCTCCGACATACATGACGGCAGCTCCATTCATCTTCTGTTCCGTCAGCAGATTATAGATTGCGTAAGATGTGTTGATATCCAGACCTCTTACCGCGTAGGCTGTAAGCAGTACCGGAGGATGCGAGGCTATTTCTCTTCCTACAAGAACTTTCTGAATATTTCCGCCTGACATTCTTCTTACCGGAAACTCGGTTGAGGGAGTAACAACTTCAAGATCGTCCCAGACTTTCTTTGCAAGGGTTTCCGGATTCTTTTTGTTAAAGAACATTCCACTGCCGTTTCTCCATGAACGGAGCATCATGTTGTTCGTCATTCCCATTGAGCCTACAAGGCCCATTCCAAGTCTGTCCTCAGGGACAAATCCCATTCCGACTCCCGCCTGGCGGATTTGCATAGGGGTTTTCCCCACAAGCTCGTTTTTGCTCCCGTCTTCGTTTACGAACTTTATGGAGCCGGAGGCAATGGGGTAGAGTCCCGTGATGGATTCAAGAAGTTCCCTCTGGCCTGATCCCGCAATTCCGGCAACACCAAGTATTTCGCCTGTTTTTGCGGTGAAGCTTACGTCATCAAGCCTTTTTATGCCATCGTTGTCAAAGACCGTCAGGCCTGAAACTTCAAGTTTGTTCTGAGGATTTTTATAGACCGGCCTGTCTATGTTAAGCGTTACCGCGTGTCCGACCATCATGTCCGTAAGCGACTGCGCCGTGGCTTCCTTTGTATTTACGGTTCCGATATAGCGGCCTTTACGCAGGATTGCGACTTTATCGGAGACATCAAGAACCTCGGCCAGCTTGTGTGTGATGAGGACTATTGCCTTGTTGTCGTTTTTCATATTCCTGAGAACGGCGAAAAGTTTATCCGTTTCCTGCGGAGTAAGGACGGCTGTGGGTTCGTCAAGAATAAGGATTTCCGCTCCTCTGTAAAGAACCTTGACAATTTCTATTGTCTGTTTCTGTGAAACGGACATGTCATAGATTTTCTTTTTGGGGTCAACATTGAAGCCGTAGCGGTCGCAGATGCCCTTAACCTTGTCGTTTACCGCGCCAAGGTCCATCTTCTCATGTTCAAGGCCCAAAATGATGTTCTGGGCTGCCGTGAAGACGTCAACCAGGTGGTAGTGCTGATGTATCATACCTATTCCCAGTGTGTAAGCGTCCTTTGGCGAGCGGATGGAAACCTGTTGTCCATCCTTGTAGATTTCACCGCTGTCAGGCTGGTAGATGCCCGAAAGCATGTTCATAAGAGTGGTCTTGCCGCTTCCGTTTTCTCCCAGCAGACAAAGGATTTCTCCTCTTTTAATCTGCAGGTCAATCTGGTCGTTGGCAACGACAGAACCGAACGTTTTTCTTATGTTCTTCAGTTCAATTGCGCAAGTATTCTGCACGATACGTCCTTTATCCGTCCAAAAGTGGAACCGAAACAGTATCAGTTGGACGGAATCTTTTATTCATTCAACGGACATTCTAACATAGTAAAAATTGAGTCCGCAATAAAAAGTTTGACTTTTTGCAACAAATGGCAACAAAACGGTAATATCAGAGACCTATTTCCTTTTTAAGCGTTTCGAAAATCCGCTCGCGCGTAAGTCTTCCGTCTACCCTGATAAGGCGGCAGCCTTCCGGAAGCGCGCGGAAAATACGTTCATAGTTGTCCCTGACGGCAGTCTGGTAATCAAGCTGTTCATATATTTCCCTAGCGTTGCCTCTGGAATTTATGCGGCTTATGCAGTCTTCAACAGGCGTATCTATATACAGTACAAGCTCCGGGTAGGGAAATCTTGAATTGAGCATCTGTACGGCCTGAAAGTCAAAGCCTATGCTCTGGTATGCAAGTGAAGAGAAAAGGTATCTGTCTGAAATTACAGTCTCTCCTTTTTCAAGGTGGACTTTTATGCCGTACTCGCTGTTGTTCAGATGGTTGTCCCTGTCCGCCGCAAAAAGATAGGCCACGGTTGACTGCGGTACTTTGAACTGTCCGCTGAGTACGCGGCGTACAAGAACCCCGGATTCATAAATTGTGGGTTCCGCTGTCCTGAAAACAGGAAGTCCCTTTTCAATCATATGGGATTCAAGGTTTTTCAGCTGCGTAGTGGTTCCCGCGCCGTCAAGGCCTTCAAGTACCCAGAAGTTTTTCAAGATTTCAGACATTATCCCTCCGTAAGCAACTTATGATATATGCATTTTAGGTGAGATTTCAATTGATTCTGTTACTATAATTCAAATGAACTGTTATAATCAATAAAACCGAAATGAAATTCCGCAGGACATTATCATCCGTAATCATCTCAGTGTTCCTTGTGCTTGCCGTGCTTTTTGCAGTGGTTTATCTGCAGGCATCCTCATACGGAATGGATAAACTCCGGTCCGCGATTCAGAATTTTATTCCGGAAGGCCAAACGGGTCTTGAAGTTACCATGGAATCGGTTGACGGCACCCTGATGAAGGCCATAGTTGTAAAAAACCTTAGAATATCGGCAGGGGAAACTCCGCTTGCGGTTTTAGGAAGAGTTGAACTTTCCTTTTCCGTCTGGGATTTTCTTAAGCTTGCGGTACTGGGGTATGCAGGTGAGCTTTCGGTGACGGCAGAGGACGCTGACCTTTATGTAAATGATTTTGCGGTGGATACGCTGATGCGGACGGACTCGGCCAAAGGCGAGGCAAAAGAGGAAACCGGCGTTCATAATGGCAATTCGGGGAAGGGTGAGCCTTCGGTTTTTGACGAATTCGGGATAGCGGCAAGCATACGAAATCTTAATGTATATGCGGATTATTCGGGTATAAAGGCGGTTTCGCGCGGGATAAACGCTACCGCGGAGCTTGGAAAAGGGCTTGTTTTCAGGAAGGCGGACCTGAATGTCCCGGGTATTTCGGCGGGCGGCGGTCCGCTTGGGAATGAACAGATAAGTGCGTCGGATGTGCGTATCTCGGTGGATTCTGATTTTGCCGTTTCGTTTTCGGTAGCCTCCGCCTCTTACGGTAAGGTTATAAGAGTTTCTTCGGGTTCCGCCATCGCGCGCATTTCGGAAGATGTTCTCAGCGCGGCTCTGTTTATAAATAATACAAAAGTTTTTAATGAAAATCCTCTTGTTGACGCGTCTCTTTCAGGTCTTACCGTTAGCGCTTCGTATAAAATGAAAACCATGGAAGCCGCGTTTGACTTAACGGGCGAATTATTGTCCGGTGCAGTTTCCGATTTTGACTTTGATGCCGGTATTGAAAATTTTCACCTTAAGGGCAGCTTTAACGGTGTAAGCGATATCTCTCTTGACGTTTCTTCGGAAGCTCTGAAGGCTTCTTTTCAATCCCGCAAAGCTAATTTGTCAGGCCTGTCTTCCGAGCTTGAACTTGTTTCAGGCGGTGATAACGGTTTTGCGAGCATGGGGCATATCAGTTTAAAAAACGCTTCGTTTGAAGGGCTTGAGGACTTTAATCTTTCGGATTCCAGGCTTTCCGATGCGATTATAGACTATTCCTATTCCGAATCAGGACTTGGTTTAAGAATAAGAAGTACTGTAGAAGGAAATTGCGGCAATGAACTCATAGGTTCTTTTTCCGCGAAGCTGGATGCGGGCGTTCAGACTCGGGATTTCAGGACTGTTTCAAATGTCTCTTTAGCATTGAAGGATTTAAAGTGTGCGTCTTTATCTGAAAGGACGGACTTTGATTTGGCGGTTAACGGCAACAGCAATGCCAGGATTAATTTCTCTTCCGCGGAAGACCTCAGGGCTTCAATCGGTTATGACGGAGAAAAATTTGACATAAGTCTTAACCTTTCTTCGTTTTCCCCGGGAACCTATGAACTGCTTTACAGGAAGTTCCTTTCCTGGCAGTCGTTTGTCTCTACTTCCACTTACTTTGACGGCAGCCTTTTTGTTTCCGCTTATGCTGACGAGGGTTTCAAATCCTGGATTTCTTCCTTTATGGGCGGTGATTACAGTGCCGTTTTTCATGTAAAAACGCCGTTTGACATTGTTAAAGGAGGTAGGTTAAGTCTTAATGCCGCTGCAAGAAATATTATGATAGGGGAGTCTGTTTTCAGCGGAGCTTTTACGTTTGAAGCGGGCGTTGACGAAAAAACGGCGGAAATAGACACGTTTGCCGTCACTACCGGCAATACACGAATTTCATACTCAGGAAGCATTGATTTCAATGAACTTGTGCCTGAAGGAAGGCTTTCCGTTCAAAGACTTTCAGACGGCATGGAGCTTGCGGGTATTGACCTTTCTCACGCGGACGGAACAAAGATATATGAATTTGTTGCCAGGTCGCAGTTTGTCCGGGGAGCCGGACTTAGCGGAAGCATAAACTGGAATGATATTAACAGGATAACCGCCTCCGTACAGATGGACGCGCCTTTTCTTGAAAGCGAAGGCATAGCTCTGGATGCGGTGCTTTTTACAAATCCGTTCAGTCTTAAAATAGACGGCAGCGTTCTTGACATTGAAGCCGGTATTGAAGAAGGCAAGGTCATAGCTTCAGGTTCTTTGAACAATATGGTTTTCAGGCTGGATGAGAACGTAAACATGAACGCGAGCACCCTTATAAACGCGGGCTTCTTCCTTGAGGACGGTTCTTTCTTCCTTTCCTTTAACAATCTTGCCGTAAGCGTTTCCAATATGATTTCAGCACGGCTTGACATGGATATTACGGACCACAGTCTTGGCGCGGAAAATCTCAGCCTTTCCAGAGGGACCATTGAAAGCAAATTCCATCCTTTCAACGGTAAACTTGATATTACATTTGACAGCATAAAAGCACTTTTGAATGGAGATACTTCTTCTGTCACGGGCAAAATGGATTTTGAAAGCGACGACGGGTTTACTGATATCTCAGGAGCCATAACCGAAGACCGTTACTACTTTGAGCTGAGTCACAGCGACTACACTTTAAAAGATGCCGGGATTTCGGTTCTTGGCAGAAGAGGCGGCGCTTTTTACGGTTCAGGCCGTCTTGCATGGGGAGAGAATGGTGCCAACAAAGTATCTGTCAATGCGATTTTTGAAGACAACGTGCTTTCCCTTTACGATTCGGGCGGAACAATTGGAAGCCTGAATATCAATGACATAAATTTCAGTGCCGATTTTTCAAAGATGCTTCTTGAAGGTTCCATGTCCTTCCTGAATGAGAAAAAGCTGATGAGCGGAGAGCTTTCCACGCAAAGCGGCACAGTTACCGCAGCCGCGAAGGTGGATTCAATCACAGGCAGTGTCTGGCAGATACTTGCAGGCGAGAACTACAGCGTGGATTTCTCCCTTGGGCTTTCCGACATAATCCTGTCTGACGGTTACAGGATAGCTGCTACCAATGTAGCTCTTACCATGACGGAAAAAGACCTGACATTCAGCGGAAACATGATAAACGGGAAATACGACATGGAAACAGGGTATATAGATATGGATATAGATAAGAAACTTCTTTTCGGCTTTAAGGCAAAGGGCTATGTGGGAAGGAATCTTGACTTTGTGGTTTCAGACCTGTATTTCCCGCTCCCGATTTTAAATCAGTTCATAGATACGCCCATGCTTACCTTCCTTGACGGGGTTATAGAGGGAAATGTCCTTGTTAAAGGCCCTGTTTCCAACCCCGGTTTCTACGGAATGGGTTTCTGTCAGTCATATGAAATGTCAATTTTCTATGTACCTGATCAGGTTTTGACAGTAAAAAACGTATCGGCGTATATTCAGGATCATACTCTTATTATTTCGCGGACACCAATGTCGGGCTACAGCGAAAATGACGGACGCTACTTCTACGGAGACGTTGCCGCAAGCCTGGTAATGCAGAACAATACCATGGAAAGCTTTGATGTGAGCATTAACGTAAACGAAGAAACTCCGGTAAATCTTTGGCTTCCTATAGTAAGCGACGACATGGAAATGGAGGTACGCGGAGATGTTTCAGGCTATATGAATTATGAACTTGGCGTAGGCAGATCAAAACTTGCGGCTGACTTGAATGTATCCTCTACTTTGCTTGACTTCCGTTTTGATGAAAAGCTGCCCGATTGGCTGTACGCGTCAGCGAACAACTCCAGTTTTATTTTTGACATGGATATTAACCTGACAACCGGTCATGACGTTGAGTTTTACTATCCTGAAAAAGACAATTCTTTCATTAATTTCACACTTGCGGAAAACAAAACGGCAAGGCTTATGCTTAATGACAATGTTTTCAGTACGGACGGCGGCGTTTCCCTTAAGACAGGCCAGGTATACTATCTGCACAATGACTTCATAATAAAAGAGGGGAGCGTGGATCTTACAGAGAGAAAGTATTCCGGAAACAGTTCCGCGATTCCTTTCCTTCTTAATCTCACCGCTGAACTTACAGACTATGACGCGGACGGAAACAAGATAACAATCAGCTTGATTTTGCAGGACTCTACGCTTGATAATATCTCTCCGCGTTTCTCCAGTATCCCCGCAAAGGATGAAAAAGATATCCTTGCCATGCTTGGACAGAGCGTGCTTTCCTCAAGCGCTCTTGACCAGAGCCTGTCGCTTTCATCCCTTGCCTCGTTTGCCGCTACGGCTACGGACGCGCTTACAAAAGTGGGTATTATTGAATCCAACACCACTTACTCAATAGGGGCCACAATAAGGAACGCTCTTGGGCTTGATATATTTTCGGCCAGATCGAACATTGTTTCCAATGTGATAATAAATGCCCTTCCGGGGGATATGACAGGAAGGAGCAATGTGAGTATGCTGGCAAGATATCTTGATATGACTTCCATTTTCGCAGGCAAATACCTCAGTCCCGACTGGTTTATCAAAGTCCGTCTGATGCTTAAGGCGGACACCGGTGTAAAGAAGTCCGATAAGACAGGGCATTTCCTTGCCAAGGATCTTATTCTGGACACGGAAATAAGCCTTGACTGGGAAACGCCAATGGGCACGCTGAGTATCTTCACATACCCGCGTGAGTTGTCTGTTTTTGATTTTTTGGATACTATTGGGTTCAGTGTAACCAAACAGATCCAGCTTTGATTTGTTTTTCAGGAGAAGTTACGGAATGAAGAAAAAAGTATTTTTGGCCTTGATATTCGCGTTATTCCTTGTTTTTTCAGCGGGCGCTGAAGACGCCTGGTATTATAACAGAGAAATCTCAGAATTCTCATTCTCAGGTTTGGTAAACGTATCGGAGTCAAAAGTCGACGACGTTTTATATACATATCGCTATAAGCCTTTTACTGACGAGCTTTTTACAAAGCTTCAGAATGACCTTTACGGTATAGAAGGGATAGATTTCTTTACCGCGGATGCGGAGCAGACTCAGGACGGCAGAGTAAAGATAGTTTTCGAGTTCTATGAGATTCCCATGATTTCGGCGATAACGTACGAAGGAAACGACAAAATTAAGGCCAGAGAACTCAGGGAAGCCGTTACCTCGATTGCTGTAGGTAATTTTGCCGACCCGGACAAGCGGGCATTGTTTGAAGCGGCAAAGACGGAAATTATCAGTCTGTACCAGTCAAAAGGCTTTGTAGATATCCCTGTAGAGTATGAAATCATCGAAAATTCCGAAACGAATACTTTTTCCGTGAACTTCTCCATAAGCGAGGGGCTTCAGGTAAGAATTACTGAAATAAAGTTTTCAGGTAACGAGAGCTTTGATTCTTCAACTTTAAGAAAACAGGTAAAATCCAAGGTTAAGTCCCTTTTCAATAACGGATATCTGGATGAGGCCAAACTTAAAGCGGACGTTTCCAATATTGTTACCTACTATCAGACAAACGGTTATATAGATGTCATAGTCTCGGAGCCTGTAATTGAGGAAACTGAGTCTTCGGTAAAGAATTTCAGGGAAGTTTCCGTTACATTTAACATAAATGAAGGTCAGCAGTGGTTCTACGGCGGAATGGAAGTTTCGGGAAACACCATTTTCTCCGATGAGGAGATTGCAAGAGTCCAGACCATGAAGTCCGGTTCCGTGCTTAACCTTGCGGCAGTGCAGAGCGAATACGGAGCTATTGCGGATCTTTACTACAATGACGGCTATATAGCGAACGGAATGGACTTTTCCAATGAGCGCAACGATACTGATATGACTGTGAAGTTCTACCTTACCATATCGGAAGGACCTCAGGCCGTTATTGACGACATAATATTCACAGGTCTTAACAAGACAAAAGAATATGTCATGCGAAGGGAACTTGAGATACACCCGGGCGACATTTTCTCAAAGGCAAAACTTATTACCAGTGCCCAGAACCTTTATAACACCGGGCTTCTTTCAAACCTTGACTATGACCTGCTGTACGGGCAGAAGGACAACAGCGTTGTCCTTGACTTCAAGCTTGAAGAGGGAAGTACGATGGATATCCAGTTCGGAGCTACCTTCGGCGGCACTCTGAATTCCTTCCCCGTTTCAGCTTTCGCGCAGCTTACCGACCATAACCTTGGAGGAAGAGGACAGGAGCTTGGCATGGGATTGACACTTTCCCCGGATACACAGGCATTTAATATCTCTTTCGGAGACAAGTGGTTTAAGGAATCACGCTGGTCCAATTCCTTCAGTTTCGGAGTAACACATTCGTCATATGCCAGGGAACTTCAGCTTGGAGGTCCGGCCTACTACAACGGAAGAAACGGGAATGAGACATGGCCGCTGGGTTATGAAAGCGCGGAGCAGTGGGCGGCTTCAAACAATGAGTATCCGTCTTCCAAGGACCTTATGAAGTATGACCTTGTAACCTTTTCGCTGGGCTACAACACCGGCTATACATGGATATATGATGCAGGAAGGCTTTCTGTTTCAGGCGGTACTTCCATAAGTCTTAACAAGGCTTTTTATGACGATAAATATATTCCGTTCGAGAAGCTTATTTTCCAGTACGGCCAGAAGTGGCAGTTCTCAAACAAGTTCTCTTTCGGCATACAGTGGGACGGCAGGGACTATGTTACCAACACCACAAAGGGCTATGTGCTTGGCGCCAACTTTACATATGCCGGAGGCCTTTTGGGAGGTCTTTCCAACTACATAAAGGTTTCCGCGAATGCCACAGGCTATATAAAGCTGTTCTCGTTCAGAAACAAGGAAGGAGAAGACAAAAACGTTATGTTCAGCCTTTCCACTTCCGGCAACTTCATGCTTCCCCAGCTTTACAATTACGAAAAGCAGGGCATCCGTTTCTGGGACCCGAAGCTTGGAGCTACAAGATATGAAATGCTTTACATAGACGGTATGACGATAGGTCGCGGCTTCAATGCGGTTGTTGACCAGGCCTTCCTGTGGGACAATGTGGCGGAAATAAGCTATGTTCTTGTTCCGAACGTTGTGCAGGCCGAGCTTTTTGCCAGCGCAACAGGCGTGAACTCCGAGCTTTCCGGTATTAAGAACGGGATAAACTGGTATTTCGCGGCAGGAGCAGGGCTAAGGCTTAAAATATCAGGCTTTCCTCTCGGATTATATCTTGTTAAAAACGCAACCTACAGATATCAGAGCGCAGGAGATGCTTCACGTTCTTTCCGCTGGCTTGGAGGAAGCTTTTTCCACGGAAGCGGGGAAACAAGCGGCATGAGCCTGGTTCTTGCCATATCTACAAGCATTATCTGATACTATACGGGTACTATACGGGAGAACTTGATGTCTGAAACACCTTTGATGCGTCAGTACAGGGAAATGAAAAAGGAGCACTCGGACATGGTGCTCTTTTTCCGTGTAGGCGACTTCTATGAGATGTTTGACGATGATGCTATCGAGGTTTCTGCGCTTCTGAATCTGACTTTGACGCATAAGGGGGATGACCCCATGTGCGGAATACCTTATCACGCTTACAAAAACTACCTTAAAAGACTCCTTGACGCGGGGAAGAAAATTGCCATCTGCGAGCAGACCGAGCTTTCAAACAACGCAAAAACACTGGCGCGCAGGGAAGTGGTAAGGATAGTTACTCCGGCTACGGTTGTTGATGAAGATTTTTTAGACGACAGGAGCTTTAACTACATAATCTGCTTTTTCGGGCAGAGTCTTGCCTTCTGTGATGTTTCTACCGGAGATTTTCATCTAAGAAACCTGGATACGAAAAACAGGGTGCAGGCTGTAAGGACGGCCCTTGAACAGATAGCCCCAAGGGAGATACTTGTCTGCGAGGACGAATACTTTCTGGACTACGATTACAAGAACGTTATTGATACTTATCCGGCAATGGTTACGAAGCTTGCTCCGTGGTATTTTACCCGGAAAAGCTGCTATAAGCTTTTATGCGAGCAGGCCGGAGTAAAGTCGCTTTCAGCTTACGGAATAAAAGAAAACGATAAAATAGTTTCTCCTGCGGGAGCTTTGATACGCTATATAACGGAGACTTCAAAAAGCTCCGTAGGGCATCTGACCGACTATAAAGTGGACAGCGAAGACTCTTTTGTGGGCATGGATGAAAGCTCAAGGAAAAATCTGGAGCTTTTTTCAAGCCTCTATGACGGGTCTTCCCGCTATTCGCTTTTTGAAACTGTAAACCGTACAGTTACAAGCGGCGGAAGCAGGCTTTTGAAAAACTGGATTGCTTTTCCGTTAAGGTCTTTGGAGCAGATACGTTTCCGCCAGAGCTGGGTTAGTTTTTTTGTATCGGATGCCGCTGAACTTAAGCGGGTGCGCGAAGCCCTTTCGGGCGCAAGAGATTTGAACCGACTTGTTACAAGAGTAATGCTTAAGCGCGCCGTTCCCCATGACCTTGTAGGTATAAAGCAGACAATAGGCAGCTTCTTTGACCTTATTTCCGCTTTTCCGGACCGCTATTTCTCCCTTCTGGAAACTTCTATGGACCAAAACGCCCTTTCTGAATGCGCAGCTCTTATGGAGCGTATCAACAGGGCTGTAAACGAGCAGTGCCTTGGCCAGTTTCAGGAAGGTCAGGTCATACTTGAAGGCTATGACGCGGTCCTGGATGAAAAAAGGGCTGTGAAAGACCGCGGAGATACAATTCTTCGCGAATATCTTGAGGAAGTCAAAACCCAAAGCGGTCTGAGCATCCTGAAGCTGGGCTACAACCGGATATTCGGCTACTATCTTGAAGTCCCTAAGGGGCAGGTCTCTAAGGTTCCGGATTTTTTCTACAGAAAGCAGACACTGGTAAACGGGGAGCGTTTTACAACGGACGCCCTGATGCAGCATGAAAAGAATATTCTTCAGGCCGGTGCGCAGACAGAAGAGCGTGAGAGGGCTCTGTATGATGAGCTTTTGGAAAATGTTCTGTCCCTTAAGGCCTATCTTAATTCCATAGGGCACTTTCTGAACTCCGTTGATGTCTATCAAAGCCTTGCGGCGCTTGCAGTTGACTCAAATTACACCTGTCCTGATATGACTGAGGATGATGTTCTTGAAATACATGACGGCCGGCACCCCGTTGTTGAAAAACAACTGGGTCCGGGGCAGTTTGTTTCCAACGGGCTTGACATGAGTACGAGATTCTGCCTTATCACCGGTCCAAACATGGCCGGAAAGTCCACCTACCTCCGGCAGAATGCGCTTATCATCCTTCTTGCCCATATTGGGAGCTTTGTCCCCGCGTCGAAGGCGCGCATAGGCCTTGTGGACAAGATTTTCTGCCGTGTGGGAGCAACGGACAACCTTGCCCGGGGCGAGTCCACATTCCTTGTAGAAATGCAGGAAGCGGCTTTCATTCTTAGAAACTGCAGCAGGAAATCCTTTGTCATTGTTGATGAGATAGGGCGTGGCACAAGCACTCAGGACGGCATGTCAATTGCTTATGCCGTAATGAAAAATCTTATAACCATAGAAGCCAAGACGCTCTTTGCCACACACTACCATGAGCTGACAATGCTGAATACTGCGGGGATAAGGCTTCTTACCCTTGATGTAAGGGATGACAGCGGAAGCGTTACATTTCTGAAGCGCATAAAAGAAGGCGTTGCCAATTCCAGCTACGGCATACACGTGGCAAAGATGGCCGGCGTTCCCGCGTCTGTCATAAGGGATGCCCGTAATTTTCAGAACAGGCATTTCGCGGATTATTCCATGTCACAGGGGAATCTCTTTACTTCAGAGCCTGACGAAAAAGATGATGCCGCGGAGGAAAGAAGCGTTCGGGAATCCGAGATAATAAAACGCCTGAAGGAACTGAACCTTGACGAATGTACTCCGATGCAGGCGATGATACATCTTTCAAAGCTCAGGGAGCTTGCGGAAAACAGCTGACCATGATTTCTTTTTGCCCAATCTGCGAAAGTGTAATTTCTTCTGCGAAGATTATCTGTGATGACTGCGCCGCAGAACTTGACAAAGAGTGTTTCGATACATTTATGGCACGCTGCGACAAATGTTTTTTCCCAAAAGTTTCAGATGTTTACACCTGTGAAAGGTGCAGAGATAAAAAACCTTACAGGATTTTTCCGGTTGCCCGTTTCGACGGCCCTCTGGGCTATTCCGTTATGTACAGTCTGAAGTTCCGCGGCTGCAGGGAATTGGCCAAAGCTGCGGCGCTGTACCTTGAAAGAGCCGTTTGCGCCCTTGACCCTGAAGGGAAGGCGGTTCTGGCGCCGGTTCCGTGCAGTTCCGGGAGGCTGAAAAAAAATGGCTGGGACCAGATGACATGTATATGCAGGGCACTTGGAAGACCGTTTCTTCCGCTTCTGGTCAACAGCGGCGGGTTTGAGAATGAAGCTATGACTAAGGGCGATTATGCTGATTACGTCGGAGAACGCAAACGCCTGAACCGCGTCCAGAGGCTTTCTTTTGCAAAAGGGCGCTTTGCTTTTAATCCCGACTGTATTGACAGGCTTGAAGAACTTAAAAAGACGCATATCATAGTTGTGGATGATATAATTACTACAGGAAGCACCATGAAGAGCGCGCTGGATACGCTTGAAAGCCTTGGTTTTGAGTCACTTTCAGGCGCTTCGTGGCTTTGCGAGCTTTGACCAATGCTTTAAGATTGCTGATAATGACACGGAGGTTGCTATGGAAAGACAGGATAAGGATCTGGCGTTCATGCTCCAATATGAAAATATAGCATGGTATGAGGACGGAGAAGTCCGGATACTGGACAGGAGGGTTTATCCCGCAAAAATTGAATACGCAGTTTGCAAAACATATACTGAAGTGGCAAAAGCCATAACGGATATGGTAACCCAAAGCGCAGGCCCGTACACGGCGGCTCCGATGGGAATGGCTCTTGCCGCATGGGAATGCAGGAATCTTCCTGAAAATGAACAGCTTGAATTCTTAAATAAAGCCTCCTTTGTTATAAGCCATTCAAGGCCTACTACTTCAAGCCGTATGACGCTTGTTACTCAGGCCTGTATCCCCGCTGCGGAAATGGCCCTTAAAGAGGGCAGGCGCGCGGATATCGCAATACGAGATTATGTGGTTGAAGCCAACAACAGACGTTATGCCAAAATAGGAAAATGCGCGAAGTACCTTGTGGACATGTTTCCCGATAACGGTACCGTACTGACTCAGTGTTTTGCCGAAACAATTGTGGGAATGATGCTGAAGGAATGCGGAAAACGCGGCAAAAACATAAGGCTTTTCTGTCCTGAAACAAGACCTTATTTTCAGGGGGCGCGCCTTACCGCGACTGTGTGCAGCCAGATGGGCTTTGATACTACCGTTATAACGGACAACATGCCTGCCTTTGTAATGGCAAAGGAAAAAGTAGATGTCTTTACCTGCGCGGCGGATGCAATCTGCGTTGACGGCTATGTCTTCAATAAGGTGGGAACATCGCAGATAGCAATCTGCGCTCATCATTTCGGTATTCCAATGTTCGTTTCAGGGGCTCCCGACAAGGGGCATCCTACAAATGATACCGTCACCATTGAAATGAGGGAACCCGATTTTTCGCTTCAGGCCATGGGTGTCAGGACTGCGATAGAAGGCACTGGCGTTAAGGGCTATTATCCTGCTTTTGACATGACTCCGCCTTATCTTATTTCCGGTATTGCTACAGACAGGGGCATGTTCTCTCCGTTTGACCTGAAACGTTATTTCGCAGACGGTGAAGATGACGGCATAATCACGGTTTAAGGGGTTATTGCCGCCGCTTCGGTGCCGGCGCAACCTGTTGTCACATAAAAATCTAACCATATGAAAGTTGGATTTCGCATGATTTAACGCGCGCTATTGACACAAACAAATGCGCGTTATATATTGTTGTTAGATTTTTTATGTAGATTTTTGAGGGATCGAAAGTTTCGGTCCCTTTTTTATGGGCTTTTATGTTGAGAAATGAAATTAAGGAAGATCCGCTGTTTTCGGAACTTGAGGATATTGTAGCGAACATGGGTATGGTGCTGTGCTATGTAAGAAAGAGCATGCTTGGTACTACTACGCAGATATTCGTTGACATCATGAAGGCTGAGGGAGAGACCGGCATAGAGGACTGCGCAGCTGTTCATAACACGATTTTGCCAAGGCTTGAAATGAGATTCGGGCGCGAAGATCTTCATGTTGAGGTTTCAACGCCGGGTCTGCAGAGAACTTTGAGGGATATCTACGAGTTTTCCGTTTTCAAAGGCAAAACATGCAGAGTTTACAGCCTGAAACTCTGCTCATGGGTTACCGGAATTATTTCCGGTACTGACAACAATGGAATAGAACTTTCAGATTTCGAGGTCGAAGACACGAAAGAGAAGGGTGAGAAAATAGAATTTTCATATGAAGACATCCAGAAGGCAAAGCTGGAACATAGATGGGAGGATATGAAGAATGTCCGAGTTAAGTGAAGCCATCAAGGCGATGGTTGAGGAAAAAGGTATTTCACAGGAGCTTGTGCTTGATACCATAAGACAGACACTTCTTGCAACATACAGAAGGAAATTCGGAACGGACGAAAACGCCGTTGTTACTTTTGCAGATGACCTTTCGTCTGTGGAGCTCGCATCGCGCAAAATGGTCGTAGATGAGGATAATTACTACGATGAAGTTACCCAGATTCCGTTGGACGAGGCTCAGGAGCTGAGCTCCGAAGCGGAGATAGGCGATGAGCTTCTCATACCCATAGACCCGAAGAGTTTTGACAGAATCAGCGTTCAGACTGGGAAGCAGAGAGCTCAGTCAGCCATAAGAGAAATCCAGAAGGACGAGCTTCTTCAGGAATTCAGGGGCAAGGTAGGCGAGATAATCAACGGCTATGTACAGGGAGAAAAGGACGGAGACCTGATTGTTGACCTTGGAAAGACTCAGGGTTATCTTCCAAGGAAGAATCAGAGTCCCAAGGAGTTCTATACCAAGGGTGATAAGATACGCTGCTATGTAGAGTCTGTAAGACCTGATGAAAGGTCGGACAAAAACATAAGAGTGGTTCTTAGCCGCGTTCATGAGGATCTTGTAAGAAAACTCTTTGAGATATATGTTCCCGAGCTTGTTGTAAAGGACCCGTCAATAGAAATTATTAAGATTGTACGTGAAGCCGGTTACAGAACAAAGGTTGCAGTTGCTCCCAGAAAGGTTGACGCAGATGCCGTAGGTACCTGTGTAGGCCTCAAGGGCAACAGAATTCAGGCCATTATGAAGGAAATGGACGATGAGCGCATTGATGTTATCAAGTGGGACCCCAATCCTCTGGAGTACATTGCGAACGCCCTTTCTCCCGCTAAGGTAATGCAGGTTTATGTCATAGACCAGGCCAGAAAAGAGGCGGTGGCCATTGTTGACGAGTCTCAGCTTTCTCTTGCGATAGGGAAGCAGGGACTGAACGTAAGGCTTGTAAACAGGCTCTGCGACTGGGTTGTCAACGTTAAGACCCAGGAGCAGTTCGCGGAGATGGATATCTCAAGGGAAGCCAGAGCGGTTGCGGATTCCGTCTTCATGACCGGAGAAACCGCGGAAGGCGAGGCTCAGGGAGTTGACATTGGCGAAGAAGAGATGGCTCTCACGGATCTTCCGATAGACAAGGCTCTTGTTGATAAACTCAACTTCTATGACATTTATTCGGTCGAGGAATTTGTGAACCTTACCGATGAAGATTTTGCGAATATGCCGAACCTCTTTGCCGATGAGGTTGAAAAAATTAACGACATAATCAAGGAAAACGTTGACATCATTGAAGATGAGGGCGAGACTTCGGATGATGAAGAGACCTTCGCATGTCCCAGATGCGGACATCCTCTTAAGGTCGGTATGACAGAATGCCCGAACTGTCACGTGGGAATCAGTTTCGAAGAAGTAGAAGAAGACGAGGAGTAGGTTTTACCGGATGCCAAAAGAAGACAAGCCAAAGGCTACATTGATTAAACAAACCAGGACCGTTGAACAGGTTCCTGCCTCTCTGAACAGGGTTCCGGATGCTCCGGCTGAAAAGAAAAAGATAGTTATCATCAAGAAGAAGCCGGTTGTGGTTGTGAAAACTCAGCCGGCTCCGGAAGCCACTGCCGAGTTGAAGCCTCAGAGTGCGGAAAACGTCCAGAAGCCAATTGCAAAGGCTGAACCGGAGCAGAAAGCAGCTCCTGCGCCAGCGCCGCAGGTTCAGAGCGCTTTAAGAAAGCCTGTATCGGGCAGTAATCCCATACAGAAGAAGGTCATAAAGAAGAGCAGCGTGCCTCAGAGTACCATAAATACAGGACCCGTAATTATTTCCGGAGACAATCTTCCTCCGATTATGCCAAGGTCGGAATCACGTCCTTCCGGCGCTTCCAGACCGGTCGGTTCCGTAGGCGGATACACATACGGCCGTGACGGACAGAGAATACCCAACAACTCCCATAACCGCAATAACCAAAACGGCGGTTATCAGAGACAGGGAGGTTTTAGCCAGAACGGAAGGCCTCAGGGCTATACCCCGCGTTCCGCACAGCAGGGTAACCGCCAGGGCGGGTTCGGAAACAGACAGGGCGGCTACGACGGCGGTTTAAACAGAGAAGGACAGAACAGACCTCCGTTCGGGCAGAGGCCCGGTTCCGGCAACAAAGGACCCGGCGCAAGGCGCGGTGGATTTTCCGCTCCGGCTGAAGAGATACCTGTAGACAAGAACCGCAGGGTGTACAATAAGGGCAAAGACAAGGACCGCAGGGATGAGCGGCCTGATGACGAGCTTGAACTGAAGTCATACGGAAAGAAGCAGAAAGTCGCGGATATGCTTTCCGCAGTACCAAAATCCATTGACATCCTTGCATCCATCACTGTAAGCGACCTTGCCAGGAAAATGAATATTAAGGCTTCTGAAATTATTTCCAAGCTGTTCAGCATGGGTATGATGGTCAGCATAAACGAAAGCATTGACAGCGATACGGCAACCATAATTGCGGAAGACTACGGCTGTTCCGTTCATCTTGTAAACCTTTACGACGAAACGGTTATTGCCCGGGAGGAGGACAGTGAGGAAGACCTTCTTCCAAGAGCTCCGATTGTTACTGTCATGGGTCACGTAGACCATGGTAAAACCAAGCTTCTTGACGCCATTCGTTCAGCCAACGTTGTTGCCGGCGAGTTCGGCGGAATTACTCAGCACATCGGCGCCTACAAGGTAAATATTCCTGGTAAGGGCGATGTTGTATTCCTTGATACCCCGGGCCATGCCGCGTTTACAATGATGCGAGCCAGAGGTGCGCAGCTTACTGATATTGTAGTACTTGTAGTTGCCGCGAATGACGGAGTGATGCCTCAGACAATAGAAGCAATTGACCACGCAAAGGCAGCAAATGTTCCAATCATTGTTGCCATCAACAAGGTTGATCTTCCTGACGCGAAGCCTGACAGGGTCATGCAGCAGCTTTCAGACAAAGGTCTTGTGCCCGAGGCATGGGGCGGACAGACACTGTACTGCCAGATATCGGCGCTGAAGAAAATGGGTATAGAGGATCTTCTTGATACCATACTGCTTCAGGCGGAAATGATGGATCTCAGAGCCAATCCGAACTGCAGGGCGGAAGGAAAGATTCTTGAAGCCAGAATAGACCAGGGACGCGGTATAGTTGCGTCAGTCATAGTTCAGAGAGGTACCCTGAAACAGGGAGACTACTATGTTTCAGGAATTTATCCCGGCCGTGTAAGAGCCATGTTCGACGATAAAGGCGAAAAGATACTTGAGGCGGGACCTTCAACTCCTGTTGAAGTAATAGGCCTTACCGCAGTTCCTTCTGCAGGCGATCCGTTCCAGGTATGCGAAAATGAAAAACAGGCCAGACAGATAGGCACTAAGCGTCAGGAGCTTGAAAGACTGAATAATGCCAACAAGTTCAAGAAGGTCACGCTTGAAACTCTTAACGCCGCAATCAAAGACGGCAAGGTACAGGAGCTTAACATTATCATCAAGGGTGATGTCCAGGGTTCCGTAGAGGCCATCCAGAGCGCTCTGGAGAAGCTTTCAACCTCTGAAATCAGGGTCAGCGTAATCCGTGCCGCCGCAGGTGCAATCATTGAAGACGATATTAACCTTGCATCGGCTTCCGAAAACCCGGCGCTTGTAATAGGCTTTAACGTAAGGCCTACGCCCAAGGCACAGGCAAGAGCGGATTCGGAAAAGATAGAAATCCGCAAGTACAACATCATCTACGACGTGGTTGACGATGTTAAGGCTGCCATGGAAGGTATGCTTTCACCAGAGAAGACAGAGGTGGATGTCGGAACTGCAGAGGTTCGTCAGGTATTCAAGGTCCCGAAAATCGGTCTTGTTGCAGGCTGTTTCGTTACAAGCGGGAGCGTCAGGCGCAACAACTGGTGCCGCGTAATAAGGGATAACATACAGATTAACCACGAGCTTTTGAAGATAAGTTCTCTTAAGCGTTTCAAGGATGATGTGCGTGAAGTTGCCATGGGCTTTGAATGCGGTATAGGCATTGAGAATTTCCAGGATTTGCAGGTAGGAGACACCTTCGAGTTCGTTGAGATTCAGGAAAAGGTCAGGAAGCTTGAGGACATAGGAGAATACATCTGATATGACAGACTATATCCGGAGCAGAAACGAAGCCCGAATCATTGAGGTTGTAAACACCCTCATTGTCAGCGGCGAAATAAAGGACTCAAGACTAAGCAGGTTCGCAAGCATAAGCGCCGTTTCCCTTTCAAGGGACAACGCCTATGCTTCAATGTATGTTTCCTGTCTTGAAGACAACAGGCTTGAAAAGTCCGTGCAGGCGCTTCAGAGCGCCGCGGGTTTTATTCAGGCCCGTCTTGCGAAAGTCCTGAAAACCAAAAATACGCCAAAGCTGAACTTCGTTGCAGATACCACGGAACGTGACGCTCAGCGAATAGATGAGCTTTTGGAAAGTATCAAAAAATGAACCGCAGCGCAGTCATTCTGGTAAACAAAGCCGAAGGCATTACCTCCTTTGACTGCCTTGGCAGAATTAAACGCCGCGTAAATCGCAAAGCGGGGCATTGCGGTACTCTTGATAAGTTCGCGCACGGTCTTATGGTTGTTCTGTGCGGAAGCTATACTCATCTGGTACCTGTTTTCATGGGAATGGACAAAACCTATGAAGCCTTAATAGAATTCGGGCTCATGACGGATACGCTTGACCCGGAAGGCGCTGAAATAGAGACGGGAGCAATCCCTTCAGAGGAACTTGTCCGCGCAGCCGTTGCAAGGCTTATAGGATTTCAGGAACAGATTCCGCCCGTCTACAGCGCGATACACGTCAACGGAAAGCGAAGCTATCAGATGGCAAGATCCGGCAGTGTAGAACCAGACCTTAAACCAAGAAAAATTTATATACGCAGCGCCGAAGTAATTTCATGGGAAGCTCCGTTTTTAAAGGTTCGCCTTGAAGTTTCCAAGGGAACTTACATACGCTCCTATGCCAGGGATATAGGCCATATGTGCGGAAGCTGTGCCTACGTCAAAGAGCTTTACCGGACGAAAATCGGACCTTTTGATGTTTCGGAAGCCATAGACTATGATGACGAACGCGCAATGGATGGGCTTTCTGACGGGGAAGAGCTTCTTATGAGGCTGCCGGGGTGCGTGACTTGTCAGCTTTCGGAGGCCGAGGCTTTTAAAGCTTCAAACGGCTTTGTGAGCGCTTCCGTTACTGACCGTATAGGGCAGGAAAACAGGTTCGCAATCCTGAAAAACGGCGCACTTACACTGTGTATTTATGGCGTGCGTGAAAAAAAGATACTTTGTCAGGTCAGGGATGGAAAATAGGGTTTTTGCGTCTTCGGACTTCAAGGATATTCCCTGTGCGGTATGCATAGGCGTTTTTGACGGGCTTCATCTGGGGCATATGCGGATTGTCAGAGAAACCGTTGCCGCAGCGCATCAATGCGCGGCTAAAAGTATCGTAATTACGTTCTCCGTGAATCCTAAAATGGCAAAGGGAAAGCTTCCGGGACTTCCGCCTTTGCAAAGTGTTAGAGACTTTGAGGAAGAGCTGAAGAAAGAAGGGGTTGATTTCCACTGTATCATTGACTTTTCCGATGATATGAGTAAACTGTCGGGTAGGGAGTTCATCGCTTTGCTCTGTACGTCGTACGATGTCAGAGCGATGGTTGTCGGAAGAAGCTTCAGAGCCGGAAGACCTTCGGAAAGTGTTGGGCCGGCGGAAATTGAAGGTTTGCTCTCCGTATATACTTCATCTGCATATCTCCGGGTAATTGACTCTGTCCTTATAGACAATGAGGAAGTCAGCAGCTCTCTGATACGCAAATGTCTCCTTACAGGTGACCTTGGGGAAGCCTCAAGGCTGCTTGGCAGAGCGTACAGTCTTGACCTTAGGGACAGTATCCCGTCGTCGAGTCAAAACCGCCTGTTTTATGACGTCCGCACTCTTGGACTTCTTATGCCTGAGGCAGGAGAGTACATGGTGGAAGCGACAGCAGAAGGTCAGAGCGTCAAAGCAAAGGCCTTCGTTTCAGAGAACTGTCTGGCTCTGGAGCTGCCTGTGCGGATAAATCCGGACAGGATTACATTCCTAGGAGAGTAACGAATGGTTACCAGGGAAAAAAAGCAGGAACTCGTTGCCAAATTCGGCGGAGACGAGAAGAACACGGGGGCGACAGAAGTTCAGATTGCGCTTCTCACGGAAAGAATCAATGACCTTCAGGGGCACTTCAAAGCCAATCCCAAGGATCACGCTTCAAACAGAGGCCTTCTGAAGATGGTAGGACAGAGAAGAAGACTTCTTAAGTACCTTAAGAACAGCGACATTGAAAAGTACCGCACGCTCATTGCAGAGCTCGGACTCAGAAAGTGAACAGACGCAAAAGGGGCTCCGGGATACCGGAGCCTTTACTGCGTTTACACACAGAGTCCGCGTTTTTTGCGGCATTGAAACCTTTACGGTAAAACAAATTGAAACAAAATAAGACAGAAGAAAGAAATAAGGAAGAATTAATGTCAGAAGTAAAGAAAGTATCAGTTAAAATCGGTGATGACTACCTGGTTTTCGAAACAGGCAAGATTGCCAAACAGGCAAACGGAGCCGTTTACGCGCATTATGCAGGCTCTGCCGTTATAGCCACAGTCTGCTGCGGAGAGGCTCCGACCGAACCGCTTGACTATGTGCCGGTATCTGTCGAGTACAACGAGAAGTACTATGCCGCCGGAAAGATTCCCGGGGGATTCCTGAAGAGAGAATCAAAGCCTAAGGACAAGGAAATTCTTGTCAGCCGTCTTATTGACCGCCCGATGAGGCCTCTGTTTGACAAGGCTTTCAGCCGTGAAATACAGATTGTGCCTACAGTTATTTCATCGGACCAGATAAACACGCCGGATATAATAGCAATCAACGCCGCAAGCGCGGCAGTCACAATTTCGGATATTCCGTTCAACGGTCCTATTGCCGGTGTACGCGTAGCTCTTGTAAACGGCGAATATGTCATTAACCCGACATTCAGTCAGATAGAGGAAGCCGATCTTGATATCGTTGTTGCCGGAACACGCGAAGGCATCACAATGGTTGAAGGCGGAGCTCATGAAGTTTCAGAGCAGAATATGCTTGACGCCATTGCTGCCGCGCAGCCGGTTATCACAAGGCTCTGCGATGCTCAGCTTGAACTCAAGGCTATTGCAGGAAAGGAAAAACTTCCTGTCCTTGATATCCGGCAGGAGCTTTCATGGCTGGATGACATCCGCGAGTTCGCGCGTCCGCTTGTTGCGAAGGCTTCATTCGGGGATTCCAAGTTCTCAAGACATGATGCTCTTGCTAAGGCTCAGGCACAGACCAGAGAGAAGTACGCGGAAGAAATTGCCGCTCACGATAACGGCAGCGAACTTATCGCAAAGCTTTTTGACGACCTTGCATACGAGATTCTCAGAGCTTCCATTCTTGATGAAGGCAAGAGAGTTGACGGCAGAGGCGTCAAAGACATAAGACTTATTACCTGTGAAGTCGGCCTTCTTGCAAGGACACACGGAAGCGCCCTTTTCACAAGAGGCGAAACACAGTCAATGGCTGTGACCACCCTTGGAACCGTTCAGGACGAGCAGCTCTTTGACGATATTGACAGAGACAAGAACTACAGCAACTTCATGCTGCATTATAACTTCCCTCCGTATTCGGTAGGTGAGACAGGTCGTCTTACAACAGGCAGAAGAGAAATAGGACACGGACATCTTGCGCAGAGAGCGCTGCAGGCCGTTGTTCCCGCGAAGGACGAATTCCCATATACGGTCAGAGTTGTCAGCGAAATCATGGAGTCCAACGGTTCCTCTTCAATGGCTTCCGTGTGCGGCGGCTGTCTTTCACTTATGGACGCAGGCGTTCCCATTTCCAAGCCGGTTGCAGGAATTGCAATGGGCCTCATAACGGAAGGCGCAGACTACAGCAGGTATCAGATTCTTTCCGATATTCTTGGTGAAGAAGATCACCTTGGCGATATGGACTTTAAGGTTGCCGGAACACGCGACGGAATCACCGCTTTCCAGATGGATATCAAGATTGCAGGCGTTACTCCTGAAATCATGAGCAAGGCGCTCCAGCAGGCCAAAGAAGGAAGACATCATATTCTTGGAATAATGGAACAGACACTTGCTGCCCCAAGAGCGGAAGTCAACCAGTACGCTCCTAAGATTCTTACTACAAAGGTAGATGAAGAGAAAATCGGAGCTGTTATAGGTACGGGCGGAAAGACAATCAAGGGTATTGCGCAGGCTACAGGAGCCGAGGTAAACATTGATGACGACGGTACTGTTACCATTTACGGAAAGAACTCCGCCAGTGCGCAGGCAGCTCTTGAGATGGTCAAATCCATTATTGAGGAGCCTGAAGTAGGCAGAATATATCAGGGTACGGTAAAGCGCCTTATGGATTTCGGCGCCTTTGTCGAAATTCTTCCGGGCAAGGAAGGTCTCTGCCATATTTCCAAGCTTGCGAGAACCAGAGTTGAAAATGTTTCGGATGTCCTTTCAGTAGGACAGGTCATTCCTGTAAAGCTTATTGAAATTGACAGAACCGGCGGAAAACTCAGTCTTTCCTATATTGATGCCATTGACCCGGACGGCGAGACAAAAGCTCCTGAAAGAAGGGGCGATAGAGCTCGCGGCTCAAACAACGGACCAAGGCCTTATAACCGCAAGCCCGGAACCGACAGACCCGTCAGGCCGCGTTCGGACAGACCAAGGGACAGCAGGCCGCGCGAAGACAGGATTTCTGACGAAAACTGATGGGAAACTGTATTGTTAAGGTAAAACTTGATAAAGGGGCTCGGCTTCCGAAATACGGTTCAAGCCAGGCGGCAGGTGCGGATCTCTGTGCCTGCCTTGGTCCCGGCGTTACTCTTGAAATTGCTCCTCATGAGCATGTAATGGTGCCTACGGGAGTAAGGATATCAATTCCTATAGGCTTCGAGGTTCAGGTGCGTCCGCGTTCAGGTCTTGCCGCGAAGTTCGGCATTACCGTTCTTAACAGCCCCGGTACGGTGGATTCTGATTACAGGGGCGAACTTAAGGTCATTCTTATAAACCATTCGGACAGGACTTTTGTAGTAAACGACGGTGACAGGATAGCGCAGATGGTGATAGCCCGCCACGAAAGCGCTTTCTTTGAAGTTGTTGAGAGCCTTGACGAAACGGATAGAGGGGAAGGAGGATTCGGTTCTACCGGAATTTGAAAAACTTATGAGAGGAAGGGGAAGGTACGGATTGCTTTACGCCTATGTGGGACGTGAGTATCTCCTGTCCTTTGCGGTAGCTTTCCTCTTTTTCTTTTTTATCTTCTTCATAAACCAGATTCTTGTCCTTGCGCAGAGGATACTTCTAAGGAATGTAAATCTCCCGGATGTTCTTCTGCTTGTTGTTTATTCCATACCTCAGTTTCTTATGTATACGATGCCGTTCAGCTCACTGGCATCTGCGAGTATGGTAATCGGAAATCTTTCTTCGCAGAATGAAATTCTTGCTCTTCGTTCCGCGGGAGTGCATTTAAATAAGATTTTCAGGCCTATTCTCATAATCTCTCTTGTTTTTTCATCTCTTACGCTAATAATCGCGAACAGGATGATACCGTACACAACGAAACTTTATAAGGAGCTGTACTCCAATATTATTCAAAGCGTTCCTACGCTTGAAATTAAAAGCTACAGTTCTACAAAATTCGGAAAGAAAGTCATATCCAACGGCCTTGCAGAGGGCAATGTCCTGCACGATGTTCTGATTTTTGACGACTCCGATAAAAAAGAAAGCCGTGTTATTTCTGCAAAAGAGGGAAGAATAACGGTTATTGATATAAACAGGTCGCTTTACCGCAT
The DNA here is from genome assembly GCA_052170315.1 of Sphaerochaeta sp. Lineage (GTDB taxonomy): Bacteria > Spirochaetota > Spirochaetia > Sphaerochaetales > Sphaerochaetaceae > UBA9732. Next base: position 97,366 of record JBQNAT010000005.1, read on the forward strand.
TGATTTAACTGAACCGCGGGTACTTCTTACAGACTCTTTTTCACTTGAATCCTATTCTCTGGCATCCGCTTCCGAAATGTCTTTGTATCTTGATTTATCTTCAGCTGTTTCAGGCTATGTGAACATAACTCCTTCGCAGATGTCCGTAAGCGAGCTTTATGAAGCTGCTTCACAGCTTAAAGACGAGCAGAACCGGATGGAATTCAATCGCGGAAGCGAAATTTCAGGCGCTGCACAAAAGCTTGGAGAGGTTCTTATGTCGTTGGAAAAAGGAAATGCGGGAATATTTGCGGTACCTGAAATTCTTGGAAATGGCAGAGACTTGAAAAATTCACAGTCCGCAGCAGGCTACAGCTTCTACTATCAGTACTACAGAAGCGAGCTTCAAAAGAAAATCGCTCTTTCTCTTGCATGTACTTTCCTTGTTTTTATTGCGTTTCCTCTGTCGTTTTTCAGGGTAAGGTACGGACGTCTGATAGGCTTTGGACTTTCAATGTTCATTGCTGCCGCCTACTGGTTCTTTTTGTACTTTATGCATGTGAAGGCCATTTCATCACCGCTGCATCCGGCCTTTTTCATATGGGCGCCTGACGCTGTTGTCTTTGCTGCCGGTCTTCTGCTTCTGTGGAGGACAGGGAAATGAGTCTTATTAAATCAAAAGTCCTTGTCCGCTATAATTTAAGTTCTATTCTGAAAACAGGGCTGGTTACCGCCTTGCTTGCAAGTCTTATACTTATGGGTGTGGACCTGTTTTCAAACCTTGATACATACATGAACTATGATGTGGGTTTCTTTAAGGCTCTTTGGCTTACTGCACTGTATTTCCCTGAAGCGTTTCTTCTTGCCATGGGGCCCGCATTTCTATTTGCCGTTACATATCATATTTCCATGCTTTATGCCAATAACGAAATAATGAGCATACTGAACTCGGGAATAAGCTTTAGCGCGGTAGTTCTGCCAATAATACTTCTTTCTTTTTTTCTTTCGGTTTTTTATTTCGGTTTTAATGAAAAAGCGGCAATTCCGGCTTCCAACAGAAAAGAAGCTCTTTTAAAGATGCTTACGGACAGTTATAGCTCTGAAGACAACAGAGACATTGCGCTTAGCGACATTCAGAATACGTACATGGTTTTCGCGGGAACTTATGTTGATTCAAGCCGTATTATTTATGAGCTTACATTGATTGAAAAGTCTCAGGACGGCTTTGTTGCAAGAAGGACAAATGCCTACAAGGCCGTTTACGATGGAGATACAGGATTTTGGACTTTCTATGATGCTTATGTTTACAATGTAGGTTTTGATTCTGAAATTGGGGAAAACGCAGTTGAAGTAAGCCATATTGACCGGTATGAAAACCATGTTATGACGCTTGAGCCCCAGCTTTTCCGAAATGCATCAGGAGAAATTTCAAAAATGTCTCTCAAGCTTGCCAAAGCCTATTTGGACAGGATGAAGGCTTTGAATCCTGATAAGTATTCAGGCGTGGGCACGGAATTCTACAAAAGGATATTCAGCTGCCTGACTCCTATTGTAATGATAGCAATTGCCTGCGGCATGAATTACCGCTTTAAAAAGAACGTCCTGTTTTTATCCCTTGTAAGCTCAATTTGTGTTGCCGTAGTCTACTTTGTAGTCCGGATGATTACAGAAATGTTAGCCAATCAGGGAGTAATAGCTCCGCAGTTGGGCACGCTGTTGCCGTTTGCGGTTATTCTTATTCTTTCTCTGTTATTCGGAAGTGTTTTTAGAAAACAGTAATTTTTTTCACTTAAATTTAAATGTTTTGCAGCTCCGCGCTCATTTTTGGAGTACAATAAGTATGGAAACTTGCTCATGGAGAAAAAAATGGAGAATAGGATTTTCAAACTTAAGCACCGGGACAGCGGCTGCAAGGCAAGGACGGGAGAGATAACTCTTGGTCACGGAGCAGTGCAGACACCGGCTTTCATGCCCGTCGGAACAAACGGCACCGTTAAAGGAATCTATCATGACGATGTTGCCAAAATAGGGTACAACCTTATTTTGGGCAATACCTACCACCTTTATCTGAGGCCGGGAGTTGAAGTCCTCAAGACCTTTGACGGTCTTCACAAATTCAGTCACTGGAACGGGAATATTCTTACGGACAGCGGCGGTTTTCAGGTTTTCTCTTTAAGTCACCTTAGACGTATACACGAAGAGGGCGTAAAATTCCAAAGCCACATAGACGGTTCAAGGCATGTTTTTACGCCTGAAAAGGTAGTTGACATTCAGCAGGTCATAGGTTCCGACATAGCCATGATGCTTGATGTCTGTTCCCCTCCGGGCATTTCATGGAAGGAAACGCTTCACGCAATGGACATAACGCACTCCTGGGCGGAACGCGCTATAGTAAGGCGAGACAGCCTTAAAGACCTTACAGGAAGGGCTTTCAGAGGAAAACTTTTCGGCATAGTTCAGGGCGGTTTCTACGAAGATTTAAGAGTCAGAAGCGCTCAGACGATAAGTTCAATGGATTTCCCGGGCATAGCCATAGGGGGGTTGTCTGTAGGAGAAAGAAAAGAAGATTTCTGCCGTTATCTTGCTCTTACCGCGGATAACATCACGGAGTCAAAGCCACGCTATGTAATGGGCATAGGCTCTCCTGACTACATTCTTGAGGCGATTGAAAACGGCGTTGACCTGTTTGACTGCGTGCTTGCAACCAGAATGGCCAGAAACGGCACCGTTTTCACAGATGACGGTCTTCTTACGCTCAGCAGATCGTTCAATGAGTTCAACCACGGTCCAATTCAAGAAGGCTGTACCTGCAGGGCCTGTACCGAATATTCTCTTGCCTATATGAGACATATGTTCAAGTGCGGCGAAATGCTTGGCGGTATGCTTGCCACCGAACATAACCTTACTTATCTTTATAACCTTATTCTCAGGGCACGCAAAGCCATTGAGGAAGACCGTTTCAAGTCCTTCAAGGAAGATTTCCTCAAGCGTTTTTATGCTAACGGCGGACGCCATATAGAGGAAAAAATATGAGATTTCCATATCACGGAGCAGGTGTAGGGCTTGTAAAGGACGGCTGCCTGCTCATAGGAAAACGCTGCAGCAAACCGTTTTACGGTCTCTGGAGCGTACCTGGCGGCGAAAGAGAAAAGGGAATAGACAGGGATGAGCTTGCCACCGCTAAGCGTGAACTTTTTGAAGAAACGGGAATAGACCTGAATGTGCTTGAAGCAAGAATTGTCTGTTCATGGTCTCTGCGCATTCCATTTTTCAGCTGGACAACGTTTTATTATGAAATAAAGGAACTGAAGCAGGAACTTAGACCTGCCGAATTCTCTGACCTTGAGTGGGTAAAGTTTGAAGACGTTAAAAAAAAGCACCTCAGGCCTTTTACGGCAGCCGAGGTGCGAAAACTTATCAGAAATCTTTAGAAATCAGCGACTTCAATGCTCTTGACCGTGTAGTCATAGCTTACTCCGTTGATGTCAAACTTTCTTCTTTCTCCAACTTCCATATTGTAGATAGCCTGCCCAAGAGGAGCCTTGAAGTTCAGTATATTTTTGTTCGGGTCTGACTCCCACGGTCCGAAAAGTGAGAAGCTTACATCCTTTCCGCTCTTGTTATCAGTGAAAACAACCTTTGTGCCGAAGGAAACATACTTCATGTCAACATTTTCAGGAAGTATAACCTGAGCGCTTGAAACCTCGTCCGTAAGTTTATTCATCAGGAAATTGAGGTTCTTCTGCTTGTCCTTTCCGTACTGGTACTCGGAATTCTCCCTGAGGTCTCCAAGGTCCCTTGCAATGCCGATTTCCTTTGAGTTCTCCGGAATCTCCACGTTCATGATGTGCTCAAGTTCCGCGCTTTTGGCATCCAGCATTGCTCTGGTGCAGAGAAGGCCCTTGGGTATAATTTTTTTCTTGTCGATTCCCTTATCAGGATTGTCTCCGGTTATGGATTCCCAGTCTTCAAACTTCGAGGCAATGTGATGTTTGACGGAAAGGCGTTCGGTTTCTATGCCGGAAATACCTCTGAGAATGGAGAAAATCTTCTGAGTTTCCGCGGCGTCTGCCAAATCTATATAGTTGTAGACTTCCTTTTCTTCGGAGAAGAGAAGGCCCAAAAGCTGTTTCTGACGCTTCTTGTTGTCCGATACCTCAGAGTTATTGGCAATTTTGTTGTTGACAAAGGAAAGCAGGGAAAGCTTTGTGATAAGAAGCTGTTCGCCCGTAACTTTTGCTCTTGCCCATTCCTTGACGGAGAAAGTTTTTACAAGATAAAGGAAGAAATCCGGGTTCTCTCTGCTGCTGCCCGCGGCATCGGCAAGAATCCTGTAAATCGCGTTCTTTCTGGGACCCTTTCGGATACAGTCCGCCATGAAGGACGTCATGTATGCGGGGTAGAGCTCAATCAGCACGTCCTGCCAGTTCTCAACGGAGGACATAACGTTGTCAACAAAGCTTCGTTTAAGCTCGGAATCCTGGATTGATTCAAAGAAGGTCTTCTTGTCCGCAATGCGGCCATAGTAATCCGCAAACGAGCCTCCAAGCTGGACGAAGGACATGCCGTTCTTGTTCTTAAGACTGTCAAGTACCAGATAAGCTACCGCGCTTTCGGTGCCGGATGTCTGAACTTTTCCTTCAAAATAGCTGACCATGTTTGTAAACTCATCGCTGTCCGTTTCGCCCTTCTGAGCTATGAAATCCTTCATTATTTTAAGTTTGCCGTAAAAGTCATTCGTGTTTTTAAAGAGAGAAAGCGTCTTCTCTTCAAAGGTAATCGGAGTGCTTCTGAGGACATAAATGTCGCTTGAGCCTTCGCTTATGCCGAAGTAGGCGTTAGTCGCAAGCTCTTTCTTCGCCGCAGTCTGCCATGCCGACCATTCCTTGGATGAAAGAATGTTGTTTTTGCCGCCTTCGACATAGAGTTCCGACTTCATCTGTTTCATTGAAGCCTGATTGTTGTATGAGGAAAGGAGTATTTCAAGACCCCATTTCACATTGTCCTTTTCCATAAACTTTGCCGCAAGCTTTTCTCTGGGGAAAGCTTCCTTCAGCACCCAGATATGCCTCTTGGGAAGCACTCTCAGGCTTGAAAAAGCCATTTTGCAGGTCATGGTGTGCATACCCTTTCCCGCGAAAAGCACCTGCATCTCATCCTTAAGAATCTTTGCAATCCTTCCGAGCTTCCAGGTTTCATGGTAGACGAAGGCGCCTTCGACAAACTCAATCTGCTTTTCGAAATTCTCTATGGCAATATTTATGTTCAGGTAGTCGTCAAGGATGCCGGTGTTGCTGAGGCAGTAGTCCAGCCTTGGGTTATCTTTGTATTTTGTTCTCCAAAGCTCTACAATCTTATCCCTGGAATCCGTGTCATGAGGCGCCAGGCGGATTATCTTCTTGAGAATCTCTATATTCGTATCAAGGTTGAACTTGCCTTTCTCATAGATGGAATTGAGGAAATAAACGCCTTTTTCAGTGCCCATTGACTCGGCAATCTTTGAAGCAAGGCCTATGAGGTACTCGGAGTTGTCTCCCTTAAGTCCCATTATCTTTTCCCAGACATTCTTAAGAGCCGAAAGGTCGTGGGACTTTATGTGACGCCTGATTATAATCCTGTAGTAGTTAAGGGCGGCAGAGGTTTCGCCTTTCCTGTCAAAATGCTCGGCCAGCTTGTAAAGGACTTCGGTTTCCTCAAAATCCACCTTCACAAGACGCTCCCAGGTGGCGATTTTCTGTTCTTCCATCTTGTTTACCGAATAGCATTCAGCAAGTACTTTCAGGGCATAGGGACTTTCATTGAAGGTCAGTATCTTATTTCCAAGGAAGATTACTTCTTCCCATTTTGAGTCTTCATAGTACTGCTCAAGTACGGTAAAGATATGCCTGTCATCCATAGGGTGGCGTCCTGTCATTGTTGCCAGATATCTCAGAGCTATCGAGTTTTTATTCTTTTCCTCAAAGCATTCCTCACAGTACAGTTTAAACTCCTGCCTGTCTTCAGCCTCTGTTAATTTTGCAGCTGCGTCATCAAGGCTTTTAAATTCCCTGACGCCTACCTCCGCAGTGCTTGAGGCCTGCCATAATTCGTTATCTATCAAGTCTCTGACTTCTGTTGCGGTCATTTTTTTGCTCCTTGCGCCAGATGCAAACAAAACCGGGCAGACTTCTGGTCTGCTCGGCAAGCGTCTGTTTCTTTTGTACGTTAAAGTATAACACAAAACCTGGAAGCGGGCAATGTATCTTTTTTTTGCAGTGACCGGAAGCCTGCTCTGAAAGCAGGTCCCTGACGCGTGTTGAATTGTGTTTGTAAATAAAAAAAGTTTGCAATTTGAAAAAAACTTTACAATTTGCTGTTTTGTATGTATTATAGACGTATGCAGAGCTTTTTAACTTTGATAGAACAGATAGAGAAGGAACTTCCTTCATCAGAAAGAAAAATTGCCGATTATGTTCTCCAGAACCCGTCAGCGCCTTTATTCATGACAATGACAGAGCTTTCAGCCGCAGCAGGTTCCAGCCCCGCTATAGTTGTCAGGCTCTGCAAGCGTCTCAATGTAGACGGATACTCGGATTTCAAGCTCAGGCTGTCCAGAGAAGTTTTTGCCAACGAGGGCAAGGATGACGAAACCGATCAGGTTATGGAGAATTTTTATGATTCCGGTCTTGAAACCAAGGATTTGATTGTCCAGTACATAAAGTTCGCCACCAACAATCTTTCGAACCTTGAGTCCGTTCTTGACCCGAAGGCCGTTGATGCCGCCGCGGATTTGATTTATGAGTCAAAGACCGTCCTTCTGATAGGGCAGGGCTCGGCCGAGGTTATCTTAAGCGACCTTCAGTACAAGCTTACAAGGCTTGGCAAGAACACTATCTATTCAAAGGACGTTAACCTGCAGATAGCCCAGTCCTATTCAATGACGGATGAGATGGTTGCCTTCGGTATAAGCTATTTTGGTGAAGACCAGCTTGTTAATCAGGCTGCAAAGGTTCTAAAAGACAGCGGGCGCAAGCTTATTACTCTTACAAAGATTGGCCATAACCACCTTTCAAGGCTTGCGGACGTCAAGCTTCAGATACCGGCTTCCGGTTACGAATTCAGAACAGGCTCAACTCTTACCCGTATTCTTCAAATCTTTGCTACTGACGTTCTGTACAGCGCTGTTTTGGGAAAGATGTCAGAGGAAGAGAAGACTTCCGTCCTGCGCCGCTGGAACGTAAGCGTTGCGCATTCATAAGGCAAATAATTGTTTTAAAAGAGGCTGCTTCGGCAGCCTTTTATTTTATAAATTAAAAGCACGGGGCATTCGGTCTGATCCAATGAAAAAGGCGACAAAGCTTTGAATCCTAATTTTGCATTTATTTAACAAAATATATGAAAAACTACTTGTAAAATGTTAAGGAATTTTATTGAAAATGCAATTAAACGGTTTAAAAAGAAAAGGATAAATGATATAACTGAAACCATGGAAAGAAGCATCATAATAGCTCCGTCTGTTTTGTCGGCAGATTTTGCGGATATCAGAGGCGCGCTCGCGGATATCAGGGAAAGCGGTGCCCCGTGGGTACATCTGGATGTCATGGATGGCAACTTTGTTCCGAATATTTCATTCGGTCCGAAGTTCATAGGCGATATGAAACCTCATTCAGACCTGTTTTTCGATACTCATCTGATGGTTCAGGAACCTTCCCGTTACATCAAAGAGTTTGTTAAGGCCGGTTCCGACTGCGTAACCGTCCATGCGGAAGCATGCAGCGATTTGAGGGCTACGCTTGAGCTGATAAAGAGTTTTGGCGTTAAGTGCGGAGTTTCTCTTAAGCCCAAAACACCGGTTTTCGTAATAGAGCCGTATCTGGATATGCTTGACCATATACTGATAATGAGCGTTGAACCGGGTTTCGGCGGACAAAAACTCATTCGGGAAACTCTGGGTAAGGTAAGGGAACTTGTGAGGCTAAGAAGAGAACGCGGTTACCTCATATCCATTGACGGAGGCATTAATCTGCAGACAATCGCTGAAGCGTTTGAAAGCGGAATTGATGTTGCGGTTACAGGCTCGGCATTCTTCAACGCGAAGGACAAAAAGGACTTTGTACGTAAAATGTTAAAGGGTATCGCAAGCTAGAACGGCAGGCGGGAGCAGCCGGCCTTTAAATAATAAATCAGGTGAGTACCAAGGAGTACCGAATGGCAAAAGCAAAAGCTGAAGAAACAAAGACAATCGACGTTCTTAAACAGAAGAAAGAAGCTCTTGAAGCTGCAAGACAGCAAATAGATAAGGAATTTGGAAAAGGCTCGCTAATGAGGCTTGGGGACAATCCCGTACTTGCAAACATAGAAGTTATACCGTCCGGGTCAATCCTTTTGGACGAGGCTCTTGGGGTTGGCGGTTATCCTCGCGGCAGAGTTATTGAAATTTACGGTCCGGAGTCTTCCGGAAAAACAACTCTTGCTCTTCATGCGGTAGCGGAGGCTCAGAAAGCGGGAGGCATTGCGGCCTTCATTGACGCGGAACATGCTCTTGACCCTACTTATACCAAGAAGCTTGGAGTAAACACAGATGAGCTGTGGATTTCTCAGCCGGACAGCGGTGAGCAGGCGCTTGAAGTTGCGGAATCTCTTGTGAGAAGCGGAGCCGTTGACATCATAGTTGTGGACTCCGTTGCCGCTTTGACTCCTCAGGCGGAAATTGAAGGCGATATGGGAGACTCCCACATGGGCCTTCAGGCCAGGCTTATGAGTCATGCTTTGAGAAAGCTCACTGCAATTCTGGCAAAAAGCAAAACTACCATAATTTTTATCAACCAGATAAGAATGAAGATAGGCGTCTTGTTCGGAAACCCTGAAACAACTACAGGCGGAAACGCCCTTAAATTCTACAGTTCTGTAAGAATGGAAGTAAAAAAGATAGAATCCATAAGCAAGGGTGCGGATGATTATATAGGAAACCGCATCAGAATCAAGATAGTCAAGAACAAGGTTGCTCCTCCGTTCAGAAAGGTAGAGCTGGATCTCATGTTTGATGAAGGCATTTCCTATGCCGGAGGTATCCTTGACGCATCCGTAAGGATGGGTTTCATTGAAAAGATGGGTTCCTGGTATTCCTTTAACGGAGACAAAATCGGGCAGGGCAGAGACAATACTCTGGCGTTCCTTAAGAAAAATCCCGATATTCTGGCTGAACTTGACTCGAAACTCAGGGAAAAAATGTTCAAAAGCGGGCAAACTGAGGGTAAGCCTTCAGCGGAAGCCGCCGAAAGCGCGGAAGTCTGAACCTGAATGGTTGAATTCAAAACTCCCATATATGAAGGTCCTCTTGATCTTCTGCTGGCTCTGATACAGAAGGCCGAAGTCAATATCTATGATATTCCTATTTCAGATATCACTGATCAGTTCCTTGATTATCTGCATCAGGCAAAGGAAATAGGGCTTGGCGATCTTTCCGAATTCTACAAGATGGCTGCGGAGCTGATTTGGATAAAAAGCCAGATGATGCTACCTATTGAAGTGGACCTGGGAGAGGACCTGGTTGACCCCAGAGAAGATCTTGTGGAAAGACTTCTTGAGTATTCCAAGTTCAAGAAATATTCGGAACTTCTTATGGGCAATGAAGGCGGGTCCGAGCTTCCAATAATGCGCCGCGAGTCCGAGTTCCAGCTGCCGTTTTCAGACGATGAGCTTTGGGAAGATGTTACCGTCAGAGACCTGATGGATACATTCATAGATGTTATTAAAGCCCATAAATTTGTTGAGGAAAAAGTCTACAACGTCTATGAAACCGTTACGGAGAAAGAAAAAATTGCCCTGATGAATGAGCTTTTTGAAACACGTGACCAGATTTTCTTTTCCGAACTCTTTGTTAAAAAGACGTCCGAACACATAATCTGTGCTTTCCTTGCCGTTCTTGAATCTGTAAAAGACAAGATGATTCTTGTTGACCAGCCCCAGCTTTTCGGCGAGATGACTCTGACGAAAAGACCGGAGGACTGGAACCCGAACCTTGCGGATGATTACGACAGCGAATATGACGAGATAAAAAATAACGCGCTTGAGGATGAAGACGACTTTTCAATACTTGAAGATGATTGTCTCTGAACCTCTTTCCCAATATAATGGTGTGAAATGACGTTGAATGAGAATGCACGCCTGATTGAAGCAATCCTCTATCTTGAAAATGAGCCTCTCTCCGTTGAAAGGCTTGGAAAAATGACAGGGCTTTCCGACAAGGAAGTCTCAAAATCTCTTTCCCAGATTGCGGAGGTCTACTATACCGACAATCACGGTCTTTCACTGGTCGAGAACTCTGAAACTTTTTCTTTTGTTCCGCTGACAAGCCTGAATGAAAAACTTCGCTCCTGTTACGGAAGAAAGATTGACAAGCGTCTGTCAAAAGCCGCAATTGAAACGCTTTCCATTGTTGCATATTCACAGCCCGTCACCAGAAGCGAAATTACAAAAATACGAGGCGTTGTTTCGGATTCGATAATAAGAATTCTGAGAGAACGCGACTACATAAAGGTTGTTGGACGTAAGGATGTTCCGGGTCATCCGTGTTTGTATGGAACCACCAGAAAGTTCCTTTATACCTTCAAACTGGACTCTATAAGCTCCCTGCCCAGGCTTTCAGAGATTGACAGGCAGAGATTTGAGAAGGAAGAAGATGAAAATTGAATATCCGATAAGGCTTCAGAGCTATCTTGCGAAGTGCGGCATGGGCTCAAGGCGCGGCTGCGAAACCCTTATCGTTGAAGGCCGCGTAATGGTCAACAACAAAGTTGTGACTGAACTTGGAACCAGGGTGGCCGAAGACGATATTGTATATGCAGACGGCATACTGGCCGAGCCCTCTGAAAAGGCTTTTTATTTTGCGCTCAACAAACCGAAAGGCTTTGTATGTACAAACTACGACCCTAACGAAACAGCCTACGCAAGAGATTTGATAGACGTTCCGGAACGTAATCTTCTTTTTAATATAGGGCGTCTGGACAAGGATTCCCAGGGTCTTATTCTTTTTACAAACGACGGTGATTTTGCCAACCGCATAATGCATCCGTCTTCCGAGACAGAGAAGGAATACATTGTTAAAACGAATCTGGATATAATAAAAAAAGATATGGACGACGCCTACAGAGGGCTTGTAAAGCCTTATAAAATAAAGAACTACAAAATTCTTTCCAAAAGAGAGGTCAGCGTAGTCCTTACAGAAGGCAAAAACAGGGAAATCCGAAATCTTTTTAATATCCTGGGCTATGAAGTCAGGAGCCTTACCCGTATCAGAATAGGAGAGGTTCTCCTTGGAAATCTTCAGAGCGGACAGTACAGAAAGCTCAATAAAAATGAAATAAGCAGCCTTGAGGAAATCGCGGGGAAGAAGTCTTGATATGATAGTTGCAATTGACGGGCCTGCCGGAGTTGGAAAAAGCTCCATTGCAAAGATTGTTGCTGAAAAACTGGGGATTTACTATCTTAATACTGGCAACTTTTACAGAGGCGTTGCCTATAAGCTCATTCAAATGGGTTTGGATTATACAAAACCCGAACAGTGCGTTCTGGCTGCGAAAAAGGCCTCTTTTGATGTCAGGAACGGACATTTTTACCTTGACGGAGAGAATGTTGAAGACTCTCTTCACACTCCGGAAATAGATTTACTGGCTTCCAGGATATCTGTAGTTCCAGAGGTAAGGGCCATTGTTAATGACAGCATCCACATCCTTGCGGGGAAACTTGACCTTATTGCCGAAGGCCGCGACATAACCACAGTCGTGTTCCCTGATGCCGAGCATAAATTTTTCTTTGATGCGAAGCCTGAGATAAGGGCAAAAAGGCGCTATGACCAGAACCCTTCGGCAATGGAATACGAAAAGGTTCTTGCTGAAATCAACGAAAGGGATATCATTGACCGGAACAAGCCGGTAGGGGGACTTAAAATAGCTCCGGATGCAATTTATATAGATACTTCGTACTTGACCATAAAGCAAGTTTGTGAGAAAGTTGTAAAAGCCATAAAAGGCGAAAGTGAATAGATTAATTTAAGGATCAGGAGAAAAGAAAGTGTCTGAAGAAAGAGAAAATGAAATGAAGGATGCCGCCGAAAGCATGCAGAGCATGATGCAGGAGGAGTACCTTAAATCTCTTGATGGAATCGAAGACGGTCAGCTCGTTACCGGTACTGTTGTTCAGGTCAATAACGAGACGGTGTTTGTTGATGTCGGTTACAAGTCGGAAGGAAGACTTCCTTTTGAGGAGTTCGATGAGGTTCCCGCAATTGGAGATCCGGTAACGGTTCTGATTGTAAACAAGGAAGGAAAGGGTGGCCAGGTCATTATTTCCAAGAAGAAAGCGGACGTAAAGGCCAGAGGCGAAGAGCTTAAGGTTGCGGCTGACGAGAAGACCCCTGTAGAAGGAAAGTTTGTTAAGGTTATCAACGGCGGATTTGAGGTTGACCTCGGGTCTGACTATTCGGGATTTTGCCCTCTGTCAAAGGCTGACATCACAAGGACAGAGAACCCGGAGGCACTTATAGGTATCTCTGATTATTTCATCATTGAAAAATTCCACGGCGGAAACAAGCTTAAGAGCGTTGTTTCAAGACGTGATTATCTTGAAAGAAAAATCAAGGAAAACAAGGAAAAGTTCTTCTCCACTGTTAAGATTGGAGATGTTGTTGAAGGCGTTGTGAAATCTTTCACAAGTTTCGGCGCGTTTATTGACCTGGGCGGATTTGACGGACTTCTTCATCTTAACGACATGTCCTGGGGTCATGTAAGCCGCCCCAGAGATTTCGTCAGAAAGGGTGACAAGATTCAGCTCAGGCTTATTAATATTGACCCTGAGACAAAGAAGATTAACCTTTCTCTCAAGCATATGCAGGAGGACCCATGGACAACATTTGAGTCAAACTTCAAGGTTGGCGATGTTGTAACCGCTCCCGTAACCAAGATGACAACCTTCGGAGCTTTTATTGAAATAGCTCCCGGAATTGAGGGTCTTGCCCATATTTCCGAACTTAGCTGGACAAAGAGAGTTAATAATCCCAAGGAAGTCCTTAATATTGGCGATGTCGTGCAGTGCAAGATTCTTGGCTATGACCTTGAAAAGAAGAGAGTTTCTCTTGGAATCAAGCAGCTTCAGGACAACCCGTGGGACAGTGTTTCAGAGAGATATCCTATTGGCACAGTCCTTTCAAGGCCGGTTGTCAAAGTTACAAACAGCGGAGCTTTTGTGAACCTTGAAGACGGCATTGACGGCTTCCTGCATGTTGACGATGTTTCATGGACAAAGAAGCTCAAGAGTATTTCATCTTTCTGCAAGGAAGGCGATGTAATTGACGTTACCGTTACAAAGGTAGAGCCGGAGAACCGCAGAATCAGACTTGGAGTCAAGCAGCTTGAAAACAATCCGTGGCAGACTCTCAGACAGCAGTATCCGAAGTTCTCAGCCATTACCGGTACGGTTTCCAACGTTACGGACTTTGGTGTATTTGTTAAAGTTCTCGGTGAGATAGAGGGTCTTATCCCCAAGTTCGCTCTTGTCGGACCCGATGAGGAGTACACTGATGCGGTTCTGAAGAGATTCAATGTCGGCGATACAATTACCGCTATGGTCATGGATGTGATTCCGCAGCAGCAGAAGCTTTCACTCTCAATTAAAGAGATGAAGAAGCGTGATCAGCAGTCTGAAGTTGCCAAGTATATGTCCAATTCGGACGATGATGACGTTGTTACATTTGCGGATCTTGTTTCTTCCCGTGAGGAGAAGTGATGATGGCAAAGAAAAATCTCGCGGAGGAGAAGAAACTCACTGCAGAGCAGAAAATGATAGGTTCTGTAAGCAGCTTTGCTCAGAAGTACCGTATTATAATTATTGTCCTTGCGGCCGTTATAGTAGTCGGAATCATTGCGGCTATAGTGATAGTAAACTTAAATGAAAACGCCAGAAATAAGGCTCAGCTCCGCATTGCGGAACTTGAGGAAGAGTATTCAACTGTTCTTGCGGCTGAAGCTCAGGACTGGAGTTCTCTTGCTTCAGAGCTTGAAGCTATGATAAAAGGTTCTTCGTACGCGTCGGTTAAGGCTGCATATCTTCTTGGCATGGTGCGTTACCAGCAGGAAGATTATGCCGGCGCGCAGGCAGCTTTTGAACAGGCATACGGGCTGAACACAAAGATTTACCTTGCTTCGCTTTCTCTGGTCAATGCCGCGGCATGTGCGGAAGAGGGTGGAGATACAGCAAAGGCTCTTGAGCTCTACAACAAGGTTTACAGTGATTATCCTGAAAGCGGTTCAGCTTCCAAAGCTCTTTTCAATGTTGCAAGAATCTACTACCAGCAGGGTAATACCCAGCTGGCAAAGGCAACGTTTGAACAGGTTACTGATTACTATCCGAACTCTGAATACGGGAAACTTGCTTTGAATATTTCAAACGTCCTGTAAGTGAGCGCAAGATGAATAGCGGACGCCGTTTGTCAATGAAAATCTCGTTGAGGACGGCGTCTGTTTTTTTATGTCTCGCTCTTCTGTTTTCGTGTTTCGGCTGCGGTATTCCTAACTATATTATCCCAACAGTAAGCATGGTCACAGGTTCTGAAAACGGCATATCAACCGAATTTACATTAAATTATTCTTCCGATTCCTCTGTCGCGGGAAGCAAAGACAGGATAGGCCTTCTTCTTCTTTATTATATTGATGATGCTGCAAACAGCGAGAAGACACGTATTCCAAATAATTTCAAAGAAAAGTATGTGACATCCGATTACGACGGTGTTGTTGTTAATTTGAAAAGCCCTGATGAACCTGTGGTAAATTATGATTATAACGGCATTGAACACAAAGCGTATGCTTTCACACTTGATGGGGATGCCGTCAGCGCGCCCTATTATGTTTATGCTCAGTTTGGTGGTCTGGACAACACGGCTTCCGTGTCACTTAATATTAAGCTCAGCTATAATTCAGGCGATAAAACTGTAACTTTAAATGACGGGACAAACAATTTCAAGCTTGGCTTCGACTCTTCCTTTACACCTGAGGAAAACCGCTACATTAGAATTTTTGCGGCAGTAAGCGTGCAGAGCGAAAACTACAGTAATCTTTATTGGTCAGCTATGAAATATGTCGGGGCTATAAAATTATAAGTGGAATTTCCATTTCTTCTTTCGTTAGGCCTGCGTGCATTCCTATAAGGTCAAATTCCTTATGTTCATTTGCAAGGCTGTATTCGTCTGTTGCAATGGCTACAAAATCTCCTACAAAGCCTTCCGTGCGCGGGTGAGGGGAGCCGGGTCCAAGAAGCCCGCTTTCCATGAATTCTTCATGACTCATAAGAATGAAGTGTTCTTTGAAGTGATTAAGAAAGTTTCTTTTGAATTCTTCCCGCATGCCGGGTTTCACAAAAAGACTTGCGGCTCTGCCTTCCATGGCAAAAGGCCTTATCATTAAACCTGAGACATCAGGGTAATCGGAAAGATAGAACCACTTGGCGTTTATCTGGCTGTGGTCTGCGGTTGCGATTACCAGCGTGTCTTTGGGGAGTTTGTGTGAAAGGTTTTTCAGATTCTCATTTATCTCTTTCATTAAGGGTTCAATCTTAGGAGAATCAACGCCGAATTCATGCATTGAATGGTCCGGCTCCGGCCAGTAACAGTAAATCATATGGCGGCCTTTTTCCCTGACTGCATCCAAAACAATGTCACAACTTTTTCTCACGCTACTTGAAATAACAGTTTTATCCCATGGATTTACATTGAACGGGGCAACGTCCATACATTTTATTTCAGGTTCAGTTTCAGAAATTTGAGCGGAAAGCGTTTTGTACGGCAAAAGAGTATACGCCAGATTATAATCGCAAGGTTTGGTCTCTCCGTCAGATTGCCTTACGCTGGAAAAAGTCACAACGTTTTCATCAACTTCCTTAAAATATGAGAACCATCCAAGCCATCCTGTTTCCATTGGTGTCATACCGGAATTGACGGATGTTGTTGCCGCTGTAGTTGTAGGCGGAAAAGTTGAAGACAGCGTTTTTACGGTATGACGTTTTATAAAGGAATTGTTATGAAGAAATCTGTTTATTATGGAAATACCCATTCCGTCGAACAGCATGATTACAACGTTTTTAGGACGTTTCTCATTAAGTATTAAATCCAGCTGGGGAAGGGTACTGTGTTTTACATCCTTTACTCCGTGATATTTTAAAACCGAACACGCAAGGTTAGTAATACTGGTTGTATAATCCGGGTACTTCATTAGTTTATTCCGCCTTATTTTCAGATAGTTTATTGTATTTTACATGTATTAGTCGATACTTGTTAAAATTGGATATAATATATCTTCTGTTAAATTCTGTCAGGGATTATTTAGCTCCTGTCTTTTTAACTCCCTATGGAAAAAGGGTTTATACTTTTATGGCTGAATTCGGCGTTGAGTTTAAACCTTTTGAATCTTATATGCTTAATAAGTGTCTGCCTTTGGTCGCAAATAAATATTGCATTGAGGATGTTGACCTTGATGTTGCTTATGCCGTGTGAGGTTATAATGTTTAAAATTTGTGTTGTAATTTATGGCAAAAAAAATCGCTGTATCTATAGCAGTTATAGATACAGCGACGCTTGTCGCAAATTGTACGTTATGAGATTGTCTCATCCGTCCAATTTTTACGGCTTAGAGTTTCGTCTCTAAGTCTTTTACTTTTTCTATTACCCAATTTGTTTTATTGGGTAATTTCTGGAGAAATTCTACTACTTCCGGGAACTTTTTTGTATTTATTGGCACTGCAAAGAGATACAGTTTTTTACTGTATCTCTTTTGTGCTCTTTTTTCCGCTTCAGTTCTCATTTTTTCTCCACATAAGAGGATACAAACTCAACAAACTCTTTCTCTTTGTAAAACATTTCCTCTGCAGGGCTGATGGACTCGGCTACACTGTAGTCTATGCGTCCAAAATCGCTGTTGCAGCCTTCTGTATCGTACCAGCACTTGTAGAGGTTACCGTCCTCTGTTAACAGGTACTGATAAAAATTGTTGAGGTCGAAGCACTCGTCGTTGCCGAACATAACGCCTGTCAGTGTTATGTCGCCGTCTGTTACGGTGATACCACTGCCGCTTTCCTGTAATTTTTTAAAAATTTCTTTTTTCATTTTTTTCTCCTTTGTGATTTTTTTATCACATCTATATATTAATATATATCTATAATTATGTCAATCTTTTTTTTTGAGAAAAATAAATATTTCTGTTTACAAACATATTATTATATGCTAATATAATTATATGATTAAACGTTTATATGATAATATTAAAAGTACAA
>JBQNAT010000006.1:0-114228 GCA_052170315.1 Sphaerochaeta sp.
TCGTCCCAATAACTTATACTATCTTGAGTCTCAAACCATTTATTATTGGTTTTCTTTCTAGCATTATTATTAGAAATACCATCTATATTCTTTTCTCCAGTTTGAGCAAGTTTCTGGAGTCCAAATGTTAAAAGATATTTTTTTAATGCAGGATATTGGTCTATATCATAATGCCTAGAGGGGAAAGTGGCTATGAGATATAATCCCGCCCACTCATATGAATATCGTTTTATATCTCTGCCACGAAGAATCGGTCGAATAAGTTCATCAGTTTTCTTGCGTTCATCCTCATCGGCACAATTGGCAAGTATCTCATTACGTTTTTCTGTTGAGATTATGAACGCTTCATTAAAACCAGTTAACACTCCACGATAGATTTTTATATTCCAATCTTTCAAAGGAGTGCCGACAGCTTCTATCTTTCGTTTAATTGAAGCCTCAATTGGAGACAGGATCACCCAACTGTCAGATGTCTGGAAACTTGAGACTATCTGGTTCTGCTGAACATAATCGCTCAATTTTTTATCTCCAGCTTTAAACACATTCTTCGTGATACAACAATTTGTATTT
This sequence comes from Sphaerochaeta sp., assembly GCA_052170315.1. Lineage (GTDB taxonomy): Bacteria > Spirochaetota > Spirochaetia > Sphaerochaetales > Sphaerochaetaceae > UBA9732. Next base: position 571 of record JBQNAT010000006.1, read on the forward strand.
CCTCTGTTCTTTCCCCTTTCGAATAAGAGAATATTGGTATCAACAGTGGCTCCAGTAAAGATTTTTTCACCGCCGAGATCAATCAGCATCAAAGGATCAGTGTTCGAAGAGAAAAACGCCCTGAGCTTCTCTCCATAAGCAGCTCTCATCCACTTGTTACTGGTAATGTAACAGAGGCACCCATTCTGTCGTAGATAATTAAATCCCTGCTCATAGAACAGGCAATAAAGGTCCCCTGTTTTGGCAAAAGACTTATAACCACAGTTTTCATATAACCTAGCAAGTTTTCCACCATCTTTTTCCAGCTGGATATAGGGAGGATTACCAATGACGATATCAAAACCTTCTATCTCACCGAACATCCATTCTATATCAAAGAAGGAACTTGTCTCATTTTGATCATAGGGATTCCAACTTGCAAGCATTTTGGCATCCTCGGGATTAGAATACTGTTCTTGGACAAGGAGCTTGATCAGCTTCTCCCTCAGTTCCTTATCCTGTCTCCTGAACTCCCTTTTAGCAGATGCGGTCTTTGCATCAAAATGAAGGCTCCTTATTCCCTGAAGCTTCTTTTTCGTATCTTCAATTTCAGGGTTTTCGAACAATGAAGAACTATCATATACAGATGTTTTCGTTCTTCCTATCAAGGAATTAGCAGCGACAAATTTTGTCTCAAGGTTAGGAAGTGGGTCTATCCCATAGTTGGCATCAAGACTACTATTCTTTTTTTGATCACAAATCAATGAAATGAAAAACCTTAACTTGGAGATCTGAACCGCAATAGGTTGAATGTCGATTCCATAGATACAGTTTTTGATGACATGAAGCTTCACCTGGTAAATGTTGGAACTGTTTCCCAAGCGTTTCTCAATAGAAACAATTCTTTGCAGACATCCCATTGGGAATGCGCCAGAGCCACATGCAGGGTCCAGAATTCTAATTCTCTCCAAAGCAGAGGCGATTGCTCGTTTAGTAGAATCATCAAGATCGACACTCTCTTCATCGGAAAGCAATGAATTGATTTCGGGCTCATTCAAAGAAGGAACACTTTTGGAGATGTAATGCTTGATTGACTCATCAACCATGAAATCTACCACTTCCCTCGGAGTATAGAAAGATCCCGAATCCTTTCTAGCAGTTTCACTTGTTTCCGGATTATATGTGCCAAGGAGATTCTCGAAGACTTTTCCAAGGAGTTCCGGATCCAAAGCAACATCGATTTCTGTTGAAGTATTCTCCTCAACCGTGAAATTGTAACGGCTCAGCAAGGGAACAATACCCTCATGTCCATCTTTTTCCTCTCCCCAGAACAATACATTTGGCACAAAGGCCCTTCGTCCCTTCTCCCTGCTGAATCCATCAACATATATCTGCTCATTCTTTCCGTCTGAAGGTCGCGTTTCCAACTTGTCAAGGCATTCAAACATACCGCCATTCAAGAAAGGAACACCCTTAAACAGCTCGATCACCTCAGATTTCCGGATTTTGAAGAAGCTGCTCTTATTGTCATCGCGGTAATATGAATTAACGCCATACTGTTCATGTCTTGTAGAAGGATCAACATCGGCAAAAGACCTTTCCTTGATTGGCCTGTTTAACGTAGCGAAAAAGAGATTCTGGATGATGGCATTGTAGTAGTTTCCGTTAGATTGGCTTTGAGGATTGAAATCATTAAGAATCTCCTTGATTCTATCTACACTGAAAATCCAGTCTGGAATCAGTTCCTTCTGCTTAATGAACCATACAAAGATTAGTCGTGTTATCAGCCTGATGATGTTCAATTTGTTGTTCGAATCCGTCAAGCATACATTTGATCCACTGCCTTCTGGATATTTTGCGATTGTGACTGCCCAGTCATACCAATTGAACAGTTCCTTGTAGAACTGCTCTGTGACCACATCAATTGCAAACCTTCCCTTAAGGTCATCAGGATCCTTCACTACACCTTTTTTAAAGAGCATGGATTCCGGGGTGTGTGCCTTACAACCGGGGCCAAGAACAAATGAATATCTCCTTGGATTTGAGAACTTCCGTACAATCTTGCCGTTATAGTAATCAATGCCAGTTGTGATAAGTGAAAGTCTCCACTGCGGAACAGCCGGATTATGAAACACTACAAGCGCGTTACTATATGACTGGGTCTTTTGCATAAGAGAGACTACTTCTTTAGTTAAGGAGACCCTTGGGTCTGTTTTGAACTCATGCTTGAATTCATAAACAATAAGATCCAGATCTTCAGAATACCCAAGGATAACGGACCCTCCATCCCCGTCCACAAATCTGGTATCTTCGTAGATTGGCTCTGTGTCCGGAACATAATCATATGGCAAAAAACTCTGCAGGAACTTAACAAAACTGTTACGGTTATATTTTTCCGAAATTGCAAACTGATACATACATATACTCCGATGTTAAGCGTTTATCTCTTCTGCAAGCATCACAATCTCCGGTGTTGCCCCAATCAAAGCATCCTTCTCAAGCAATGAGCTTATGTATGCATTGGAGACAAGCTCTTTCAACTGTTTTACTTCATCAAACCCATCCAAATCTATCTTTTGAATTCTCTTCAAAAGAAAAACCGGGAAAGAATCCAAGTTGGCAACTTTTGAGACAGAATCAACATAGTCATAATCAACAGTGCGACCAAGCTTTTTCATCCTGTCTTTAATCAGCTTCAAAACTGCATTCGCCTTCTGTAGATTCTTGCTTTTCGCAGCACTATGCTTAACCAGCCCGCTTGCAGCTTTCGCAGCCTCATAGCTTTCCCAAAAAGAATCCGAAGTCTCAAAGCCCTCCTCCTCCTTTGTAGTCCTAAAGATTGCCAGCGCCTGCTGTGGAGGAAGAACATTTGCATCCTCGTTGTCAGATGAGAATCTGAAGGAGTCGCCTCGCCTGGTGAAAAGAAGAACACCATGTTCCAGAATATGACAATCATCTGAATCATCATCTCTCTCGGCAGGTACAGCAACCCCCTTTCTTGCAACGCGAATACGTTGAGGTAGCTCAATTGCGGCTTTCAGGATTTCCGGGTGGTTCTTCTCCACTCCATCCAATTCATTTCTGTATTCCACATCCCATGACACAGAATCCTCTTTGCTGGACTCTTCCGTGAATTGTCTCGAGAGATAGCCACCAACCGTTTCATCCTCTGTCAATATCTTTGTGTCAGAACCGAGAATGGCCTGAATAAGCTTCATCTTGAAAGTACTGATTTCTGAAGTATGGCTTATTGACTCTCCTGTGGTGGTCGGGAAGAAGTTGTAGATATACAATTTGTCGAAAACCTTCTTGTTCATTCGGTTTATTCTCCCAACACGTTGTATCACCCGGGTGGGATTGTACGGTATATCATAGTTGTATATCGTTCCTGCCCTATGCAAGCTTATACCTTCGGAGATTGCATCGGTTCCAACCAGAACATCATAATCATCACACTGATTGGCCTTTGCTCGTCCTGCATCAAAATTAGCCCGGATGGTTTCTCTCCGGGTTGAACCGGTTTGCTTGCCAGTATATGTAATCACGCGGATTCCGCGCTTCTGCATTTCACTGCCAAGATAGTCTGATGTGTCCGAAAACTGTGTGAAGATGACAATCTTCCTCCTTGGATACTTTATCAATGAATTCTTTACTGCATCACAAATGCTATCCAGTTTCGGGTCTTCAGCGACCTCATTCCATTTGGCAAGATAGTCCTCGAAGAGTTTTATGTCGTCATTTAGATCAGTAATAAATTGAGGTGTCAAATCCCACACGTCAATAATCTTCAGTCCTTTATCCTTCTCTTCTGAGAAAGTGTTTTGCAAATAGTCCTCAAAACCGAACAATGATCCGTCAAAATCATCACTAAGATCATCGAGCTTGTTGAGGTCAAGCATCTTTCCTTTGTCGTTCAATGGAATCACACGGTATTCTTCGTACCATCGTTTAAGGTCTTTCATGGATTTTAGGATATTAGTCAAACTCTGAATAAATGCAAACTTTGAACTCTCAAACCTAAAGACGAGCAACTGTCGCATGAAAGAGGCAACGTTCCTTTGGCTAATCTTGAAGTTATTCATGTCGAACATCCTTTCATACTTCTTGATTACCGTTTCATTGCCTTTCAGGTAAGAGAGAGGTTGGTATCTTGCTCCGATGAAACCCTTATTTGTCCCTGTGGGTTCCAACATCTCAAGGGTATTCACATACAAATCTGAGAGAGTTCCAAGATCATATGTCTCCGAAATTGGAGGAACAACCTTTGCAAAGGATATTTTCTGTGCCTCCAAATCTTCTCTGTATTTGTTTATCTTCAATAGATCTACTCTAGTCCTTCTTATGACAACAGGATCCAGAATATCTCTGATTCCCATTGCAATCTCATTTGCCCTATCTTCGAACTCCTTATCATCAATGTCATTTGATCTTCTTACCTTCTTCAGTTCCTTGTATTTGGCAATCAGGTAAGCCATCTGCCTCGCAAGGTCGTTTACAGTCTGTATTGTCGAATGAGTGGGTATTTGGAACAATTTTATTAAAGAGAAGATGTCTTCAGGTTTGTTGTTGAAAGGTGTCGCCGACAAAAGCAGGACCTTGTTTCCGGCACAAAGCTCATGCAGATTTGCATAATCTTGGGTATCCTCATTTCTATAGCGGTGAGCCTCATCGATTATGATTAGAAGGTCTTTCGAATCTCCGAAGTCATGGGTCGCCTGCTCAATGAAACCTGGAGTATAGATGACAGAACCCCTCAAGTAAAAGCTTTGAGCATACGTCTCCCATTCTGATTTCAGATGTGGTGGACAGATGATCAGTGTCCTTTTGACATCACCGAATCGCTCCAGATTGGCTGCAATCGCAGATGCGATGATACTCTTTCCAAGACCGACAACATCCGCAATGATACAACCGGAATGTTTTCTGACTTTTGAGATTCCTTCAAGAATTGCATCCGTCTGATACGAAACATCAAAGAACTCAGTGATGCTATCACGGGTTATTTCTTTCGGTGTTAGGATTCTCTCGTCTGTATTGACCGAGAAGAGCTCATACAACACCTTTAGATAAACAAGGTATGGAGATGGAACGCTATCCAACCATGTCTTCTTCTGAATCAAACCAAGAAATTCATCCTTGTTGCTTCCATCAACAAGAATCACGGAAGATTCCCATAAAGTATCGAATATCTTTCTGGCTTCCTGATAATCATGGTCATCCTGAAGATACACATTAACTTCATTCCTTGCTTTAAAGCCCTGAACAGAGAAATTACTTGATCCGACGATTACCTTTCCGGTTTCCTCTCCGGAAACGACATCAGCAGTAGCAGAACAGAACAAATACATCTTTGAATGGTTTGGTTCCAATGTTTTTCTTACTTCCAGCGTGCCATTAAGAAGCTTCTGTTTAAAAACTCGGAAAGCCTCTTGCGTTTCAGCCGTATCAATTGCATCGGTTTTTCCAACAACATTGACAACCTGATCAAACCATCTCTTTTGGAGAACGACTTTTGACTCCATTTCCTGGTTTTCTGGGAAATATGTCAAATACTCTCGAATCCTATTAGATACATCAACATCAGCATCCATTCCTACAAGGATTCGCAATGGAATATCGTTCACTTCTTTGTAAATCTGGCCGAATCCTGAAAAGAAGAAAAAACCGACCAGAAAGTTCAGAGCTTTGGACTGATGGATAAGATTAGTGACTGTAGTAGATAATTCTGTTTCGTTATTGGTGATGAACTTTGTTGACATCACATCGCCCCCTTCTTAGGTCTACCTGTCGGTTTATGTCCAAGCGAACTCTTTATTGTGGCTGTCTCCTCTTCTCCGAGAACGTATTGTTTGCCGACTCGTGGCAAATTCTTCTTTTGACATACAAGAAGACTCATTGATCTTGAATAACCAAGCATATTGGTGACATAAGCGGATGTATACTGTTTGTTCATAGGGAAAATGATAACATAGAATTTATATATCTGAATGAAGAAGATTGGAAATTATTCCAATACTTTTTGTAAGTATCGTCATTATTAACATTTTGCTCAATTTTTGTTAAGTTTTATCTAAAAAGTTTCAACTAAGAGGAAAACTTGAAACATCCGAAGATTGACAACTCCATAAAATCAGTCATTGACACATTCATGAAGGATGAACCCATATTTGATGATTCAAATCTTCCGTTCTGAAAGGAAGCGAGTTGGAGAATACTGGCAGATGAATAACAGACCCCAGGAGTCCAGAACGGTTACACCTATAGTCTCAACGTTCTATCCCTACTCAGAGATCAATCCCCTCGGAGACTGGATCGGCGGGCCCGATGTGGACTGTGGAGTGACAAACAGGAAACTGGGCTTCGACATGAGTGATTCCATCACCGGCGGTGGTCTTCATGGGAAAGATCTCCCAAAGGCCGATGCGTAACGTAACACACCGGGCGATATGTGGTTTGTATCAAAGCCGGTCCACTGAGGCATACATGGGTTGGCCGGGCCGATTTAAGGTTATCGAAACCGATAATATATTGAATATCTGACACGTATGTGAAAAACTAACTTCAAAACGCAAAAAAGCTCAAAAAGCAAAATCAATTCTGCACATCAGTGATTTGTATTTGAAAAAAATTTTAATAAATATTACAATCATCACATATTTTAAAACGAGTTCAGTTGCATGTGAAAAACTGAAAAGGCGGTAATATGAACAGTGAAATGCTGATAAGAATCACAAGATACTACAGAGCTCTCAGCAAACTCAGAACCATAGGACTTGAAAGGGTCTTTGCCCACAACCTTGCCGATGCCGCAGGCGTCTCGGCGGCCATTGTCCGTAAAGACTTTTCCCAGATTAAGATATACGGACAGAAAAGAGGCGGCTACAACATCATTGAACTCGCAAACATCCTTGGAGAGATACTTGGAAAGGGAGAGCCTGAAAACGTTGTTGTCATAGGATGCGGACGTATTGGAATGGCGCTAATGCACTACACCGGCTTTGAAACCGACGGCATCAACATCCTTGCAGGTTTTGACAACAACATGTCAGTAGTCCAGAACAAAGACACACTTATACCGGTCTACCCTATTTCAAAGCTCAATACCTTCGTATCTGAAAATAACATCAGCGCGGCCATAATATCAGTACCGGAGTCAGCGGCAAAGGATACATACTCTCATATCCTTGAGTGCAATATAAAGGGAATTCTGAACTTCTCGCCCGTTACGCTTAAGCCCATGCCAACGGCAGACGGTTCAATGCCTGTAGTTCACAACATAAACATAGGGCTTGAGCTGGAGCAGCTCTTTTATGAAATAAAGTTCCCCAAAAAAGAGCAGAAAACAGAATAAAAGCGAACTAAATATCCATTCTTCTTTTTCGGAAATAAATTCTGTCTCTCCCCGAATACAGAGGAATAGCCATTGCAAGGGCTCTGAATGCATTGTCCGCAAACATGCAGATCCAGACCTCGAACAGAGAGGTTCGGAAGACTTTAACGCAAAGCACAGTGAAAAGTATGCGTATGCACCAGGAGCCTATGGCCTCGACAATGAAAGTTATCCTGGTCTGACCAAGGCCGTAGTAGATGCCTTCGGAGACTATCATCAGACCGAAAAGCGGCTCCGAGACCGCTATCAGCCTAAGAACCCTTGAGCCCTGGCTTATGACATTGGCATCGGGGGTGAAAATCTTCATCATAGGCGCGGCGAAGAGGTAGAGCAGGAATCCGGTAAAGGCCATCATGAGAACCGTGAGTATTGTTGACTGCTTTTCAATGACCCTGAATTTTTCATAGTCATCCTCCCCTACCGATATCCCAATAAGCGTAGATGTGGCGCTTCTAAGGCCAAAACCGGGTAGATAGAACATTGTTTCTGCGGAAAGGGCTATGGAGTGAGCGGCAAAGACTGTAGTTCCCATAGATGAAACAAGCGAGGCGAAAACAGTATGCCCGAAGCAGCTTGTCACGCTTGTAGCCATTGCAGGCAGACCTATTTTTACCGTCTCATGATAGACATCGCGGTCAAAACCGTATTCTCTGAATTTTGCTCTGAGAAAAGGTTTTCTCCGCATGACAATGAGCATTGCGCTTCCTGATACAACGGAGGAAACTGCGGTTGCGATAGCGGCTCCCGTAACGCCCAGTCCCGCGGTGTAAATTAGAAGATAGTTAAGCACTACGTTAAGAAGGTTCGCCGCAAGGTTTATGTACATGGGCGTCTTTGTATCCTTGACAGCTCTAAGCGCACTGCCGCATATTATCGTTGCCGCCCTGAATACTATTGGGATTGAGATTATACAGAAATAGACCGATGCCTGATTACGGATTGAAACATCTGCCTGCATCCATACAGGTATGAACGGACTCAGCCCAACGGACAGGCCTCCTACAATAAGACCTGAAACAATTACATAAAGTGTGACCTGTGACGAAACCTTCTTTATCTTTTCATAATCCATGGCTCCGTAGGCCGCCGCAATTATGGCAACTACGGCTATTCCTATTGCAAAAAACACATTTCCGATAAGCCAGTTAACTGTGGTTGTAAGGCTTACGGAAGCTGTTGCCTCTGCTCCCATGCGCCCTACCATTGCCGTATCAACGTATTGCAGGAGTGTCGTAAGAATCTGTTCAATGATTACGGGAACCGCAAGAGTAATGAGTGTTTTGAGATTATTTCGTCTTCCAGGTCTGTCCATTTATCCTTCCCGTCTAAAGGAAAACATAGCAGAAAGCGGACAAACTTGGAATAAGTGAAATTGTTGGTTTCTTTCACTAAGGAGTATCATCTCATATTCAGTCGCTTCCACTCGGGCATGGGATGATTACCGATGTTTTCCAATATAAGAGGATTATCGAATAAAAGCTCCGGTTTGTATTCCCCGGAAACAAAACGGCGCATGTATTCTTTTTCCGACTCTGTCAGAATCATGAGATTTGACAGATAAGCCTTGGCTTCTTCCTGCCTTCCTTTCAAATCAAAATTAGCGGTGTCCCTGATTACCGGAAATAGAGCACGTTTTATATCATGGAAAGAAATCCGGTCAATCGCGGAAGTATCAAAGTTGATGTTGATTTCATTCAGAGGAGCGGAGATTGTTGCATAGAAGACTATGCATTTTCTGAACATATCTTTGGAGTCCTTAAACAACTCAAACTTAATCAGATTCCCGAAGTCATACAAATCTCTCACGGCAGCTCTGCTCATGAGGGCATTTGCCTTGGCAGCAAATATTTCCATAGGGTTTAATATCCTGATGTCTTCTCCGTTGTCAAAGATTTCAGGTAGTACTTTCTTTGTAACCGGATTCAGGACATGCGTTCGCAGAGAATAGTTGATTTCAATCTTGATTAAATCCGGGTTCCCACCAAAGTTGTTGTACTTGAAAACAAATGAATCCAAGCTGAATCTTGATCTTGTTTCTGAAGAGAGAAGATATCCCTCGTTCTCCATATACTCTTTTAGGGCAAAGGTGATTCGCTCTCTGTTTGCAAGCATGGTATTCCTGGAATCATTCGGTGTATAGTCCAAATCCATATCTACGGAAAGCCTTGGCAGATTAAGAATTGCCAGATTGATTGCCGTTCCGCCTTTGAGCACCAAGTGTTCATTCAAATAGTCATTCCTGTTGATGAATCTGAGAATGTCAGTCAGACGAATCACCTTTTCGAATGTATCTCGCACAAATCCGTATTGTCTTGCAATTCTGCCAAGCTCGCCTTTATCAAACTTTCTCATCGGCACCTCGCGTTTTGTAGTCGAATGTCTTTTCCGATACCACCAGCTGCCAATCCGAATCGTACTTTCCGTTGTGAATATCTGAGGAGATATAGCGATGACTCTTGCCTGATTGCAGCTTGCAGATGTCCAGAAAAGCATCGGAAATTCCAAGACGCTCTTTGAACAACGACAGTAAGAATCCTGTTTTCTGCCAAAGGAATCGGTTGTCATAGAGGGCTATGTATTTCTTCAGCCTGTCTTCATCAAGCTTTGGACAAATCTCAAGAATCTCAATCAGTTCATCCGTTCCCGATATCTTGTCCATGCTCTTTATGCTGTCCACGACAGTCCGCTCAAGTGATGTAACCCGGATTCCGCCGCTGTATTCAGGTGTCTCTATTTCATCAGTAACATCTGTCCTGATGTAGTGATATGTATATCCGTCAAATGTGAAATCGCGGAAGGATGTCAGAGAAGATACATAGACATCATAATAGACCTGATTCATGACTCCGTAGTATTCGAATGCCGTGTGATGCGAGACACAGGAAGTCGGTGTAATACTGCTTGCTATCTGGAAGCGGTTGGCAACAGGTGCGTTTGTTTCCCCGCTTATGCATGTATACAGATTGCTCCGTATCTTGGTCGCCAGACCTTTTTTCACAAGAGCCTTTACGGCTGTACGTGCGGACTCGTGGTTGCTGTAATACTCTGAAAGGTCATTTACAGAGAAGGCAGGATGTTTCATCAGCTCAAAATAGATATTCATTTTATATTTCCACCAATGTGGTTTAAAAATAAACCAATCTGATTAAAAAGTAAACAACATTTTCATGTCTGAATCCCTTTACAGATTCACAATCTGCCTGGCAACGTCCATGACAACGCCTAAAGAACATAGGCTCTTTCCTTTATCGAAAGTTGGGTTCGAGAAGCAAAGGTAAATTCAGTACTGCAAACTATTTTCGCAAGCTCCATACATTTTTGGGGGAATCCGGGCAAAAAAAGTCCTTCCGGCAACTTCAGTTACCAGAAGGATTTGTTGTCTTGAGCGGACAGGGGATCGAACCCTGGACCCACAGATTAAGAGTCTGTTGCTCTACCGGCTGAGCTATCCGCCCGACGCGGAATAATGTATAACATTTTTTGAATTCTTAAGCAATACCAACAGACAAAATAAATTTCCTTCGGGTCTGCTGTCCGGCAAAAATAAAAGCCGAACAGATTTATTTAAAAAGCTTTCCTTGCCTTTACCAGCAGAAAATCCGGCTTATGAAGCGGGTCTTTAAATTGCGGGTATTTTTCAAGAAGTTCATTATCGGATATCGGTTCTATCAGCATATTTATAATTGTAGAAAAGGTTCTGTGATACTTTTCTATATTGTCGACAAACCATGAGGGCGTTCTTTCTCCTTCAATGCAGTAATAGGCAAGATTCAAGTGTACTTTGCTTCCATTTTCATCTCTTGTCCATCTGCTGCCGCCGCAATGACAGTTACAAAAGGATGTTCCTGTGAAAAAATAAAGATTCCACAGCTGGAAAGCAGTTTGTAAGTATTCTTTACAATCTCTCTGTAGTCTTCCACACAATGAAACGCCAGAGAGAAGAGAATAAAGAGCCGGAATCTCAAATAAATTATTCGCGTTGGCTACTTCGTATCTTATTTTTTGTATTCGTCAAAAAATGTTTCGTTGCCAAAAATATTCTGCCTGGCCATTTTGTGTTTACCCGATTTTATAATAAGTTTTATAATAAATAGCATCAAAATCAAAAACGGCATCCGGCATAAGACGGATACCGTTTGCTACAGCAGACATTCTGCGGGGAAAGGGACTTGAACCCTCACTCTTGCGAATAGGAACCTAAATCCTACGTGTCTGCCAGTTCCACCACCCCCGCGAAGCAGTATGAGGATAGCACAAAAGCTGGAGGATGTTCAATTAAAGCTTACCTGGACGCAATAGCCTCTATCTCGATTTTGGCTCCCTTTGGAAGAGCCGCAACTTCAAAACATGACCTTGCGGGGAAAACGTCTTTAAAATAAGAAGCGTAAACTTCGTTCATTGCCGCAAAATCACCAAGGCTTTTAAGATAAACTGTAGTCTTAACGATTTTATCCATTGAAGAACCTGCTTCATGGAGTATGGCGCAAATGTTGTCCATTGACCGCTTTGTAAGGACTTTAACGTCATCTGACGGGAAAACGCCTGTTGAAGGGTCAATTGGAAGCTGTCCGGAAACAAAGATGAAATCACCGGCCGAAATTGCCTGTGAGTAAGGACCAACCGCCGCAGGGGCGTTTTTTGTCGATATGATTTTGTTTGTCATTTAGACCTCCGTATAAAAAATGTTATTTCGTTCATACTATAATACATTAGACAAATAAAATCAGTGCCGGTTCATCTGCTGATGTGCCGCAAATTTAAATTTTTTCAAGATTTATAGCACACAAATCGCGTATTACAAAATCAAGGCAAAATCAAGGCAATCTCTATTATTCTTAATTAGGATATATATCATGTGATATAATTAAAAATTAATGTTCTGCAGCAACAGTAGCCTTATTTGATATACGGTCCCAGAAACTTTTCAAGTTCGGCATTGTTAAGCCTGTAATTAAAGTCGTTTATGCCCAGATTGCATGCGGCTTCAACATTGGCAAGTGTGTCGTCAAAGAAAAAAGTATCATGGATGTCAAAGCCTTCTTTTTTCACTATGTACTCAAAGAAAACTGTATCAGGCTTTTGCATGTGCATTTCATGGGATGCATAAAGAACGTCAAACCCGTCTATTGGGCTTGGATTCATATTCTTCAGATAATTCCAATGGCTTTCAAAGGTATTTGAACCCGCAACAACTCTGTGTCCATTAGCCCTGAGCTGTCTTATAAAAGCCTTTACAGCAAGGTTTTCCTCAGGATGATAATATGTAAGAAGAAACGGATTTCCGCTTAAGTCTATATTGTATTTTACCTCATACATACGGTATAAACACTGCGCAGGCATGAAGCCTTCATGAAGCGGCGTGGAATAGTTTTTCCAGTCCGCAAACACTCTGTCATAGTCAAGACTGTAATGTTTGCAGAAATCATTGATAAACGGAGTGTCATAGATAACTACTCCACCTACATCAAAAATAAAAAGTTTTCGCTCAGAATTATTATGCTTAAAAGTGTCCATTTACAAAGAGCATACTAATAGACAAAAGTGCTTTTTGCAATGCGAACTAACGCGAACAAAGGCTTCTCATCGGACAAAAGTATTTTCTCTTCCAAGCCCGGCTATCATGGCATTAAGTTCTTCAGCCGAATTGGAACCGACGTCTGCATATGAAGGGTCAAGCGTCTTTGAAGGATTGAAAGGCTGCAGAAACCACTTTGGTCCTTTTCCTATAATAAGTGAAAGTTTTTCAAGGTCTTCGAACTCTATAATACCTTTCGGACATGTTGTCCTGAATTCATATCCGATTTCGGAAGCTTTAAGAAGCAACATGGATTTCTCAATAAGAGTAAAATCGGAAAACCCTACATACCTATATTTCTCAGGTGATGTCTTTACATCCATAGCAACATAATCCAAAAGCCCGTCATCAAGAAGTGTTTTGAGGACTTCCGGTCTGCTGCCGTTGGTATCAAGCTTTACTTTAAGCCCAAGGGTTTTTACCTTGCGAATAAAATCATGTAAATCAGTATGCAGAGTGGGCTCACCGCCTGAAATAACCAAGGCGTCGAGCAGGCTTCTTCTCTTTTCAAGATAGGAAAGGACTTCTTCTTCCGAGTAGTTTTCTCCCGCTCCGTTTAAATCAATAAACTGAGGGTTGTGGCAGTAGGGACAGCGGAAATTGCACCCGCGGGTGAAAACCGCGGATGCAATAAGGCCGGGATAGTTTACCAGGTCAGTTTTTAAAAACCCGCTGAAGGTCATGTTATCAAGCCTATCAGGCCCTCATTCTGTTAGAATTAGCCCAATCCATAATCCGGCTTACTCCGCTGATTGCGGAAGAAGTGTCGGCAGGGTCTGTAACAAGCGTTGGCACTGCCATTACTCCGTACTTCTGCGCAAGAGCCGGATTTTCCATGGCATCGACTGCTTTGAATTCAATACCCGTCTTAGTCAGATGAGCTTTTGCGGAAGGGCAGTTCGGACAGGTCTTTGTTGTGAAAAGAAGCGGCTGAGAAGCCCTGATTTCAGGCTTGTACTCTTTTCTTTCCTTAAATTCCTGTGTCTTTCCCGTGTTCCAGTTCTGGACTGGCCTGTAGTAGCCGGTTATGCGTGAATATACTTCCGTCTTCCTGTGGCATATGGGGCATTCCCACTGTTCGCCCTCAATGTAGCCGTGATACTGGCATACCGAATATGTGGGGGAAATTGTGTAATAAGGGAGTTTGTGACTTTCGGCTATCTTCTTTACAAGGGTTCTTGTCGCTTTCCAGTCGGAAACCTTCTGACCCAGGAAAACGTGGAAAACTGTGCCGGAAGTGTACTTGACCTGAAGAGGATCTTGGATGTCCATGGCCTCGAAAATATCATCCGTGAAGCTTACGGGAAGGTTTGAAGAGTTTGTATAGTAAGGAGACTCTTCCGTTCCCGAGGTTACGATACCCGGATAGCGCTCCTTATCGTGCTTCGCAAGACGATAGGCAGTGGACTCGGCCGGAGTGGCTTCAAGGTTGTAAAGGTCACCGTACTTGACCTGATAGTCGGAAAGCTTTTCCCTCATGTGGTCAAGGACCTGCCCCGCGAACTTCTGGCTTTTGGGGTTTGTGAGGTCTTTTTTCAGCCACTTCGCATTAAGGCATACCTCGTTCATGCCAACAAGGCCTATGGTCGAGAAATGATTGCCGAATGTGCCAAGATAGCGCTTTGTGTATGGATAAAGACCGTTTTCAAGGTAGCGTGTGACGACTTCTCTCTTGGTTTTAAGACTTCTTGCGGCTATGTCCATAAGGTGGTCAAGACGGTTGTAGAAATCCTTTTCATCCGACGCGAGGTATGCGAGTCTTGGCAGGTTCAGCGTAACTACGCCTATGGAACCTGTGGACTCTCCGCTTCCGAAGAAGCCGCCGCTCTTCTTTCTGAGTTCTCTGAGGTCAAGTCTGAGTCTACAGCACATGGACCTTACATCAGACGGCTGCATGTCTGTATTGCCGATGTAATTTGAGAAGTAAGGAGTCCCGTACTTGCTTGTCATTTCGAAAAGAAGCCTGTTGTTTTCAGTATCGGACCAGTCGAAATCCTTTGTGAGCGAGTATGTGGGAATCGGATACTGGAAGCCTCGGCCATTGGCGTCGCCGTCAATCATTATTTCAAGGAAGGCTTTGTTGACCATGTCCATTTCGGCCTTGCAGTCGCCATAGGTGAAGTCCATGTCCTTTCCGCCGATGATTGCGGGGAGGTTTTTAAGGTCTTCGGGGACGGTCCAGTCAAGTGTGATGTTCGAAAACGGTGCCTGAGTGCCCCATCTGGAAGGTGTGTTGACACCGAAAACGAAGGATTCGATGCACTGTTTGACCTCACGGAAAGAGAGGTTGTCCGCCTTTACGAAAGCCGACAGATATGTGTCAAAGCTGGAAAAGGCCTGCGCGCCGGCCCATTCGTTCTGCATGATGCCTATGAAGTTAACCATCTGGTTGCACAGGGTTGAAAGGTGCTTCGCGGGCGATGAGGATATTTTCCCGTCAACTCCGCCAAGACCCTCACGGATGAGCTGTTTAAGACTCCAGCCTGCACAGTAACCTGAAAGCATTGAAAGGTCGTGAAGATGCAGCTCCGCATTCCTGTGGGCATCGCTTATTTCGCTGTCATAAATTTCGGAAAGCCAGTAGTTGGCGGTAACGGCTCCGCTGTTGGACAGAATAAGACCGCCGATTGAGTAGTTTACGGTGCTGTTTTCCTTGACTCTCCAGTCATTGGCGCCAAGGTAGCTGTCAATCAGCTTTTTGTAATCCACAAGGGTTTTTCCGGCCTGCCTGACTTTTTCGTGCTGAACTCTGTAAAGTATGTAAGCTTTGGAAACATCTTCGTAACCGGCCTGGGCAAGAGTGCTTTCAACGCTGTCCTGGATATCTTCAATGGACACCTTATTGTCCTTAACCTTGTCGGAAAAACGCGAGCTTGCCCTCAGCGCCAACATCTGTATGATATCTTCGTTGTAGTTCTTGTTAGTAGCGACAAAAGCGCGTACTATTGCGTTTTCGATTTTCTTTATGTTGAAATCGACAGTCTCGCCTGTTCTCTTGATGACCTGATACATAGGACCTCCCATGTAGCCAGGAAGTCTTGGGAGGCAGTCAGTAATAACATTACTGCCGGACGGGTGCCCTGCATAGGGTTTCTATCCTCACGCCTGTGCCATACTCCGTGGCAGCGTTAAAAGCTCAGGCAGGTCTTCTGACTTGTGCTTCACCGAAAATGAACCTTCCCAAATCCTGATGATTCAGCGGTTTATTTCATTTTCTCTGCACTGCAGCGGCGGGACCGTGGAGGATTTTACCGCACTTCCCTTTTAAGCGTAAGCACCTGTGCTAAACACAAAATGTAGTGTATTTGAAGGAATACAGACACTATATTAAGGTGTGAAAAAATAGTTGTCAATATGAATTTCAGAAAAAAATAAGGGGAAAGCGTACTGCCTTCCCCCATGTTGTTTCCGTATCTGGGATTATTTTTCAAACGGAAATTTGTAGTCCAGCTTGAACTCGTCCCGAAGAACAATGAATTCCTTCTGAATGGCCTCTCCTACAGGTACGCCCTTGTCCTGCCTTTCAAGCCACGCGAGGTGTTCCTTTTCGCCTGCCGTGTAGATTCTCTCAGCCCCGGGTGCTTTGGCCGAGGCCCTGAGGTCGCGGCATATGCCTCCGGCTGTTTTTTTGAATGTATCAAGCCCCATGAAGAATTCGGGATTGATAACAAAGAAGAAATGCCCAAGCCTGTACATTCTGGGCTTTCCGTCCTTGTCCTTCCCGTTGAGTTCCTTCATGTAGGGACCGCCTGCAAGCGCGGCTGAAAGAATTTCAACTATTGCTGTAAAACCGTAGCCCTTGTAGCCGCCTGTTGCCTCTCCAAGGCCTCCAAGCGGACAAAGCGCCGCCTGTCCGGCTCTCATGTCCTTCAGGATTTTTCCCGACTCCGTCATGGTCTCTCCCCGGCGGTTTACTACAAGGCCCGCGGGAGTAGGCTGTCCGCTTCTCTCGTAGAACTCGATTTTTCCGTTCTGGATGGTAGAGGTGGCACAGTCAAAGTTGAACGGGAAATCCTCGTCCGTAGGCATTGTGAAAGTAAGCGGGTTGGTGCCCATCATAGGCTCTACGCCCCAGGTCGGAGCAACGGAAGGTCTTGCGTTTGTTCCTGAAATACCTATCATACCGGCCTTTTCAGCCATGGTGGTCCAGTAACCGGCAATGCCGTAGTGGGTGGAGTTATAGACGGTTCCGCCGGACATTCCGTACTTTTTGGCCTTTTCAATGAGCATTTTCATCATTTCATAGGAAGCAACCATACCCATGCCGTTGTTTGCGTCCATTACGACCGTAGTGGGAGTTTCCTTCACTATGTCTATTTTGGTCACGGGAAGAAGGGTTCCGTTTTTTATGCGGTCAAGGTAAATGGGCTTGAAGCGGTTGCAGCCGTGGCTCTCTATGCCTCTCCTGTCCGACTCAAGAAGGACATCCGTACAGATTTCCGCGTCTTTTCTTGGGACTCCGAATTTTTCGAATACATCAACCATGAAGTCATTTACCATCTTCCACGGTATATAGGGTCTTGTTTCCATATTACTCTCCATATCAATCTCCATATTAATCCTCCGTAGGCTTACGCCTCAATTATTTCAGCCTTTACGCTGCTGTCGGTGCGGAAATACTCCGCGCCTTCTTCGTCTGTAATTATTCCGAATATCTCGTCGGTCCTGCCAATCTGATAATTGCTCACAACTCCTATTTTGTTATGTGTGGCCACAACAAACGCCTTTCCCGACGTATGTCTGAGCATCATTCTGCTGACTACGCTCTCTTCATATATAGGTGTGGTCAGCCCGGCGTCTTCTGATATTCCGTCCACCCCGATAAAGGCTTTGTTGGCGAACATGCCTTCAAGATGGGCTGTGGACAAAGAGCCTGAAAGAGCTCTGGATCTGCTTCTATAAACACCCCCTGTAAGTATTATAGTGCATTTTCCTGTGGTATCAGGATGAATCAGGACATCAATGTTGTTTGTTATTATAGTAAGGCTGCGTCCGCTGTCCAGAAGCGCTTTAAGTACTGCGGATGCTGTGGTTCCGCTGTTGACCATCACAATGTCATCATCTTCAACAAGCTCCGCCGCCTTCTGGGCAATACGGCGTTTTTCCTCTGAGAACATGGCGGCCTTCTGAAGATAATGAGGCTCCGCGTTCATGTTCCTCAGTACCGTAGCCCCTCCGTGGGTGCGCTTTAAAAGACCGTTTCCCGCCATCTGGTCAAGGTCTCGGCGTATGGTAAGCTCTGAGACATCAAATTCGGAAGCAAGTCTTGAAACCTGCACTATCCCGTTCTCCGAAAGTATTTCCGAAATTTTCTGTTGTCTTTCCATTGGAAGCATGCTGTGCCCTCTCCCTGTTTGCCCAAGTCTTTTTCAGTTTATGACAATTGAGGTGAGCTGTCAACTTTATTTGAACTTTTCTGAATGTTTTATATAGAAACAATCATAAAAACTCATTTTTCTGACAGATTTTTTCCTTGACCGAACAAAAATGTGGCTCTAAACTTTTAAATAGACATCAGGTAAATAGACATCAGGTTTATTAAACAAACGATTTTGCCGTCTTATAAATTAAGGACAGAATTATTGGTCTGTGACGCGCTCTTTTGCCGGAGAATCAGGGGCGTGGAATCTTGGAGGTTCATATGAAGTACATAATGGCGTTGGACCAGGGTACAACAAGCTCAAGGTGCATCCTTTTTGACCGCAGAGGAAAAATATGCAGTGTCGCCCAGAAGGAGTTCACGCAGATATTCCCCAAACCGGGCTGGGTAGAGCATGACGCGGAGGAAATCTGGGACACAACTCTTGAGGTTTCACGGGCTGCGATGAGGAAGCTGGGTGTTCAGGCGCACGATATAGATTCCATAGGGATAACGAACCAGCGTGAAACAACGGTTCTGTGGGACCGAAGAACAGGACGCCAGATAGCAAACGCCATTGTCTGGCAGTGCAGAAGAACGGCGCCCATAATAGACAATCTTGTTTCCGACGGATATTCGGATATGATTCAGGCAAAGACAGGGCTTGTGCCTGATGCCTATTTCTCGGGCTCCAAGATAAAGTGGATACTGGACAACGTTCCCGGCGCAAGAAAAAGGGCAGAAAACGGCGAAATTCTTTTCGGAACAATAGAAACCTGGCTTATCTGGCGTCTCACGAACGGCCGGGTTCACATTACCGACTATACAAACGCAAGCAGAACTATGCTTTTTAACATACACACCCTTGAGTGGGATGACGAACTTCTGAAAATATTGAACGTGCCGAAGCGTATTCTGCCAGAAGTCAAGCCTTCAAGCTGTATCTACGGCAAGACGGACTTTGAGCTTTACGGGGGTGAAATTCCTATCGCGGGCGCAGCGGGAGACCAGCAGTGCGCCCTGTTCGGCCAGTGCTGTTTTGACGAAGGCGACATGAAAAATACTTACGGCACAGGCTGCTTCATGCTGATGAATACCGGCACAAAACCTGTCAAGTCAAAGAGCGGGCTTGTTACAACAATAGCCGTAGGTTACAAAGACCATGTGGAATATGCACTTGAAGGCAGTGTTTTTGTTGCGGGAGCCGCGATACAGTGGCTCAGGGACCAGATGGCTATCATAGAAAACGCCCCCGAAAGCCAGGAATGGGCGGACAGGGTTTCAGATACGGAAGGATGCTATGTTGTACCTGCCTTTACCGGGTTGGGAGCACCGTACTGGAAGCAGGAAGCCCGCGGAATAGTTGTGGGTCTTACGCGCGGATGCAGCAGAGCCCACTTCATACGCGCCACGCTTGAATCTCTGGCCTACCAGTCATACGACATTGCCAGGGCCATGGAAACGGATTCAGGCATTAAAATCACCAGCCTTCGGGTTGATGGCGGCGCCAGCGCCAATGACTTCCTGATGCAGTTCCAGAGCAATATACTCGCGTCTGAAGTAGTCAGGCCAAAATGCATTGAGACTACCGCCCTTGGAGCGGCCTATCTTGCGGGCCTTGCGACAGGCTACTGGGAAAGTAAAGAAGATATTAAGAAAAACTGGGGCATAGACAGAAAGTTTGAGATGAATCTTGATGCTGAAACGCGCAGTGAGCTTATAGCAGGCTGGAAGAAGGCGGTAAAGACCGCGGTCTTCTGGGCAGAATGCTGACACAAACAATACACTTGCATTATTATTAACTCATGGAAACCTTAAACAAATTCATAACAAACATATCCGTGCTTCCCAGCAACTGCGATTTTCAACGCAGGCTTGGAATCTATGAGACTTTCAGAATATTTATGGATATTGCGAACGAGCATGAAAAAAGGCTTTCCGCAGGACAGACTGCGCTGATGGACAAAGGACTTTTCTGGCTTACCGTAAAAACCCGTATAAAATTTAACCGAAGGCCTTTTATGGATTCCGTAATGAAGGCTGAAACATGGCCATACAAAGTAGGTTCGTTTCTTTCCGACAGATGCTACAGACTCTCCGATGAAAACGGCATAATTGCCGAAGGCATTACTCAGTGGGCCATTCTTGACATAAAGGATGGGAATCTTTCCTGTATCTCCGATATGTTCGCGGACCGTATGGAACTTAGCGAAGACAGGCTTTCATTTTCTGACTTTCCAAGAATAAATGTCTGTAAGAACATGGATAATGTTAAAAAGACATATACTGTCAGTTCTTCGGACATTGATATGGGGCTTCACATGAACAACACGGCCTATATCAGGGCAATGCTGGGTCTTTTCTCCGTGAAGGAACTTGAAGAAATGGAAATTAAGGACGTAACGGTGATATTTAAAAAATCGGCCCATGAGGGAGACGTACTTTCAATGCCCGTGGTCAGGACGGACAGCATTATTGATACAGGTCTTTACTTTTCGGACGGCAGTCCCGCGGTTCTTGCAAGGATTGCAACCGCCGGTTGACACTTTTCAAAACCGGCTTTGTTGAACGCAACTGCGTTAAGTCGTAGCATGAACTCACTTGATAAGAGTAAGGAGTTTGACATGATATTGGCAGAAAAAATCGTAAATCTCAGAAAGAAGACAGGCTGGTCACAGGAGGAACTTGCCCAGCAACTTGACGTTTCAAGACAGTCCGTATCAAAATGGGAAAGCGGGCAGTCTATACCCGATATGGATAAAATCGTAAAAATGAGCGCTATTTTCTCGGTTTCTACTGATTATCTTCTCAAAGACGATATTTCGGAAGATGAATCTATCCCTCAGGTGCAGACAACGGAACCGGGTCTCAGGCATGTATCTATGGAAGAGGCTGTAACCTATATGGAAATAAGAAGCGACGCTTCACATAAAATCGCCCTGGCTTCAATGATGTGTATAATTTCCCCTATTCCGCTAATCCTGCTTTCGGGGCTTTCGGAGCTTACAAACGTTAATATAAACGGAAGCGCGGCAGCAGGTATGGGAATTTGTTTTTTGGCCGTTTTTGTCGCTATTGCGGTATCTTTCTTTCTTAAATGCTCCTTTAATGCTTCGGAGTATTCTTTTCTTGAGAAGGAACCTTTTGACACGGAGTACGGTGTCACGGGTCTTGTAAAAAAGAAAAAAGCCGATTTTAGGGAAAAGTACGCAAGGACAAATATAATTTCAACAGTATTATGCATACTTTCGGTCTTCCCTCTTTTTACAGCGGTAGGCTTTGATTCTTCAGATTTTATCTACATAATCGCAGTCTGCATACTACTTGCGGTAATAGCTATTGCGGTTTATGGTTTTGTTTTTGTGGGAACCGTAAACGCTTCTTATGACAAACTTCTGAAAGAAGGAGACTTCAAAATGGTGAAAAAGGAAGAGCCAAAAGGCTTCAGTATATTTGTAATAATTTACTGGCTTGTAGTAACCATGCTCATTTTAATCATGATTTTCTTTAAATGGAACATACGTTATATCTGGATACCCACACTTGTTTCAAATCTGATTTATTGGTCAATATTTGGAATAAGAGCAACAATCAACTCAAATAAGCGCTGAGATTTCGGCTGGATTTTGCCCGGATGCGCAGCCTGCGGGAATACCTGCGGGAATATACAACTAAAGGAATTTGATAAAGGAGTTTGAGGTTATGGATAAATACCCGGAAATTGATTCCGAACTGGGGGTAAAACTCAGGGAAATCTGTCCTGCTCTGGTTTTGGCTTCAGGGTCTCCGAACAGAAGATATGTTCTTGAAAATGCAGGAATAAATGTAACGGTGAGGCCTCAGGATATAAACGAGATTTGCGGGTTTTCTGAGCCCAGGCTTGTTGTAACCACACTGTCAAGGCAGAAAATGGAAAGCCATACGGCAAGCGGGCTTTTTGACCGAAACATGCCTGCTCTGGCGATAGACACTCTTGTATGCCTTGACGGCAAGCTTATTGGGAAACCAAAGGACAATGAAGACGCAGCATCAATGCTCAGAAGTTTTTCGGGTCGCTGGCACGATGTATACTCCGGCATGTCCGTATACAGACCTGCAGACGGAAAAATAATAATAGTCCACGAACGCACGCAAGTGAAATTTCGTGAACTTTCAGAGTCCGATATAGACTGGTACATAGGCACAGGTGAATGGCGTGGTGCCGCCGGCGCCTATAAAATACAGAAAAACGGATACAGGCTTATTGATGAAATAAACGGAAGCCTCACAAACATCATAGGAATGCCTCTTGAAAAGCTTATTCAGGTGCTTTCAGGCGCCGTGGAATCGGAATATTGAAGCACTTTACAGCATGTTTTTACATTAAATGTTCCTTTATCAGCGCAGCTATATCATCTGTATTCAGCGGATATTTTCCGTCTTCAAATGTGAGTATGAGGTTTTTCCCTGAGAAATAACCGAATCTCATATAAACTGATATTTTCTTTAATGCGTTTGTTCTGTATTCTTCGTCGTCCATCATCCCAAGGTGTTCCCAGATGAAAACTTCTCTTGTCCTTTTATTCAGTATCATGAAATCGGGGTTGTGTATGACAAGATATTCCTCGCTAAGCGCATGAGTGGGCTCATATCTGTAAGGTATGCCGGCATCTGCAAGCATATTCGCGATTATCAGTTCACTTTTTGATCTGACAATTTCGCCGCGTTTTGTTTTAAACTTGTAATCCCCTTTCAGTGCCTTGCTTAGATATTTCTGCTCCTGCCATTTTCTGGCATAGCCGTCATCCGTCGCAAGGCTTGTGACTACATATGGCTTTATCTCCGCAGGCAGCGTTTCATAAACCAAATCAATGTCTGCCCTGTCCGCTCCGTCTTCATTTACAGATGTTTTCAAAGCGCTTATACATTTTTCTATCTGACGCTTCTCCTTCTCCGCCGCACGTTTAAGTTTCAAGGCATAGCGCTTGGTCGCAAGCTCTGATATGGTTTTATGCATATCCGCGCCAAGGTAGGTTTCAGTCAGGTCGGGATTTTGCCGTTCAAATTGAGGTTTTCCTGATTTCTTTCTGCATACCAGGAGTCCTTCAATCTTGTTGATATGCGATTTTTCCAATTTCGCGAGCAAATCAGCCAGCTCTTTGCTCTGTTTTTCAAGAATTAACAGTATTTGCTTTTTATTCATGCCTCCATATACTCGGGAACTGCTGTTTTTATTAAAAAACCGATGTAATAGCATCGGTAATGCTTCCAAAATTTAATTTTCCGATGAAAAGCTGCATGAAGAAACAGCAGCGCAAGACAAAAAGGCAAAAAGAGCATGAAAAGTTAATTGGAGAAGTAACTATTGTTGAATAAGGCTCAGCTTAAGTCGGCGCAGAGGGAATCGGCCAGAAGACGGAGTTCTTCAAGATTGGAGGCCTTTACACTGGATTTGATGGTTGTGGTCTGCTCAAGGATGGTCATATTCTTCATGGAGGAGATGAGCTCGCGCATCAGTTTGCCGCTGACGGGCGCCCAGGAGCCGTTTTCGATGAGGGCAACGGTGCGGTTCTGAAGGTTGTGAGCCTTGAGGTCGTTCAGGGCTATTTCCATGTTGGGGAAGATGCCCATGTTGTAGGTTGTGGAGGCGAAGACCAGATGGCTGCAGCGGAAGGCTTCCGAGACTATGACCGAGGGGTGAACAGTTGAGACGTCGTAGACCGCGATATTGCGGATGCCGCGCAGGGCAAGTTCGGTGGCTAGGATGTCGGCGGCGTTGGCGGTGTCTCCGTAGACGGATGCGCAGGCAATCATGACAGCCCTGTCTTCGCTTTGATAGGAGGACCATTTGGCATATTTGTCAATGTACCAGCCTATGTTTTCACGCCAAATGGGCCCGTGAAGCGGGCAAAGCATACCTATTTCCAGAGCTCCCGCCTTTTTCAGCAGGCTCTGGACCTGCGCGCCGTACTTTCCGACGATGTTGGTGTAATAACGTCTGGCGTCGTCAAGCCATTCGGACTCGAAACTCAATTCGTCGGCAAAAATGTTGCCGCTCATAGCGCCGAAGGTTCCGAAGGCATCAGCCGAGAAGAGGGCCTTTGAGGTCTTGTCGTAGGTGACCATGACCTCCGGCCAATGAACCATAGGCGCCGTGATGAATGTAAATGAATGTTTTCCTGTTTCAAGGGTGTCTCCGTCGTTTACGGCCCTGCACGGTATGGCTGTTTCGCCGTCAAAAAACTGGGCTAACATGTCCAGAGCTTTCCGGGTCGCAATAACTTCCGTTTCAGGATGTCTCAGCTTAAGTTCCTGCAAGGTGGCTGCATGGTCCGGCTCAACATGGTTCACAATGACGTAATCCAGCTTTCTGCCGTTCAGAAGATGTTCCAGATTTTCAAAGAACACCTGCCCTACTGCTCTGTCAACGGTGTCAAGAAGAACTGTCTTCCTGTCCATGATAAGATATGAGTTGTAGGAAATCCCTCTTGGAATGGGATACGCGTTTTCGAACAAAGCAAGCCTGCGGTCGCTTGAGCCTATGTAGTAAATGTCGTCGGAAACAGCCCTTGTACAGTACATTCAAATTCCTCAGTAATTTTCAGCGTTCAGTTCGAAGTAAGCCTGCGGATGTGCGCATACCGGGCAAATCTCCGGGGCCTTTGTGCCTACGACGATGTGGCCGCAGTTTCTGCACTTCCAGACCTTGACTTCGCTCTTTTCGAAAACCTTTGCGGTTTCTACGTTCTCAAGAAGCGCTCTGTAGCGCTCTTCGTGATGCTTTTCAATGGCACCTACCATGCGGAACTTTGCGGCAAGAGCCTTGAAGCCTTCTTTTTCGGCTGTTTTCGCAAAACCTTCGTACATGTCTGTCCACTCATAGTTTTCGCCCGCAGCCGCGGCTCCGAGGTTTGCGGCGGTATCTCCGATTCCGTCAAGTTCCTTGAACCAGAGCTTCGCGTGCTCTTTTTCGTTTTCAGCTGTCTCAAGAAAGAGGGCCGCTATCTGCTCAAAGCCTTCTTTTTTTGCCTTTGAGGCAAAAAATGTGTACTTGTTTCTTGCCTGTGACTCTCCTGCGAATGCAGCTTCCAGATTCTTCTCTGTCTGAGTTCCTGCGTACTTATTCATGTTGTCTCCTTTGGGAATAATGCGCGGAAAGATGCTTCAGTAATTTGGAAGAAGTCTGACCGCCGCATTAAACACGTAATTATCAGTTATATATACAAGATATCAAAAATAATTAAAATTGCAATATATGAGGTAGATGAGGCTCAATATAACGCGGTCATAATGAGCTTCAGCAAAGGCTTCAAATAGGGTCGCAAAGTGTCCGCATTGCCCCGGTCCACCAATCCGGGATGCCGCGGTGACGCTTTGCTTCGGAATTGTGGCTTAACAGCCGGCACACATTAGTTTCCGGCTTTTTCTCGGGCCAGCTTTTCCTCCGCCTCAAGTCTTTCCTTAAGAGCTTTTTGCATCTCTTCCGCCTTTTCAGGATTGGAGAGCATGAAAGCTTTGCTGAAGTAGACTTCCGTTGCCCTGAAATCCTGTCTCATTACTGAAGGAGGAAGCATTATGTCTTCTTCAGTATCCCAATAATAACTGTTGATGATTTTCTTAATTTGTCTTTTTCTCATGTCTCATGAATACCATACGCGGGCAACATTTTCAACATGCGGCGCCCTGAAAGGGTTGAAAAAAACACATAATTTACAAAAAATGTTTCAAAAAATAAAAAATCCTTTTATTTTTTGTAAAATGTTTTAAAATGGAATTGTCTTTGAGCGGAATGCGGGTAAAGCTTTTATTTTTATGAAGACTTATTTATTGAAAAATGATATAAAAATATAGTTTTTACTGCCCGGGCAGCCCGGGCGGCCAAAGCTGAAGATACGGGAATTAAATGATAGTTGACTACACCTACCAATACCAATATGAGTTCTGCTCGCTGATTTTTCTTGTATTTCTGAGCATCCAGTACTTTGTAAACAAGAGATTCCCGTCAGATTCAAACAAGTTATTTACCATAATGCTGGCAGTCGCAATAGCTGACCTCACAACTGATATTTTAGGCTGCATGGCTCTTGAGCGAATTAATGAAATCCCAGTTTGGATAAATTACCTTGTAAACGGTTTATTCTACTGTCTGCACATAGTACTTGCCGCGCTTATGTGCACATATGTTTTTTTCTTGCTGGGGTTCACGTACAGAAGGAATAAAAAACTTATTTTAGTACTTGTACCCGGAATTGCGTTCTTAAGCCTCATGCTTACAAACCCGTTTACGGGACTTATGTTCAGCATCAGGGAAATAGGCGGAGTCATGAGATTCCGGTACGGTCCTTTGAATATGATAATGTACGTGATTGTTTCCTTCTATTTCATAACGATGGCGGCATTTGTCATAATGTACAGAAGAAAAATAGCTCATAAGCAGATTATGGCAATCATTTTTTTCTGCATCATACTTATTTCGGCTTTGCTTATACAGCTTAAATATCCCACTGTTCTTTTTACGGGGACGGCAATAGCCATATCAATTGTGCTTTGGGATCTGACACTTCAGAGCCCGGACGATATGCTTGACGAAGTAACGGGCGCGTATGATGATTCAGCCCTTCGGCTTTATCTGGCAGCAGAGCTTAGGGCCGGTCATATCTACGCAACCGTTGTAGATATAGACGGTCTTTCGGACACGCAGAATATGGCTGAACGCGGAGGTCTTGAAAAAATAAGCTATATACTTGCGAAGCGTATAGGCAAGTTCTTCCTGAACGTCAAATCCGACAAGGTATGGTTTTTCCGCGAGTCCAACTCCAGATTCTGGGTAATGTCAAAAAACCAGACAGAACTTGAGGAAACATCTACAGCGATTACAAACAGATTCCGGGAAAGCTGGAATATAAGAGGCGTGACTGTGGACCTTCTGGCAACGGTACTCTATTTTTCCACAAACACCTCACTTCATATCACAAGCTCTGAGCTGATATCCATAATAGACGAAACCTTTGAAACGGTTGACCTTATTGCCGGACAAAAAAACAGGATAATAATTGATTCGGCTATTTTGGCAAAATACAGACGACGGCATGTCCTTTATGACTCGTTAAGACATTCAATAAAGACGGGCGAAGGCTTCTACCTCTGCTTCCAGCCCATAATAGGGCTCAGGCCTCATTCGCCGGTTACGGCTGAAGTTCTGCTGCGCTACAATGACCAGAATCTTGGGATGGTATCACCTGCGGAGTTTATACCGATAATCGAAAAAAACGGACTTTCCATGCAGCTTAATATCTTTGTTGTGGATTCCGCCTGCCGTTTTCTTGCCCAGCATCCTGAAGTAGAGCTTCTGCATATAAATCTTTCGGCAACTGAATTTTTCATGATGAGCCCCGCAAAGAGCATTTCAGGTATAGTCAGGAAAAACGGCATAGACCCGAAGAGGATATGTTTTGAGATAACCGAATCCGCGGCTACAAACGCAAACATACAGAACATTATCAGCGCCTTTATGAACGAAATGATTTCCCTTGGCTTCTCGTTTGCGCTTGACGACTACGGAACAGGCTATTCCAATGTGCAGAGGATACTTAAGATGCCGTTCAGCACCGTCAAGGTAGACAGGACGTTCCTGACAGATGACGCAAGAAGCATTCACTTCCTTGAAGCCACAATAAAACTTTTCCTGGAGTTGGGCATAGAACCTGTAATGGAAGGCGTGGAAACCGAAGAACAGCTTGAAAGAGTGGCTTCCTACGGCGTTACTTTTATTCAGGGCTTTCTGTTTTCACGCCCTCTTGAGGGCGACGCTTTCATTGATTTAATAAAAAGCGGCAAGATAAAACCTGAGACGGAAAAGCAGTAAAACTGTCCCCAAAAGACAAAATAAAACCGGCGCTGAAGCCCCTAAAACCTGCAGCGCCGAAATTTAAAGCCGGAATTTAGAGCCGGAATTTTGCAATATATGCTCATTCAACGCCCCTTTTCAGGGGCATTGTCTTCTTTGAGGCGTTTTCTTCTGGTTTTAACAGCTTCCGTAAGAAGATATTCAATCTGACCGTTCAGACTGCGAAAGTCATCTTCTGCCCACATTGAAAGCTCCTCGAACAGCTTGTCCGAAAGCCTGAGAGGAACCTGTTTTCTGGAAAGTTTATCCGCCATAACTTTACGGTCAGTATATTGAACCGGTGTTCAGTACGGGATTGGCTTCCTTGCTTCCGCAGAGGACAACAAGGAGATTTGATACCATCTGGGCCTTGCGCTCCTCGTCAAGGTCAACAACACCGTCCTGCTTAAGTTTCTCAAGCGCAAGCTCCACCATTGAAACCGCGCCTTCCACTATTTTTTTCCTTGCGGCAATAACAGCTGTTGCCTGCTGTCTCTGTAGCATCGCAGCCGCTATCTCGGTGGCATAGGCAATCTGATTCAGCCTCACATCTATTATCTCAATGCCCGCGTCACGAACCCTCACGGACAATTCATCCCTCATCTCTTCCGCAATCTTGACGGCAGACCCGCGCAGAGTCATTTCATCGTTGTCATCGTTGGACTCATCGTCATCCGAAAACAGGTCATATGGATAAAGGCGCGCGACGTTCCTTATGGTCGAGTCCGTCTGATTGGACAGGTACTCAATATAATTGTCAACGTTTATCACGGCCTTTGTCGCGTCTACAACCTTCCACACTACAATGGCGCTCACGTCTATCGGGTTTCCCAGCTTGTCATTAACCTTCTGATTTCCGTTCACGAAAGTCGAAATCTTCGTGGAAATCTTTTTGGGAACTTTTATTATTATTCCCTGATTGTTTTTCGCGGCTTCCGCCTTTTTCGCCGAGGCTTCCTCTTCGCGCTTTCCGGGATAGACCGCAGTACAGAACGGATTAACAAAAAAGAAGCCCGCGTCATAAACAGTCCCGTGATATTTGCCGAAAAGCGAAAGGACCAGAGCCTCGTTAGGTTTTACAATCCTGAGCCCAGCATAGGAAATACAGACAAAAATATACAAAAGAAGATCCGCAATACCTAAAAGTATAATTCCTGTTGAAGGTTCCTCATTAAGACGTGAAATAATGAAAACGAACAACACGACTGAACCGGCTGTAAGAAACAGCTGAATTATAAGAGCCGCAATGCCATTGAAAGGGCTTAGCCTTCTTTCCGTTACTGACTGAGTTTTGTTTTCCATAAATACTCCTTCGTGAGCTTTCCATAAAAGCATCACCAGAACTATGATATCAAAATGATATCAAATAGAATGTAGACAGTCAACAGGAAGCCGACAGATAACGTTTTAATCGATTTTTCGGGTTTCCAGTCAAATTTCAGACTGATATTAAACAGAAAAAAAAGGCCAACTGCCCTGCCCGTGCCTGTTAAAAAAGTGATATGTTGCGTTTTGTTGCATTTTTTCCTTTACTTCTCAAGTATACGGGGTTAGAATTGCACTGTAAAAAAACACTAACTCAAGGAGTTAACAATGGAAAAATTTTTCAAGCTTAAGGAAAGAGGAACGGACGTAAAGACCGAAATTATGGCCGGTCTTACAACCTTCATGACCATGGCTTACATTCTGGTCGTGAACCCGCTGCTTCTTACTCCGTCAGGAATGGAGTGGAGCAAAGTTTTCGCCGCTACGGCTATAGCGTCTGCAATAGCGTGCCTGGTAATGAGCCTTTTGGCAAATCTGCCGTTCGCACTTTCTGCGGGAATGGGACTCAACGCATTCTTTACATATACAGTATGTCTTGGAATGGGACACTCATGGAGATTCGCTCTTACAGCTGTTTTTGTAGAAGGCATCATTTTTCTTATCCTTACCTTCTTCAACATCAGAGAGGCAATTGTAAACAGCATTCCCGCCAATCTGAAGAAAGCAATCGGCGCCGGTATCGGTCTTTTCGTTGCTTACATCGGACTTAAAAATGCCGGAATCATTGTCGTTGATGCAAGCAACGTTTCAGCGCTAAGCGCAACATGGCACGGCGGCGCATCCCTTGTTTCAGTCATAGGACTTATTCTCACATCGATTCTGCTGGTTCACAAGGTGAAAGGCGCTCTCCTTATAGGTATAATCGCAACCACCATTATTGGAATCCCGTTTGGCGTAACAACATGGGCAGGCGGTTCATTCACTCCAAGCGCTCCTTATTTCGGCGAGTTCGCATTTAAGGAAATCTTCGCAAACGGCAACGCGGCATTTGACTTTGTCATTGTCATGTTCACATTCCTGTTTGTTGATATGTTTGATACGGTCGGAACCCTCATCGGATGCGCGGGCAAGTCGGGCATGATTCAGAAAGACGGCACAATCCCCAACTGTAAAGAAGCTCTTTTCGCGGACGCGGTGGGAACAACAGTCGGCGCTATCCTTGGAACATCCACAATCACAACCTTCGTAGAAAGCGCTTCAGGTGTTTCGGAAGGCGGAAAGACCGGACTTACATCCCTTACTGTCGCAGTCCTTTTCATCCTTTCACTCTTCCTTGAGCCTGTCTTCGGCTCAATCCCAAGCGCGGCAACGGCACCCGCTCTTATCATTGTAGGCGTTATGATGGTCACTCCTATCAGAGACATTGACTGGGACGATTACTCAGAGGCAATTCCTTCATTCCTTACAATAATCTTAATGGTATGCGCTTCAAGCATTTCCGACGGTATCATGTTCGGAATCATCTTCTACGTCATCTGCAAGGCATTCGGCGGAAAGGTCAGGGAAATCAGGGGAACAACATGGGTAATCTTCGTTCTGTTCATTGCCAAGATTGTTGTCAACGCACTTTGATTCCGGTATGACTGAAACGAATGGTATCTTATGAAATTCGTAGTGCCGCAGGTTCGCCTGCGGCATTTTAAAACCCAAAATACAAAGCTCGGAGGAGAAAAAGATGGACAGAGAACATTTAAAGCACCTTATTGACGTTGCTTCAGGCAGGCAGGCCGCAGACATACGCGTTACGAATTGCCATGTGGTAGATGTTTTCAACAAAGAGGTTTTTGACAGCGACGTCTACATCACAGACGGCCTTATCGCAGGCTTCGGCGGGGAAAACTTTCCCGAAGCAAAGCAGGTAATTGACGCGAAGGGACGCTACATGGTTCCAGGCTTCATTGACAGCCACCTTCACATCGAATCCTCACACGTATCTCCGGCCGAGTATTCAAGGCTGGTCATTCCATGCGGAACAACGACAGTTGTCGCCGACCCGCATGAAATAGTCAACGTCTGCAGCATAGACGGTTTTGACTACATGATGGAAGCCTCGGAGAACCTGCCCCTTACAGTGTTCCTGCAGTTCCCTTCCTGTGTCCCCTGCACTCCTTTTGAAAATGCAGGCGCGGTTCTTCTTGCGAAGGACATAGCAACAAGGATAAACCATCCGCGTGTGCTGGGACTTGGCGAAATGATGGACTTTGTAGGCGTCTGCAGCGGTAAGGACGATGTTCTTGACAAACTCCTTGTGGCAAAAGAGGCGAACAAAATAATTGACGGACACTACCTTGGAGCAGATACGGGGCTTGACGCCTACTGCGCTTCAGGAATCGCAAACGACCACGAATGCGCCACAGGCAAGGGTCTGCGCGACAGAATCAGACGAGGCATGTACGTACTTCTGAGACAGGGCACCGCCTGCCATGATCTTCTTAACCTTCTCAAGGGCATGGACAGCCGGAATTCAGACAGATGTCTTATCTGCACCGATGACTGCGCCGCAAAAACAATGCTTGAGATTGGCCACATAGACAACAACGTAAGAATGACAATTAACGAAGGAGTTGACCCTGTAACAGCAATCTGCATGGCAACGATAAATGCCGCCAACTGCTTCAAACTTGATGACCGCGGAGCCATAGCACCGGGCAGAAGAGCAGACTTCCTGCTTCTCTCTTCTCTGGACAAAGACTTCAGGGTTGTTGATGTTTACACCGAAGGAAAGCATGTCGCGTCAAACCGTAAATATCTTGCGAAGCCTGTCCATGTTCCCATAGACAAGGTAAGCGGCAGGATGAATATCAAAGACCTCAGCGCAAAGCGCTTTGAACTGAAACTTAAAAACAATCATGTCAGGATAATGCAGATAATCCCCGGTTCTGTTGTGACCCGGGAATCGGAAGCTTATGTAGAGCTTGATAAAAACGGCGTCTGGCACAGGAATGCGGATGATATTGTCAAAATCGCAGTTGTGGAGCGCCACCACGGCACAGGCAACATAGGCATAGGCCTTATCAGGGGCTTCAACCTGAAAGACGGGGCAATAGCCACTTCAATAGCGCATGATTCCCATAACGTAATAGTTGCCGGAGATAACGACAGCGACATGGAACTTGCGGTAAAAGAACTTATCAGACTTGGCGGAGGCCTTACCTGCGTAAAAAAGGGCAAAGTCCTTGAATCAGTTCAGCATGAAATCGCAGGTCTTATGACGGACCTTCCCGGAGAAGTTGTTGCCCAAAAGCTTGCATCAATAATAAAGACCGCAAGGGAAGAACTTGGCATAAGCGGAGGCGTTGACCCGTTCATGACTCTTTGCTTTATGTCGCTTCCCGTCATACCGGAAATCAAAATAACTGATATGGGTCTGTTTGACCTTGCGAAGTATGACTTTGTACCGCTTGAACTGGACTGACAAAGAATCATACGGTTCCCCAAACCAACCAGATGAAAGAATAGCCGACAATAACGGCAGTCAATGTGAAAGGAACTCCGATTCTGAAAAAATCGGAGTTCTTTATTTCATAGCCCTCTTTCCTCAGTATTCCTATTGCGGTAATGTTGGCAGAGGCTCCAATGGGAGTAAGATTCCCTCCAAGAGTCGCGCCAATCAATAATCCGAAATAGAAGACAAGAGGATCTTCGCCCATCATTGATGCCAGGCTTGCAACAACGGGAATCATTGTTGTCACGTACGGTATATTGTCTATGAAAGCGGACAGGATAACGGAAACAAATACGATAAGAGTGTAAAGAAGGAACGGATTGCCGCCCGCGGCTTTATAGAACAAAGCCGCGATGGCATCTATAACACCGGCGCTTGAAATTCCTTCGATTATTATAAAAAGGCCGAACAATATAAGAAGAGTGTCTTTGTCAAAATTTTCAATCACGCTTCTGACAGGCTTGCCGCTCTTCTGCCTAAGGCATTCCCATACAATGCCGATAATGCAGATTGAAACGCAGATTATGCCGTTTCTCAGTCCCCACAAAGTATTCATAAACCCCGCAGCGGGCTCAGGAAGGAATGAGGCGCAGATTAAGAGCGCTATTGTCGAAAGCATAAGGCCCGAAGGTATATAGTCCGTTATTTTTGTTTCCACAGCTACTGATACCGGCTGGCGTTCATGCCTGAAAACGAAGACCACTATCAGAATTGAAAAAAGCGCTCCCAGCTCGGTTGCGAAGAACATTCCGGGCCGTCCTTCAATGAAGAAGAAATCAAGAAAATTCATTCCCGCAGCACCGCCCAAAAGGATAGACGTGGTATCTCCTACAAGCGTTGCCGCGCCCTGAAGATTTGAAGAGACGGCAATACAAATAAGAACAGGAACAGGAGATATCTTTATTTTCCTGCAAAGAGCAACACCTACAGGCGCAACCATAAGAACAGTTGCGACGTTGTCAACGAAGGCTGAAATTACACCGGCAAATAATGACAGCATGGACACTGCCCACATGGTATTCGGAACTTTATGAATTATCATCTCGGACATAAGCACAGGCATTTTACTGTCTATGAACAGCTGTACTGTTCCCATAGTTCCCGCAATCATCATCAGCACATTGAAATCTACAGCCTTCAATGCTGAAAGAACGCTCATATCCCAAAAACCCAGCATCCCTAAAATCAAAAAAACAAGAGCCGAACAGCAGGATATTACAGGACGCCTGTTTTGAAATACCAGCATGAGAACATAGGTAACCATGAAAATCAGAAGAGCAAGATAAGTCATGTTTTCCATGTAATATACTCCTGATGATAATGCGTACCGGCAATGCCGTTTCATCACAAAAGAGTATAATTTACAAAACAAATATTTGACAATTTTTAAATGAGCCGGATGAATGTAAAAACCGTCAATTTAACTTGCGATACGTTATCAGGCAATAAGAAGTCAGCTGAAATATACCATGTGGTTGCCGCCTGAAAGCTTTGAATAGTCAAGCTTAAGAAGTCCAAGCCTGTTTATTATCTCACGAGGGCGCAGGTCGTATGAAGAAATAACTTCATCGCTTATATCCTGTATGGTTTTATCGGGATAAAGGCCCGCGGCTGTAACTGATACAGGCTCGCTTACCCCTATTGCATAGGCAAGCTGTACAGTACAAGTATCAAAGCCATGTTTTTTTACCATATCCACAGCTATTTTCCTTGCGGCGTAACACGCGCTTCTGTCCACCTTTGAAGGGTCTTTCCCGCTGAAAGCCCCTCCTCCTACCGGAGCATAGCCTCCGTACTGGTCACAGACAATCTTCCTTCCCGTCAGGCCGCAGTCCGCAGCAGGGCCTCCGAAAGTCCATGAGCCGGCAGGGTTGAGAAGAAGTTTTTTTGCTTCGGGTATGCCGCTGCTAACCAAAAGCTCTTTAAGGTAGTTTTGCACCTGC
The DNA here is from genome assembly GCA_052170315.1 of Sphaerochaeta sp. GTDB lineage: Bacteria > Spirochaetota > Spirochaetia > Sphaerochaetales > Sphaerochaetaceae > UBA9732. Next base: position 35,453 of record JBQNAT010000006.1, read on the forward strand.
CCAAGCGTATAGCCGCTTTTGTGGCAGGCGGAAACCAGAATGGTATGTATGGGTTTGACATAGCACGGAGCAGCCGTATCTGTTGTAACCTGTGTTTTCGCGTCGCCCAAAAGTATTGTCGCGGGGTTGTTTTCTACATCGTTTTCAATTGCCCTGATTATATCAATGGCAACCTCCTGTCCGTACGGCAGGTAATATTTTCCACCTTTTGCCGCATATCCGAACATCATTCCCTGATCCCCTGCCCCTATCTCCGAATCTGAATCAACAGCCGTTTTTATCTCCGGAGACTGTGTTGTCAGCAGGTTTATTACATCGCTCACCCTGTAATTCAGGCCTTTTCCTACAGAACGCGCTATCTTTTCATAGTCCGGCTTTGCGGAAGTTGTGATTTCACCCGCGAGTATCACCGTTTCGCGTTTTACCATACATTCGCAGGCAACGTGGGCTTCGGGGTCTTTTTTTAGTATTTGGGTAAGAACCGCGTCCGAAATCTGGTCCGCGTATTTGTCAGGATGGTATTTGCTTACCATTTCAGTTGAAAACAATCTCATGTTTTCTCCTCCTTTAGCTTTATTTTAGACGGAGCAAGTAGAGAGCTTAAATCCCGTCAATTAAATTAGATTACCTTAACTATATAAAAAAACAGCTTTTCAGTAAAGAGCAAACTCTGCCATATGGCAGTGAAATTATTTGATACAGGTTGGCGGGGATTTTTCCAACAGCAAAAATTTTATGAAAATCGTCTTTGCAAGTTCTTATCACGCAGGAAAATAAAAAAGCAGCAGACGGGAATCGAACCCGCGTGAACCACCTTGGCAAGGTGGTGCGTAACCACTACGCTACTGCTGCATAACGTTGATGTTTATAACATTTTTGATGAAGTTGCGCAATAGCTCAACGGCTTTTTTCTTCGGTCATGTCCGTTTCACACCTTTTTAACGGTTTTTCACGGAATTTCAGGGCTTCCGCAAGGCCTGTTTTCCCTTATACGGAAAAATACTTTGCATATAGTAGATTTCTTTCCCCATTTTCTATATATTGGTGGGGCAACAAATTTTACTATCATACTTTTGAGAGGAATAAAATGGAAATCAAGAAACTTGAGAACTCTTCCGTAGAACTTACGCTGACACTCAGCGCCGCAGCAATTGAAGAGGATTATTCAAAGACAATCAAGGACTACGCAAAGAAGCTTACACTTAAGGGCTTCAGACCCGGAAAAGCTCCTGTTTCAGTAGTAGAAAGCAAGTTCGGCGACTCTATCCGCGAAGAAGTTACTTTCAGGCTTATGGAGAAGAATCTCACGGATTCATACAAGGACATGGACGCAAAGGACCGCCCCCTTCCGTACAGCACTCCGGAGCTTCAGAACGAGGATTCCCTTCTTCCTTTCAAGCCGAATACGGACATTACATACAGTGTAATCTATGACGTCATCCCCGAAGTAAAGCTCCCCGAATACAAGGGTCTTGAAATTGAATATCCCAAAAGAGAAATCAAGGACTCCGATGTTGACGCGGAAATTGAAAAACTTCGTCAGCAGAACGCTATGATAATCGCAAAAAACGGCGAAATTGCCGAAGGCGATATAGTAACAATCGATTACGCGGAGCTTGACGCTGACGGTAACGATATGGAAGCCAACAAGCGCAGCGACTTCACCTTCACGGTTGGCAGTTCCTACAACTTCTACAAACTGGACAAAGAGCTTGTCGGACTGAAAAAGGGTGACGATACCGTTATTGAGAAGACTTACGGCGATGACAGCGGAATGGGCACTGACTACCTTGGAAAAACTGTAAGAATCAGGATTTCCGTCAAGGAAGTAAAAATCAAGGAAGTCCCTGAGCTGAACGACGACTTTGCTCAGGACATTAAGGACGAATACAAGACTGTTGACGACCTTGTGAAGGCCACAAGAAAGCAGCTTGAAGATTCCGCGGCGGAAGACAACAGAGCCGCAAAACTTGACTCAATTATAAAGGCCATCCTTGAGAAGACTGAAATTGCCGTTCCGAAGAGCATGGTAGAAGCCCAGCTTGAATCCGACTGGCAGAACTTCATCCGGCGCTTCGGCATGAGCGAGACCGATGTCATGAAGATTATGGGCGCCAATGGCGGTTCAAAGGAAGAATTCCTTGAAACCAGAAGAGCGGACACCCTTAACAACATCAGGGGCCAGCTTATAATTGAGCAGATAAAGGACGAGCAGAAGTACGAGGTTTCCGAAGAAGAGCTTGCCGAAGAGCTTAAGAACTACGGCGAGAACATTACAAAAGACAGTCCCAACTACGAGTCAATGAAAATCTATGCCGAAGACGATGTAAAGTTCAGAAAGGCAAGAAACTTCCTGCTTGAGAACAACACCTTCAAGGCTGCGGCTCCAAAGGCAAACGAGGCATTATACGAATGAGAGATACGGCATCATATCTAGTTCCAACCGTAATTGACAGCAACGGCATCAATGAAAGAGCCTACGACATCTACAGCAGGCTGCTCAAGGAGCGCATCGTTTTCCTTGACGGTGAAATTGACGACGCAAGAGCGGACCTTGTGGTGGCTCAGCTGCTCTTTTTAGAGTCCGAAGATTCAAAAAAAGACATAAGCCTATATATAAATTCACCAGGCGGAAGCGTCACGGCAGGACTCGCGATTTATGATACCATCCAGTACCTGAGGCCCGATGTTTCAACTATTTGCATGGGACAGGCCGCTTCCATGGCAGCCCTGATACTTGCGGCAGGCACAGGGGGAAAACGCCTTATTCTGCCATCGGCAAGAGTCATGATACATCAGCCGTGGGGCGGAGTTCAGGGACAGGTCTCCGATGTAAGTATCCACGCCAAGGAAATAATAAGGCTGAAGAAGCTTTCAATAAACTACCTTGCAAAACACACGGGACAGGACGCGCGGAAGGTGGCAGCCGACATAGAAAGAGACCATTTCATGACGGCTCAGGATGCGAAGGAATACCACCTTGTAGACATAGTCCTTAACAGAGAGGGCAAGTGATGAAAAAAAACAACAATTACTGCTCGTTCTGCGGAAGTACCGATAAAAGGATGGTCACGGGACCCGGCGGCATAAATATCTGCGAGGACTGCATTGAGAAGTGCGTGATGATACTCAACGGCAAAGAGGAGACTGAAACTGAAACTCTGCCTGACAAGCTGCCTACCCCGCATGAACTCAAGGAATATCTTGACCAGTATGTCATAGGACAGGAGCAGGCCAAGAAGATTCTGAGCGTTGCGGTTTACAATCACTACAAGAGAGTAAAATTCCAGAAGGAACTGGAATCCAGCGAAAACGTTTCACTGGACAAGTCCAATATTCTTATGATAGGTCCGACCGGAACCGGAAAGACCCTTCTTGCCCGCACCCTTGCCAACAGGCTTAGCGTTCCCTTCGCCATAGCAGATGCAACTACGATAACAGAGGCCGGATATGTTGGTGAGGATGTGGAAAACATACTCTTAAAGCTTATTCAGGCAGCTGAAGGGAATATTTCGGCAGCGGAGCACGGTATTATTTTCCTTGACGAAGTGGACAAGATTGCCAAGAAAGGCGAAAACGTTTCCATTACACGCGACGTCTCCGGCGAAGGAGTCCAGCAGGCTCTTCTGAAAATAATAGAGGGAACAGTCGCCAGCGTTCCTCCGCAGGGCGGCAGAAAGCACCCCAATCAGGAAGTACTTAAAATAGATACGCGCAACATTCTTTTCATATGCGGGGGAGCTTTTGTCGGTCTTGACAGGATAATAGAGAGAAGACTGGACACATCGTCAATGGGCTTCGGAAAAGACATTGTGGAAACCCGCGACAAAGACCTTGCCGCGCTTTATGCCAACGTTCTTCCCGATGACCTTATAAAGTTCGGCCTTATCCCGGAGTTCATAGGACGCCTGCCTATACATGTAGCGCTTAACGACCTTAAGATTCCGGAGCTTGAAAGGATTCTGACAGAGCCTAAAAACTCCATAATCAGACAGTATCAGGCAACAATGAAGCTTGATAATGTAGAGCTTGAGTTCTCAAAAGAGGCCATTCACGCCATAGCCCGGACCGCCTACGACCAGAAAACAGGCGCCAGAGGCCTGAGGAGTATTGTAGAGTCCCTTATGACGGACATCATGTACGACATTCCCTCCTGCGGCGGCGTCAAAAAAATCCTCATTGAGGAATCCACGGTTACTAAAAATACCAAACCGGTACTTATAGGCGCAGACGGGAACCCGGCGGACATCAAGCTTCTTGGCTGAAATATGGCGACATCTATGGTTGGGAAAAGCTTCAAAAATATCATAGATTCGCATTTTCACACAGAGTCCATACTTGAACGGGGCATGGATATTTTTTCCATCTATGACAGGCTTTTTTCCGAAGGCTTTCTTGGAGGCATTGACATAGGCTGCACCCACGATGACCTTCCGCGCCGAGCCGAACTTCTCTCCCCTTATCCCAAAATTCTTCTTGCGGGCGCGATGGGTCCATGGGAAGCGGGCAGGAATGAGAAAAATCCTCCCGACCCGGATTTCAGGTATGCCGAGATTAAAAGCTTTGAAAAGATAGGAGCGGAGCTTGAATGTCTGCGTGAAAATCTTAAAAAATACAAAGCCGCTTTCATAGGCGAGATAGGGCTTGACTACTACTGGGGCTACGGCACACCTGAAAAGCAGCGCTTTATCTTTGAAAGTCAGATGAAAACAGCGAACGAAACGGGAAAAGCCGTAGTTATACACAACAGAGAAGCGGATGAGGCTACAGTAGAAATAATAAAGCGCTGCGGACCGGAGAAAGGCGGGGTAATTCATTGTTTCAACGGAAGTGAAACGCTTATGAATAATGCTCTGGAATGTGGATATTACATAAGTTTCGCAGGAAATCTTACATTCAAAAGCAATCAAAATCTGCGCGCCATGCTGAAAAGGATTCCGCTTGACAGGCTTCTTCTGGAAACGGATTCACCCTATCTTGCGCCGGTTCCTGAAAGAGGCAAACCCAACTGCCCGGAATATGTTAAATACACTTACGAATGCGCCGCCCTTACATTGGGACTCAGCCCGGAAAAACTTACGGAGCGGATTGCGGAGAACTTCAAAGAACTTTGCGGGCGCTGAAACCGGTGAGATTAACGGCTTTTTGAAACACCGTTTTTAGGGCATCTGCCGTTTTCAGGGCAAATGGAACATTTAGGACTTACGCTTGTGCAGACTTCCTGTCCGTAGGAGACAAGAAGCTCATTCAAAGGTATCCAGAATCTCTGTGGCATAACGGCCTGAAGCGCTTTTTCCGACTCTTCCGGAGTTTTTGTATTTATCCAGCCCAGACGGTTTGAAATCTGATGAACATGGCAGTCAACGCAGATGGCATCCACACCAAAACCAAGGTTCAGAGTCAGATTTGCGGTCTTTATCCCCACTCCCGGAAGTTTCATCAGAAGTTCCGCGTCCGCGGGAACTTTTCCACCGTATTGTTCTATTAGAATCTCGCAAATCTCGTGAAGCTGAACGGCCTTTCTTTTGTAAAAACCGGCAGGAAAAATCAGGGAAGACAGCTCATCCAAGCTGAGTTTTACCATTTCTTCAGGCGTTGGGGCAGCGGAAAGAAGCTTTTGGGAAGCCCTTAGCGTAACATCGTCTTTTGTTCGCAGTGAAATTACGGTTGAAACCAGAACCGAAAAGGGGTCCTGTTTCTGAACGGCAACCAGCGAAACAGCCGGAAGGACTTTGCCCCTTGAGGCCAAAACCTGCCTGAATTCAGTGAATATCATGTCAAAATACTGTTCATCGCGCTTCATAGACATATCCCAGCTCATAAGTTTTTCCGGCCCCCTTCTCCGCGACTTTTGCAAGCTTCAGCGCGCCAATGAAATCAGGAGCCACAATGCCGAACAGCCTGCCCTTTGGAACTGCCGGAGCAAACCTGTAGTCAACAATCCAGTAAACGGAACTGCCGGAGCTGAAAAAAGAAGAAAGGTTTTCAACATAAGGGCACAGCGCCAAAACAATGCCGCTTTTCTTCATTTCATCCATTGTTTGCGACGCAAAAAGACGGCTGCCCCCCTCTTCCTTAAATACGGAAAGCGTATCACGGAGAAATGCGGAAGCAATATCATCCGAATATGATATCCTGTCCCGGCTGAAAATTAAGGCAAGCTTTTCATTCATCACGGAGGGCTCGGCCGCAAGCTTCCGGGAAGCGTCAAGCCAGCCGGATTTTTCATCGGAGACAAAGACGCAGTCAAATGAAGAGACATCATTACCGCCGCTGACAGCAAAGCCCGAAACTATGGCCGAATCAAAGACGGCGGAAACGTCAATGCGGTTCTGAACGGCAAAATACGATACAGCGGGGCTTAGAAAAACATAGCCCTTTCCGCCGCCGCTTACGCGTTCAAGAGCGGCGGAGAAAGACGTGCTGTCATTAAAGGCGGAATCTTCAAGAGTGACGACGCGCAGCCTTGAGCCGTTAAGAAGGGCTGAAAAACGAAGCCTTGAAAACCACGGTCTGTAAAGCACCTGCGAATAGGCGGAATCGGAAACTACAGTGAATGTCGGCAGGAAAAAAAAATAAGTCGCGAAAACTGCCGCAGCAATAAAAAGAACGGACAGCAGAACTATTGGTAAAACGCGTTTTTTCTTATTTTTTCCCCTCTTCATGACCTGAAGATTAACAACGTTGCAATGTCTCGTCAAGCAAGCTTCACCTGCCAATTATTGACCTGTCTTTACGTTATCATTAATATAGAGATAAGGAGATTACCAAATGACATCATACAAAGAATTGGGTCTGGTCAATACCAGAGACATGTTCGCCAAAGCGATAAAGGGCGGCTATGCCGTTCCAGCCTATAACTTCAACAATATGGAGCAGCTGCAGGCAATCATCAGTGCGTGCGTAGAGACAAAATCACCCGTTATCCTTCAGGTTTCCAAGGGGGCAAGAGATTACGCAAACATGAACCTTCTCAGGAATATGGCAAAGGGCGCCACGGAATACGCGCACGAGCTTGGATACGATATTCCTATTGTTCTTCACCTTGACCACGGTGATTCGTTCGAGACCTGCAAGGACTGCATAGACAACGGTTTCTCGTCAGTCATGATTGACGGCTCTTCCCTTCCCTACGACCAGAATGTCGCGGTAACGAAGAAAGTCGTCGAGTACGCCCACAAATTCGACGTGACAGTCGAAGGCGAGCTTGGAGTTCTTGCCGGTATTGAAGATGAGGTTCAGGCCGAGGTCTCACACTATACCCAGCCTTCAGAAGTTATTGACTTTGTTTCAAAGACCGGAGTTGACTCACTGGCCATTTCAATCGGGACAAGCCACGGAGCCTATAAGTTCACACCTGAACAGTGCACAAGAAACGAGGAAGGCATCCTTGTACCGCCGCCGCTTCGTTTTGACATCCTCAAAGAAATTGAGAAGAAGCTTCCCGGTTTCCCGATTGTCCTTCACGGTTCGTCATCCGTACCTCAGGAATACGTAAAGATGATTAACCAGTACGGCGGAAAGCTCAAGGACAGCGTAGGAATTCCCGAGTCTCAGCTCAGAGAAGCTTCAAAGAGCGCAGTTTGCAAGATAAACATAGACTCGGACGGACGGCTTGCAATGACAGCCCTTATCAGAAAGGTTCTTGCAGAGCATCCCGACGTGTTCGATCCAAGAAAGTATCTTGGTCCAGCACGCGATGCCCTTAAGAAGATGTACATGCACAAGAATATCGATGTCCTGGGTTCCGCGGGCAAGGCCTGATTCAGTAAAACCTGATTCAGTAAAATCGACATATTCAGTGACGGAGGCCGCTTAAAATGCCGGTCTCCGTTTTATATTGACGCATTAACGGTTTGACAGTATAAGCCGAACAATGATATATTTTTCATCGTTGGACAATTTCATGTCCGGATATACTTTATTTTCTATTGATTGAGGTGAGCTTGGCTACGAAAGAACTTAGGACAAACAGACAAATCCGCGCTAAAGAGGTTTTTGTAATTGATGAGAATAACGACAAAAGAGGTTCAATGAACTTCTTTGACGCGTTGGCATTGGCAGAAGAGGCCGGGCTTGACCTGGTTGAAATTTCTCCCAACTCAAACCCTCCGGTGTGCAAAATCATAGATTACGGAAAGTACAGATATGAACAGGAAAAGCGACTGAAAGAAGCCAAGAAGAACCAGACCATTGTTAAGATGCGCGAAATCAGGATGCAGCCAAAAATTGACACGCACGATCTTGAGGTGAAGTCGAAGTCCATTGCCGAATTCCTTGGAGAGGGAGACAAGTGCAAAGTTACAATCCGTTTCCGCGGAAGAGAACTAGCCCATACGGATCTTGGAAAGGTGGTGTTGAACAGGATACTTGAAAGCCTTACCGAAAAAGAGGTAACATATAATGTTGACGTTCAGCCGATGATGGAAGGAAGGAATATGTCCATGATACTGAGTCCGGCAAAGAGTCAGCTTAAAAAGTGAAAGAGCTTCCGTACGGGAGCTGATACGGCTGCCGCTGGGGGTTCTTGTTCCTCAGGGCGCTTATAAACGAGGTAAACCATGCCTAAGATGAAAACAAGAAAGGCCGCCGCGAAGCGGTACAGGGTCACCGGAACTGGCAAAGTCATGTTCAAGAAACAGGGCCTTCGCCATATTCTCACAAAGAAGACCACAAAGCGCAAGAGAAATCTTCGCGCCGCAGGGATTCTCGCCGATGTGGAAGCAAAGAAAGTTAAAGTTATGCTTCCTTACGCTTAAGCAGGAGGGTGTGAATTATGCCAAGAGCAGTTGACGGAACCAAACACAAAGACAGACGCAAGAAGATTCTGGAACTTGCCAGGGGTTATTACGGCCGCAGAAGCACCAATAACCGTATCGCGAAAGACGCTGTAGCAAAGGCGGGAGTCTACGCTTACCGCGGCAGAAAAGAGAAGAAGAGAGACTTCAGGACACTCTGGATTTCCAGAATTTCCGCGGCAGTAAGAGCAGAGGGTCTCAGCTATTCCCAGTTCATGCACGCAATGAAGATCTCGAATATCGAACTCAACAGAAAGGCTCTTTCCAATATGGCTATTGAAGACAAGGCTGCATTCAGCTCCCTGGTGGCAACAGCCAGGAAAGCGCTTGAGTCCTGACTGAAACGGGTTTACAATTAGTAAGAGGAGTAAATTATGACAGTTTATGAAAACATGCTTCTTCTTGAGGAAAGAGTAAAGAAAGCGGCAGTCTATATGAAGAGACTGAGAGTTGAAAATGACGCTCTCAAGAGAGACATTAAACTCATTACAGGTCATAATGAGGAACTTCAGGCCTACGTTGACAACTACAAGGAAGATGAGGCGCGCATTGCCCAGAGCATTGAGTCCTCACTTGAGAGTCTCAACGATGTGGGTCTTGACAACCTTAACCTCAGCATTGAAGATCTTGAGGCCGCAGAGGAATTCTCCGCTACAGGAGGAGACATCATTGACGTGCCGGATATTTCCGACATTGATATGGATATAAATCTCTGAAAGCTTTAGTAAACAGGTCTTTGTAATTGAAGAAGCCGCGCGTTTGTGCGGTTTCTTTTTATCCGCATTAAGCGGAGGGCTCAATGAGCAATGGCCCATTGAAAGTCAATGACTCCTTCATGAAAAAACGCCAGAAAAATAATTTGTAAAAACAATTTCTTATTTTATAAAGATTTCTTCAAATATCGGTTTCATTTTGAAAAAACCACACAAAAAACCCGGCTGTGCGGCCCCGCCATACGGGGATGCCCCTTCAAAACCCTTATTGGCTTTGATAAGTTTTAACTGCAACGAAAAAACAAAGAGGGGAAAACATGGATTCCGAGGAACTGCTGTGTGAACAGCTGAGACGGTATCTCGAACTGTCGTCAACCGAGGGGCAGGATTCAGAGCGCACTGAAAAACAGTATATCAGGCTCAGAGATATGATAATCGTGGAAATCTATTTTATGAAGTCAGTGCGATACATAATTTCGGACGAAGAAATGTCGGGCTTCATACTTTATCTGGAGCATTATCTGTTTAAAATAATAGCGGATTATGACCCGGAGATTGGCAGCTTTCTCCCCTATCTCAGAAAAGCAATGGAGTATAAGGCGTTCAGCTATCTTGACTGTCAGTCCAGAGAACGACAGGTCAGACGCTCCTATATACGTTACTACCTTCCGCAGGAAACGGTTTCGGAGCCAAGTCCGGAGGATGTGTTCGTTCAGAAAGAGAATCTGTTTGAAGAAGAACTTCAGAAACTCCTTTCAATAATGAGGCTTAAAAAAGTATGCTCACTGCGCCCTGCAAGGCAGAGATGGCTTTTCATCCTGCTTTGCACAATGATGCCTAATCTTTCAATGGACATAATTGATACATTCTGCGATGCCATGAACTGCGACAAACGTCAGACATTTGCAATAGCTGATTATATTCAGACCGTATGCCGCGCGGATTACGGCCGGTACAGCCGTGAATATCTTCTTAAGCGAAGGGATTTTTACTGGATGCGTACTATTGAACTTCAGGGCAGGATACAGACATCTTTAAGCACAGGCCTATATGAAAGACAACTTGAATATCAGAGACAGCAAATGAAGAATTTAGTCTGGGAAATTCAGAGTTCTAAAATGCATATTCCCTACCCCGTGCTTGGAGAGATTTTAAATCTTAAGCCTTCCGTAATCGCATCCGCTGTTTTTCAGTCGAAAAAAATACTGGAGACCGCTGCAGGTCTGAATAAAAAATGCAGGGCATCCGCCAAGGTTAAAGAACCCGTAATAACCAGATTCGAGCCTTTTAAGGTTTTCAACATAAACCTGATTGCCGTGGAAGGCAAGGAAATCAAAGATTTGAACCTTGCCTGATAGTGTGTTGAACAACTTGCTTCAAAAGCGTATTCTCGGAATATGAGAATTTTACTTGCAAGCTCCAATGAGCACAAAAGGCATGAGTTCAGTCAGCTTTTCAAAAACCATGAAATCCTTCTCCCAAAAGATTCGGGTATTGATTTTGAGTGTGAGGAAACAGGCGCAACTTTTCTTGAAAACGCCATACAGAAGGCCTATGCGCTCTTTGACAGGGCACATGTGCTTAAAATACCTGTAATGGCGGACGATTCAGGACTTGTTGTACATGCTCTGCCGGGACTTCTTGGAGTAAGAACTGCGCGATTCGGAGCTGAAAACGGAGGCCCTCTTCTTTCAGCGCATGATAAAAATATGCTCCTGATTTCCATGCTGAAGGGAAAGCCCGAATACGAACGCAAGGCTTCCTTCGTGTGCGCAATAGTCCTTATGCTGGACAGATACAGAATTTACAGCGCGGTAGAATCCGCTGACGGAAGAATCCTTGAAGAGGAAACCGGAGTAAACGGATTTGGCTATGACCCCGTTTTCTACTGTTATGAGGCGCAAAGCCCAATGGCTCTGCTGCCGGAGGGGGACAAAAACCTTTACAGCCACCGCGGAAAGGCGGCTAAAGCTCTGATGAAGCTGATAAATTGATATTTATAATTTTACGCGGGAAGTCCGACCGGTTAAGGCCTGCACCATAGCCGGCGCCTGTAAAATAAAGAATAATAAGGAGATAATTATGTCAAAAGAAATACCTTTAAGAAGTGAAGTTAAAGAAGAACACAAGTGGGATTTGAGCAGTCTCTACAAAAATGACGAGGCATGGGAAAAAGACCTTGAAAAGCTTCGGGGCAGTATCGGTGAAGCTGAAAAGTTCAGGGGAACTCTGGGAGCAAAACCGGAAAATCTCCTTGCTGCCCTGAAATGGTTCACAGAAGCAAATATTCTGGCAGAGAAGGTCTATGTCTACGCGTCTCTTAAGTCATCCGCCGAATCAAACGACCCTGAGAACCAGAGAAAAATGGGTGTAATCTCACAGGTCTATACAGACCTTGTCGCAGCCTCAAGCTATATGGATCCCGAAATTCTTGAAATCAAAGAACTTGACAGCTGGATACAGGACAAGGCGTTTGACGACAGCCGCGTCTATCTCAAAAAGATAATGAGGCAGAAAGAGCATACCCTTTCATCAAAAGAAGAAGAGCTTCTTGCGAAGCAGTCAGAGCTTCAGAGTACGCCTCAGAAAGCTTTCAGTATGCTGACAAACGTTGATTTGGACTTTGGAAAGATAGACGGTAAACCTCTTTCACAGAGTACCTGGTCACAGTTTCTAATCAATCCCGACAGGAAAATCAGACGCATGGCCTACAGGCGGTTCTATTCGACCTATCAGAAACACGAGCAGACAATCGCAGCGCTGTATGCAGGTTCCGTTAAACAGGATATTTTCAACGCCAGGGTACGCGGTTTTGATACGGCGCTTGACGCGGCCCTGTACAGGGATGATGTACCCGAAAGCGTTTATACCGGACTGATTGAAGCCGTGCATAAGGCTTTCCCTTCCCTGCACCGCTACTATGCTCTGCGAAAGAAAATCATGGGTGTGAAAGAACTGCGCCACTATGATGTTTATGTTCCTCTTGTAAGTTCCATAAAGACACACAAAACCTACGAAGAAGCCGCGGAAATAGTTCGTCAGGCTCTTCAGCCATTGGGTCCCGATTACGTTGATACCATCTACAAAGGAATTACATCGGAACGCTGGGTAGACCGCTACGAGAACAAGGGTAAGCGAAGCGGAGCTTTCTCCGGCGGAGGCTTTACAGGCGCGCCTTACATTCTTCTGAATTACAAGGAAGATGTTCTTGGCGATGTCTTCACTCTTGCGCATGAGGGAGGACACAGCATGCACAGCTACTATTCAAAACGTAACAATCCCTTCCTGTGCTACGACTACACAATTTTCGAAGCCGAAGTTGCCTCTACCTTCAACGAACAGCTTGTGGCCCGATATCTAATTAACACCGCAGATGATCGGGCTATGAAGACTTATATCATTGCCAAACAGATTGATGACATAATCGCAACCCTTTTCCGCCAGACAATGTTTGCCGAGTTCGAGTTGCTCTGCCATACTCAGCAGGAACAGGGCCGGCCCCTGACTGTTTCTACAATGAGAAATACCTACCGCGGACTTCTTGAGGCCTATTTCGGCCCTGATATGGTTTTCGAGGAAAATTCCGACCTTGAAGGTCTGAGAATTCCGCATTTCTACAATGCCTATTATGTATATAAGTACGCAACCGGTATTTCAGCCGCAATCGCCCTGTCAGAGAGAGTGGTAAACGGCGGAAAGCAGGAACTTCAGGACTACCTTGGCTTCCTTAAGTCAGGCGGCTCCAAGTTCCCGATTCAGACTCTGAAGGGCGCGGGTGTTGATATGTCCACCCAGGCTCCGGTAGAAGCTGCCACAGGCAAGTTCGCCGCTCTGCTTGATAGGTTCGAGAATCTGAATGTTTGAAGACTGATAAGCTTTAGCTGAAAGAGCTGCCGCGTTTTTGCGGCGGCTTTTTTGTATGACTGGAATCTCTCGCTTTTATCCGACTTTGAAGAGAGGCGTTGTGCACGGTTTTTGACGAACTGCACCCAAAGGGACTCGAACCGTCAAAATCAACGTTTTTTCGGAACAAAAAAAGAGGACTTTCTGATAAGTAATAACCGATTCATGTTTCTATATACCAACATCACCATCAGAGCAATGGATTACTTGTGTATTGACTTCTAAGGCCCAATCTCCACCTTTCGATACATTTTTCCACTGGCTCTTTGTCCCGAGAAAATAAATCTCTGTCAGCTTGTTACACTGGGAGAAAGCACAATCGCCTATGTTAGTAACTGAATTTGGGATTGTTATCTCTGTCAGCCCCTTACAGCCGGAGAATGCACCACCGCCTATGCTTGTAACTGAATTTGGGATTGTTATCTCTGTCAGACCGCTACAGCCGTAGAATGCAGAACTGCCTATGCTAGTAACTGAATTGGGGATTGTTATCTCTTTCAGACCGGTGCAGCCGGAGAATGCACCACCGCCTATGCTTTTAACTGAATTTGGGATTGTAATCTCTTTCAGACCGGTACAGTCTAAGAATGCATAATCGCCTATGCTAGTAACTGAATTGGGGATTGTAATCTTTGTCAGACCGGGACAGACGGAGAATGCATCATTGCCTATAGTTGTCACTGAAGTTGGAATAGTAATCTCTTTCAGACCTGTGCAGCCGGAGAATGTATAGTTGTCTATGCTTGTAACTGAATTTGGGATTGTAATCTCTGTCAGACCGGTGCAGCGGGAGAATGCACCACCGCCTATGCTTTTAACTGAATTTGGGATTGTTATCTCTGTCAAACCGGTACAGCTGTAGAAAGCATAATCGCCTATAGTTGTCACTGAAGTTGAAATAGTAATCTCTCTCAGACCGATCCATCCGGAGAATGCCTTTTCGTCTATGCCAGTCGTGCCCTCAGAGATGGTCACATAAACATTTGCAGAACAACCTATCCATGTATTGCTGTATGTAGTCAAATTGCTACAAGTGATTCTTATTGTCTGCTCATTAGTCCAGCCGTAGAATGCATAGTTGCCTATAGTTTTCACTGAAGCTGGAATAGTAATCTCTGTCAGACCGGTCCATCCGGAGAATGCAGCACCGGCAATTTCTTTTATCCGTATTCCCTTAACGTATTCAGGGATGACAAGTGAAGAAGGACAACTATCACGGTCTATATTTATAAGAACTCAATTACTGTCAACGTTTAAAAACTGTTCGTAATAGGAAGTCGAAATATTTTCAGTTTTAGTAGCACCGCATATTGAACATGAATAAGTCAAGCTTCCGTCTTCATTCTCTTTTGGGGGTTTTGTAACTTCACCCTTATCCCAAACGTGTTCAGCTTTTTCGGATACTACATCATGTCCGCAGGTTGCTGCATGCCAATGGGACTTTTCATCTTTTGTCCAGTCGGAACTGAAAGTGTGTTCATGTACATCCTTTCAGCCAGAACAAAGCAAAAGAACGAAAATTAATGAAAGAACAATTCTCTTCACAGTTCGTGCACCAATTCGATGCGACTTCAATTCTTTATTATTCATGTGTAAAAACATTACAATGTCTCCCTGTTATTAATGGTACATGAGAAAAGGAATTAACACAAGTGTGAATTGGGTTAGGAGTACGCAAGCAGGGTCAACGCCGATTGAAAAAGAAAATGCAACAAACCCGAACACGCGTGGTATCGCTACCAATAGCCCTATATGTCCGGAGATGGGTAAGAATTCTCAAAAGTGGGTAAGCTCGCCGCAGGCTGTTTCTTCAGAACAGCCGGAAAACCGGCATTCAAGCCCTAAAGACACCAAAAGCAGCCTCTGGGGACTGCTTTCCGGGTTTGACTTTGTATCAAAGTCTGTAGTTTAGGATGCGGCCAACTGGACTTGAACCAGCACAAGATCTCTCCCACTAGCACCTCAAGCTAGCGTGTCTACCAAATTCCACCATAGCCGCTTCTTTTGATTGAACATGACAAACTTATACTTTATGAATTATTTAGTCAATATGTATTAATATTGCTTTGAAATTTCCTTTTTCCCATATTTTCGGGGAAAAGCACGCAAAACCCCAAAAAGCTCAAATATATGCTATGCTTTATGCATGGACATATTCGAATCCAACAGAGAGGCATGGAACGAGGAAGTAAAAAGAAAGAACTACTGGACACTGATTACTTCAGAGGAAAGAATTTTGAAGGCCAAACAGGGCATGCCTGAAATACGGATAACCCCGCACAGAAATGTTCCTCTTCAGTGGCTTAGCGGTCTCAGGGACAAAAAAGTTCTGAACGCCTGCGGGGGCGGAGGTCAGCAGACACCTATCCTCGCGGCTTTCGGCTGCAGACTTACAACGCTTGACCTTTCAGACGCCCAGATTGAACAGGACAGAAAAGCTTTGGATAAATATTCTCTTGAAGCTGAACTTGTAAACGGAAATGTCCTTGATATGCCGTTTGATGATGCTTCATTTGATGCTGTTATAATTCCTCCTGCGCTGAATTTTGTAGACGATCTCGCAAAAGCATACTGTCAGGTTCACAGAGTGCTCAGGCGCGGCGGTATTTTCATGACCGGTATCGCCAATCCCATAATCTATGCTTTTGATGACAGAGTGCAGGAGAAAAGGCTTAAGATGAAATATACTATACCCTTCTCCGATACTGTATCAATGTCCGCAAAAGAACTTGAAAAACGCCTTCGCAAAAAGGATACGGTTGAATTTTCCCACACTCTTGATTCCATTCTTGGAGGCCTCATTGATTCAGGCTTTATAATTAACGGATTCTACTCCGACGTCTGCGGAAGTGAACCTACCGATTCTTTTGTCCATGATTCCTTCATTGCCTTCCGGGCAGTGTCTGTGTGATATCATGCGGCGGTATCCGGCTGACTAAGCGCGAATGACACAGTTTAGTATTTTGCAGGGTTGTAAGCTAAGAACATATTGTTGTAATAATAACATTTTGTTACAAAAATCAACATTTCCATGGTGCTTTAATTGACCACCGCCCCCTTTTAGTGAGTAAATGGCTCATACGCTTATTTTATAAGGGGTATATGTATGGTAATCACTGATTTTCTTGAAAGAAACGCGCGGCTTTACGGACTGGACACTGCGATTGTTGTAGTCAGCCCATCTGAAAAGAGGGACAGCGCCGTGACATGGAGAGAGGCAAGCCTGATTGAAAGCGCGACAGACTCTCCGTACAGAAGGGAAATCAACTGGAAAGATTTTGACCGTATGGCAAACCGCTTTGCGAACCTGCTTTTAAGCAGAGAAGTCCCAAGAGAAACAAAAGTCGGGATACTTATGATGAACTGCATCGAATATCTTCCGATTTATTTCGGAATCCTCAAAGCCGGCTGCATAGCGGTACCTATGAATTACAGATATTCAAGCGATGAAATCAAATACTGTCTTGAGCTGGCGGATGTGGAGATATTGGTATTCGGACCGGAGTTCACCGCAAGGATGGACGTTATAGCGGATGCTATACCGCAGGTAAAAACCCTGCTGTTTGTAGGAAAAAACGGTCCCGGGTATACGGAAAACTGTATCAGGGTCATGAGCTTCACTTCACCTGAGCCGCCCCCCATAGCGCTTAATGAGGATGATTTTGCGGCAATCTATTTTTCCTCCGGCACCACAGGCTTTCCCAAGGCCATCCTGCACCGGCACAGGGCGCTTTACTGTTCCTGCCTCACGGAACAGAAGCATCATATGCAGACAAAGGACGATGTATTTCTATGTATCCCTCCCCTCTACCATACAGGGGCAAAGATGCACTGGTTCGGCAGCCTGATGACAGGAGGAAAGGCGGTAATTCTCAGAGGCACAAAGCCGGAGTGGATTCTCAGAACCGCGACCGAAGAAAAATGCACAATAGTCTGGCTTCTTGTGCCATGGGTGCAGGACATACTTGATGCAATTGAAAGCAAAAGGATAGCTCTTGACGATTATCTTCTGAGCCAGTGGCGTCTGATGCATGCAGGAGCCCAGCCGGTGCCGCCAAGCCTTATCAGAAGGTGGCTGAAGGTTTTCCCTCACCATCAGTACGATACGAACTACGGGCTGTCCGAGTCCATAGGCCCCGGCTGTGTGCATCTGGGAGTCGGGAACACTGAAAAAGTCGGAGCCATAGGAGTGCCTGGTTATCTCTGGGAAGCTGAAATCGTAAAGGAAGACGGGACTACAGAGGTGGAAGGAGAAGAAGTCGGGGAACTTGCCGTAAAGGGCCCCGGAGTAATGGAATGCTATTACAAAAATCCCGACGCCACGAAGGAAATACTTAAAAACGGCTGGCTTCTTACCGGCGATATGGCGAAAAGAGACGCTGAAGGTTTTATCTATCTTGTGGACAGAAAGAAAGATGTTATCATAACCGGAGGCGAAAACCTTTATCCCGTGCAGATAGAAGACTATCTCAGGAAGTTCGACAAAATCAAGGACGTTGCGGTCATAGG
This sequence comes from Sphaerochaeta sp., assembly GCA_052170315.1. Classification (GTDB taxonomy): domain Bacteria; phylum Spirochaetota; class Spirochaetia; order Sphaerochaetales; family Sphaerochaetaceae; genus UBA9732. Next base: position 53,376 of record JBQNAT010000006.1, read on the forward strand.
GCTTCCTGACCACAGACTTGGCGAAATAGCGGCAGCCGTAATTTCTGTCAAAGACGGTCTTACCTGTACTGAGGAAGAGATAATTGACTTCTGCCGGGATCTTCCCAGATACAAAAGGCCGAAGAGGATAATCTTTGCGGAGGTTCCCAGAAATCCTACCGGAAAGATAGAAAAACCCCTTCTAAGACGGCGCTATTGTGCGGACAATCTTGTTGAACAGCAGATACAGGGCTGACGGAGATAAAAATGAAGAAACTTATGTTGGGAAACGAGGCAATCGCGCGCGGTCTTTTTGAGGCGGGATGCAATTTCGTATCAAGCTACCCCGGTACTCCAAGCACGGAGATAACCGAGTTCGCGGCCGGGTATCCTGAAATATACGCTGAATGGGCACCCAACGAGAAAGTAGCGATGGAAGCGGCATTCGGAGCGTCCCTTGCTGGAAAGAGAAGTTTCTGCGCAATGAAGCATGTAGGGCTGAACGTTGCCGCGGACCCTCTTTTCACCATTTCATACACCGGCGTCAATGCCGGAATGGTCATCTGCGTCGCGGACGACCCGGGAATGCACTCGTCTCAGAACGAGCAGGATTCCCGCCACTATGCGCAGGCTGCCAAACTTCCCATGCTGGAGCCTGCGGACTCGGCCGAGGCCCTTGAATTCGTTAAGCTTGCCTATGAACTTTCGGAGAAGTTCGATACCGCGGTTTTGGTAAAGATGTGCACCCGGATATCCCACTGCCAGAGCATAGCGGAGCTTTCGGACAGAACGGAGGTCCCGGACAAGCCCTACGAGAAAAACATCGCAAAGTACATAATGATGCCGGGCATGGCAAAAAAACGGCATCCCGTTGTTGAGCGGAGAACCCTTGAACTAAGGGAATGGGCTGAGACAGCAAGTATAAACAGATTCGAGCCGGGCCGCGATAACTCTGCAGGTATCATAACTTCATCCACAAGCTATGACCATGTTAAGGAAGTATGCGGCGGAATGTACCCCACACTGAAGCTTGGTATGGTAAATCCCCTGCCCGTTAAACTTATCAGAGATTTTGCCTCAAAGGTAAAAAAAGTAATTGTTGTAGAAGAGCTTGACGGAGTAATAGAGGCTCATTGCAACTTAATAGGTGTAAAAGTTACGGGTAAAGAGCTATTCGGGAACATTGACGAATTAATGCCCAATCTGATTGCCTCAAAGCTTGGCTTAAGCATAAGTCCAAGTATGAAGCTTGAAGACAATATTCCGGGAAGGCCTCCGGTAATGTGCTCCGGCTGTCCTCACAGGGGTCTGTACTATATTCTGAAGAAGAATAATTTAACTGTTCTGGGTGACATCGGCTGCTATACTCTTGGAGCCACCGCGCCTTTAAAGGCAACGGATACAACCATATGTATGGGCGCTTCCGTTTCGGGGCTTCACGGCTTCAACAAGGCCGGAGCCGCGGGAAGAGCAGGAAAGACAGTTGCCGTTATAGGGGACTCGACCTTCATACACAGCGGTGTAACGGGTCTTATAAATATTGCCTATAACGAAAGCGCTTCTACGGTAATAATCCTTGACAATTCAACAACGGGCATGACGGGTCATCAGGAAAATCCGACAACCGGCTTTAACCTCAAGGGTGACCCGTGTACAAAAATAGATTTGGAAACGTTGTGCCGCGCGGTGGGAATAAGGCGCGTCAGGGTTGTAGATCCCTATAACCTTAAGCAGTGCGATGACGCGATAAAGGAAGAAACGGGCTGTAACGAACCTTCGGTTATTATTTCAAGACGGCCGTGTGCCCTGCTAAAAACAGTAAAACATCCGGGCCCCATAAGTGTGAGTGCCGACAAATGCATTGGATGCAAAGCCTGTATGAAGATAGGCTGCCCCGCAATCAGCATGGTCGGAAAGAAGGCGGTTATAGACGCAACTCAGTGTGTGGGCTGCGGCGTATGCGCACAGCTGTGCGGACAGAACGCAATAGGAAACTTCACTGGCGCGGCAATTCAGAAAGACTCGGCCTGTAATGCCGGAAAAGGGGCGTGAGATGACCGGAAACATTATGGTTGTGGGTGTAGGCGGACAGGGAACGCTTCTGGCCAGCAAGCTGCTGGGAAAGCTTTTTCTTGAGAAGGGCCTTGACGTTAAGGTGAGCGAGGTTCACGGAATGAGTCAGCGCGGAGGAAGTGTGGTGACCTATGTGCGCTACGGAGAGAAGGTCTACTCCCCCGTTATTGACAGGGGACAGGCTGATTTCATAATTGCTTTCGAGCTTCTTGAGGCCGCACGCTATGCCGATTACCTTAGACCAGGCGGCACCCTGATTGCGAATACGCAGAAGATAAATCCCATGCCGGTGATTACGGGGGATGCTGTTTATCCTGAAAATCTTGAGAAAAAACTTAGAGGGCTTAACATAAACTTTATCGGTTTTGACGCGCTTTCAGCGGCGAAACGGGCGGGTTCCGCGAAGGCTGTAAATCTTGTGCTTCTGGGAGTGCTTTCAAAGTTCTTTGGCTTCACAGAAAAGCAGTGGACTGATACCATAATGACAAGCGTGCCAGAGAAATTCGTGGACATGAACGTTGAAGCTTTCAGGCTTGGAAGAGAAAGACAGGAGGCGCAAAAATGAAGGAAATGAGCAGGAAAAACCGTTTTTTCACAGATTCGGTAATAAGAAGGATGACACGTATCGCCATTGCCGGCGGAGCCATTAATCTTGCGCAGGGCTTTCCGGACTTTGACCCTCCAAAGGCTATGACTGACAGGCTTGCCGAAGTAAGCAGGACGGGGCCTCACCAGTACCCGATTACGATGGGCGCGCCGAATTTCCGCAGGGCACTTGCGGCAAAATGCGGGCGTTTCATGGGAAGGCGTCTTGATACGGAAACTGATATGGTTGTGACAATAGGCTCAACCGAGGCCATGGCGGATACCCTTTTTGCCCTTACCAATCCCGGAGACAAGGTCATAATTTTCTCGCCCTACTTTGAAAATTACCATGCTCAGACTATCATGGCCGACTGCGAGCCGGTCTTTGTACCGCTTGTTCCGCCTGCTTTCAACTTTGACCCGCAGGTTCTTGAAGACGCATTCAGACTTCCGAACGTCAAGACCATTCTTATCTGCAATCCCTCCAATCCCAGCGGAAAGGTCTTCTCAACGGACGAGCTTTCCTTCATCGCGGGTCTGTGCGTCAAATACGATGTCTATGCAATTATGGACGAGGTCTACGAGCACATTGTTTACGACGGTCGAAAACATATTTACATGAACAGTCTCCCCGGAATGTGGGAGCGTACAGTAAGCTGTTCGAGTCTTTCAAAAACATATTCCGTTACAGGCTGGAGGCTGGGCTATGCCATTGCGCCCGAGCCTGTAATGCGAAAGATAAAGCAGTATCACGATTTCATTTCGGTGGGAGCGGCGTCTCCGCTGATGGAAGCGGCAGTTGTTGGTCTTGAGTTCCCTGACAGCTACTACAGAGAATTCAGCGAACATTACGCTCACATGAAGAAGATTTTTACGGACGGTCTCAGTAGTATCGGAATCCCTTTTACAGACCCCCAGGGCGCATACTTTGTGCTTGCCAATATTGAACCCTATCTTAAAAAGGGTCAGAGCGACGTTGATTTCTGCGTGAAAATGACTGAAAAACTGGGCGTTTCCGCAGTGCCGGGCTCTTCTTTCTTCAAAGAGGATGTGAACAATATAATAAGGCTTCACTTTGCGAAGAAGGATGAAACCCTTTTTGAAGCGCTGAACAGGCTGGAAAAGATAAAAACATTCGCCTGAGGCTTTGAATGTTTTTATACGTTGAAAAAAGAGGCGCGGTACCGTTTCGGTTAGCGCCTCTTATTTTTAAATGTATTTTTAAACTTGATTAGATTCTAGCGACACCTGTCTTTCTTGCAGCATCCGCTACCGCCTTCGCAACGGCAGGAGCAACCCTCCGGTCAAATGCCTTCGGAATTATGTAGTCCGCGGAAAGTTCACTGTCGCTTACAAGAGAAGCAATCGCGTTAGCCGCGGCCATCTTCATTTCCTCGTTTATCTCGGAAGCTCTGACATCGAAGGTTCCTCTGAAAATGCCCGGGAAAGCAAGAACATTGTTTATCTGGTTCGGATAGTCGCTTCTTCCTGTTGAAATGACCTTCGCGCCGCCTTCCTTAGCTTCGTCCGGAAAGATTTCGGGAGTCGGGTTTGCACAGGCGAAAATGATTGCATCTTTGTTCATGGTCTTTACCATGTCTGCCGTGACCTGCTTCGGAGCGGAAACGCCAATGAAGACATCGGAACCTGCAAGCATGTCCGCAAGGCTTCCCTTCCTGCGCTCAAGGTTCGTGACTTCAGCCATTTCTTCCTTTATCCAGTTAAGCCCTTCCCTGCCCTTGTAAACAGCTCCGCCGCGGTCACACATTATGATGTTTTTATAGCCTGCGGAAAGAAGGAGTTTGACTATGGCTATTGCCGCCGCGCCCGCGCCGGAAGTAACAATTTTGACGTCTTCCTTTTTCTTTCCCACAACCTTGAGAGCGTTGGTAAGGCCCGCAAGGGTTATAACTGCCGTTCCGTGTTGGTCATCGTGGAAAATTGGGATATCGCACTTTTCTTTGAGCTTGCGCTCAATTTCAAAGCATCTTGGAGCGGAAATATCTTCAAGGTTGATGCCGCCGAAGGAGCCTGAAATATTGTAAACGGTCTGAACGAACTGGTCAACGTCTTTTGTCTTAACACAGATTGGAAACGCATCAACGTTTCCGAAGGATTTGAACAGAACACTCTTTCCTTCCATGACAGGCATTCCGGCCTCGGGTCCGATATCGCCAAGACCAAGGACCGCGGTTCCGTCCGTGATTACGGCGCAGAGGTTCCAACGTCTGGTGAGCTCGTAGCTCTTGCTGATATCTTTCTGTATTTCAAGACAGGGCTGGGCTACACCGGGGGTATAGGCCAGTGAAAGGTCCTGAGACGTTGCTACGGGCACTGTTGAAACAACTTCAATCTTGCCTCTCCATTCCGCGTGCTTTTTAAGCGATTCTTTTGCGTAATCCATTTAAACACCTCTTGGTCAGATTTGAACGTTATCATGCGCGCGTTATTACGCACGTACGTTCTTATAATTAATATATGTATAATATATGAATGTTGTTCAGACAAGAGTTTTTTAACGTTCTCAGTATAAATCATTCAAAAACATACAAAAAAGTTCATTCGGCAAATCCCGGAGCACCGTGCATGCGCGCCCAAACCTGAAGCACTGCAGCTTGCGTTTTACCGTCCTGTACCTGTCCTGAAAGCACCATACCTGTGAACTTTTCAAAATCCATCATCTCCACGTTAATGTTTTCGTCATTGTCAAGTTCCCTGTCTCCGAAGGAAAGTCCGCGTGCCCAGTACAGGTGGATTATCTCGGTTGAGTAGGCGCATGTGGGATAAAAAGGTCCAAGATATTCGAAAGTATCCGCGATTATGCCTGTTTCCTCACGCAGTTCGCGTTTTGCGGCGGAAAGCGTATCTTCTCCTTCATAGTCAAGCTTGCCTGCAGGGATTTCCAGCAGCTCAGCGGAAAACGGATAGCGGAACTGCCGTTCAACGGCTATCCTGTTTTTGCTGTCAATTGCCACAACAGCTACGGCGCCGGGATGTTTTATATACTCGCGCGTGCTTTTATGCCCGTTGGGAAGTACGATATTGTCCCTGAATACATGAAGCAGGCGCCCGTTATAGACGTTCTGAGAATCAAGCTGTTTTTCCGTCAATGCCATTTTTTCGAATTTTTTCTCTTCCATATTTACCTCGGGAGCTAAAGCTCCGCATTATTTCCGTCCCTGTCCCAGAAGCCGCAGGCTCTGCCGTCACGCAGATAGAAAAGCGTTCCGTAACACTTTTTTCCGAAAATTTCTTCGGCAACCCTGACATAGGTCTGAACCTGTAATTTATGTTCATCCGGATTGCGGACGCTGTCCGTTTTGTAATCCACAACAAGATTGAAAGCTTCCCCTTCAGCTATCAGGTCAATTACACCTTCAACGCAAAATTCCTTCACCGTATCAAAGTCCGCATCAAAGGGAGTGTAAAACCGCAGCTCTTCATGGGTTCTGCGGCCGTCTATAAACTTTTTAAAGAATGTGCTTTCCCTGAAACCGCGTGCGAATTTCCTGGCTTGGGAAAGGAGCTTTTCATTGTCTTTTTCTCTTTCACACAGAGTACATACAATATCGCCGCTGTTTCCGAAGCGCATTTCACTTTCAAGCACAAGATGACAGAGAGTTCCGAATTTATCATGAAGATTCAATGTCTCAATTATTGAGTCCGCTTCAAAAACCGGGAGGCTTTCTCCCGTTTTGGGGACATCATTTTTCTTAATCAGCCGCTCAAGTTCCGTTACGCCTATGCGTGAAGGAGTTATGTCGAAGTTTTTGAAAACGGCGTTTTCCACAGCCTTCCGCCATGAAGTATTTTTTGTTGAACGCCACGGCTCGTCAGGTGTTTTACCTGCATTTTCAACCGTCACGTCAGGGTCTCCGCATTCTCCGGTCTCTATGTCAAAATCTATTGCGTCCGCGTACCATTTAAAGATATCGCCGGATTTTATTCCGCCGTCCTTTGTTTGCCTGCAGCCTCCAATGAGAATAAGATGTTCCCTGGCTCTTGTCATGGCTACATACATGACGCGTTTGCGCTCGGCCTGCTCCCTTTCGTTTCTGTCCTGTTCAAGAAATTTCTGTATATTTTTGTCTTCAGACGCCAGAAGGAGACCTTTGTATTCAAATACTGTCCGGTTATTATTGTTTTTGTTGCCGCTTCCGATATTGGCAAAGATGACAACCTTAAACTCAAGTCCCTTTGACTTGTGGACTGTCATAATTTGCACGCCGTTCTTTTCCCTGTGGAGCACGCTTACATCAGGAAGTTTTCCCGAAGAACCAAGGCTGTTGCGCAGAAACCGCGCAAAATCGGAAATGCCAAGACCTCCATGCTCGTACTGAACGGCATAGGAATAGAGGTATTCGTAGTGCTCCGTATATATTCTTCTCTCTTCGTTTGAATTCAGGTAGGCCTTGTAGCCGCCGTCTATATAGAGTATTTCAAGAAGCTGAGATATTGTAAGACTGAAAGCTTTTTCTTTCACTTCCTCAAAAAAGGATAGGAAGGCGCTGTACCGTGTTTTGTCAACTTCAAGGACCTGTCCGTTTTTGAGCAGAAGATTCTGCATGCTTTCTTCGCAGAGCCCGCAGAACGGTGATTTAAGCAATCCGACAAAGCTTCGCCTGTCTTCCGGGTACAGCAGGCAGTTTATGAAGCAGTAAAAGTCATTTGAAACCGCATCAAGCATCAGGTCTCTTGCCTCTGCCGTCTGATAGTCGATGTTTCGTTTTTTCAGAGCTTTTTCAATGTTCATCTGGTTTGAGGTGGTTCTGAAAAGTATGGCTATATCGTTCGGTTCGGGCCGCTTGCCGTCTACCAGAAATTCATCGGTAGTAAGTATGCGCCTGCAGTAATTACCTATTGCCTCGGCTTCAAGCACCGCGCCGTCAAAGTCTTCATCGGAATTTTGCTCATCCTCTGCCGGTTTCTCGTTTTTGTAAAAAGCGAAAATTATTTTAGACTCCGTCTTATCCTTTCCGCGTCCGGAAGCCATTTCGGAAAAACGAGCGCTGAAATCCTTTTCGTCATCGTATAGGACATGTTTGAATACATTGTTGAAATGCCTTATAAGCTTTTCATTGCTTCTGTAGTTGATGCTGAGCGTAAGAGCCTTGCCGTTTTTACAGATTTCTTCATGGAGCTTTCTGAATACAGAAACATCAGCGCCTCTGAATTTATAGATGGACTGTTTTTCATCGCCTACGAAAAAGAGTTTTTCACCCTCAAGCTCGTCAACCGTCGGTACGCGTCCGCTTGTGCCGTTAAGGCTTTTCTTTTCTGAAAGCAGGAAAAGAAGCTCTTTCTGAAGGATGTTGTTATCCTGAAATTCGTCTATCATTATGAATTTGAAACGGTTTTTATAGACGTTTCTTAAGTAAAGATTGTCACGAAGGATAACAACGGCCAAATCCGAAACGTCTCTGAAGGTCAAAGCCCCTTGGGAACGCTTCTCCATATTGAGCATATTTGCGAATTTTTCAACAGCTTTCTGCAAAACCGGGACATCAACTGTCCCGTTGGCAAGGTTCTGCAGGGAAACAAAGCCCGTCCCTTTTCCTATTATGGGCTTCATCTCCTCAACGATTTCCTTTATTTCAGGGTCTCTTACTCCTGTAAGCCGGAAATAGTCCGAATCAGTGAAACATTCCTTTTCATAGCATTCAAACATATTCTCATACTGAGCCATGAACTTTTCTGAAAGATTGAGCTCTCCAAGATTTCTGAACATAGGTTCAAGCTCTTCTCTTTCTTTCTTATAGATTTTCCTGATTTCATTCAGGAAAGCTTCTCTGACTTTTTCCGCTTCATAGTTGCCCGTAATTGAAATACTTGCGGCAACAGGCATGAAAAAACTGCTCATAACCGCGGATGGCATGAATAGAGCCGATATTGCTCTGCTTTCCTGTACATTTTCAGGAGCCTGAAGGAATTTTTCGGAAAGCATTTCCACCATTGACTGAAAATCGTTGTCACTCAGGTTCGCGCTGTCTCTGGGAAGCCCGTAAGAAACGCTGCCGCTGCGAACTATCTGCGCGCAGAAGCTGTCCAGTGTGGCAATTGAGGCTTTACCGAAACTTTTCAGCGTATCTTCCGGAAGGCTGTCTTTCGCCTTAATAAGAAGACCGTATATTCTTTCCCGCATTTCGCTTGCGGCTTTTTTTGTGAATGTAAGAGTAAGTATTTCTTCAGGCTTTACTCCGCGCTTCATTACAAGACGCAGGAAACGCCATGCCAGCACGGCTGTCTTTCCGGCGCCGGCCCCCGCGGAAACTACTGTATTGCAGACGGCTTCCATAACAGGCCTCTGCTCTTCATTGGGTATGAATTTTTCCTGTGCCATAATCTGTTCAAACGTCATAGCAGGTTGAACCTCCTTCTGCACAGGCCGCGTTCTTCGCACTGAGCGCAGTTATTTTTATTTGGAGCGGCAATCCAGTCGCCTTCACTGTATCCCGTCCGTATTTTTTCTATATTTTCATCAAGAAGCTCAGACTGTTCACGCCATTTCTCTTCGTCAAAACCTTTGAATTTGCGCTCTTCCATAGAGTAGAAAAAACAATCTTTGACTCCCGCGCCGAACGGAGGCTTTTTTTCGTAAAGCCGTTTGTAAAGAACAAGCTGATAGGTAGGTTTACCTTTACCCTTCTTATAATCAAGAAGAAAAATATCGCCTTTTTTATCCTGTATTATCGTATCTATAAAACCTCTGAAAGACGGGTCGGAATTCAATTCATATTCGTTTTCAAGCGGCATGAAAGAGCCCACCGCTCCATCAGCAAGAAGACCGCTTATAACAGCCTTAAGCGCGTCACGGTATTTGGCTTTTATACTTTCCCCGGTGTAAGGGTCGAATTTATCATTTTCTTCAATGCCGCTGTCCAATATTTTATCAAGCTCGGCATTGTAAGAGTCAAGCTTACCCGGAACAAGAAATTCACTGAAATGATTTTCCATGAATTTCTGAATACAGCCGTGCAGAAAACTTCCTATGGCAAGGTCATCCTGAACCGCGGGCTCAAATCCACCCGGAGCGTCATGCGTAAGGCTCATTGCCAGATAGGCCTTGTAGGGACAGGTGGCATAGCGGTCTATTGAGGAATATGAAAGCTGAACGCGGTTTATATCCCAAGGCTTTCCTTTTTCTCTTGTGTAATCAGCTCCCTTAGGCGCAAAAGCCGTCTGTTTAGCCGTTTCAAGACTTACCGCGTCCGCTTTTTCAACAATATCTTCAAAAACAAAGGAGCTTTTTTTAACAGCGCCTTTCTTCATAAAGAAGGACGGAATGCTTTGAGCCCCCTCGTAGGAAACTTCCGAGCCTGAAATGTATACATTATCTCCCGAACTCCGGTAGAAGGAAAGAATGCTGTCAGTCACATCATAAGTAAGACGTGAAGAAACTTCATGGTCTTCCAGAAACCCCACGCTGCTGCTCTTAACTTCGCAGTTGGCTTCATTAAGACCGAAAAGGAAATGATACGGAACATACATAAGCTGGTCCTGTCCGTATTGGTACACCCGTATGCCTTCGCGCTTTTCCTGAGAAACATAGGAAAGATTTTCCAGTTCCCCCATAAACAGAGAAAAACCGCCTCTCATCGGAAGCCCCACTTCGTTGAACTGCCTGCTCATCTGTGTCAGTTCTCCGATTATGAAGGAGTAGACGTCTTTGTCAAAAGCCTCTCCCGCACCGAACTGCTCTCCCTCCATAAGCAGAGATGTAAGACCCTGTATTGCCTTTATAAGCTCGTCCCCGTCGGAAGCACGGCTTATGGCTGCCGCGGCGCTCTTTAAACCTTTATAATAATTTGGAAGCTCTTTGTTGCCGTCAGGGTCTTTTGCCTTATTGGCAAGTTCGGATAAAAGGGAATCACATTTAAAGTCCGTCGAGCCGCTTATCCGGTTGTAATCTATCATGAAGCGTATGAGAGCCCTGTTAAGGTCCATGCGCTTATAGGGCATCGCGCTGTTAAGAAGAAGGTTTTCAAGGCTTCCGAAAGACAGGCCTTCGTTTATGCAGCGCCTTACCGCAAAAAGATAACGCCCCGGCGTAGTGTCCGTGAGCTTAACGCTTTTCATGAAGGAAAGAGGAACATTATACTCAACGGCTTTTCTTTCAAGCCGAGCCTGCAGGGTTTCAAGTCCCGGCGTTGAAATTATTATGTCATCAGCTCTGACACCGCTGTCCTTAAGATGCTTAAGACGCCGGAACAATGCCTCAATTTCAGCTTCTTCTGTTAAAAACTTTTCATATACTGCGTTTTCAGACCCTTGAATTTCAAGTATTTTTATATTGGGCGCTTCACCAAGTTCCCGCGTCAGGGTCTGCATCTGTATGTCCGCTTCATAGCCCACAAGAACATAGCTTTTTTCTTTGTCCGCGGCATATTTCAGAGAATGTTTTTCCCAGCCGGGCTCAAAAAGACCGTATTTTTCAAGATAGTCCGCGTAGGCGCTTTTTAATATGCTCATGTCCCTGAAAAGCTCTCTGCTGCCGAACTTCACATTATCAGCTTCGGCAAGGGACAAAAGCGCTGAGGTTATAAAGCGCACAAAACGCTGCCTGTATCCGTAAAAATCATCCTTATAAAGATATCTGAGGCCTGTTTTCCCCGAATCAAGAAAATTGGCAACAAAGGCAAGTCTGTGATACTTATTTGCAGGTTTTTTCTCATGAACCGGGGCAAAGAGCATTTTGAAACTGTCAAACGCCATAGCCCTTGACGCGGGAATGCTTTTTTTTCTTTTTATGACATATTGTGTCAGGAAATGGCGGCATGCATTCTCCGTGGGAAAAACAAGCGTTGTCTTTCCGTCATCAAGATATCTGAAAACTTGTTCGGTCACTTTCATGCGCGCCCCGTCAGGATTTATAAAGAAGCGTTCTCATGTACTGAGTCCTTTCCCAGTAGGCTCCGTCAACCATATGCTCCTGCGCAAATTTACCCCTGAAATCGGACACCGACTTATAGCCCTTCTGCTTCATCCAGTTTTCTATCTTGCAGAGCATTCCCGCTATTGCGCCAAGGCCGTTTTTAATAAGGACGGAGTTTAGCTCTACAACCTTTGCCCCGGCAAGCAGCATCTTGATAACGGTTTCGCCTGAATGGATGCCTGTCGAGCCCGCAAAATCAATGTCTCCCAATTCGGCTGACATAAGGGCAATCCAGCGCAGGGATTCAGGATATTCATCCGGATTTGAAAGAGGCTGGCTTCCGCAGAGAGCCTCTTTTTCAATGTCTATGTCCGGCCTGAAAAAGCGATTGAAAAGAACCAGCGCGTTTATGCCTTCCTTTTTGAAAGCTTTCATTATGCTGGCGGGAGAAGAGTATTCAAAGCCTATTTTCATTGATACTGGAATATTTGTGGCTTTTCTTGCGGCTTTTGCGAAAGAGACAGCTTCCTTATCAACCTTATCCCCCGGAACTGAAGAATGAGAAGCGATAGGGTAATAGTTAAGCTCCAGGGCATCTGCCCCTGCGACCTCGAACCGCCGGGCATATTCGGCCCAGGTATGCATTTTCGTGCAGTTGATTGATGCTATGACGGGGATGCCAAGTTTGGCTTTTGCGTCCGCAAGGAGCTTAAGATACTGGTCAATGTAATAATCCTTCGCAAGGTTTCCGAAAACGCTGTTGAAATCCGACTGCTGCAGATATTCCGAATTCCGGCTCACATCCTTGCCGGCGACATAGTTTATCTGTTCCTCAAAAATTGACTTAAGAACAACCGCGCCGGCCCCCGCTTCTTCACATTTCACGAGGTTATCTATAGTTGAGGTAAGAGGGCCTGACGAAACAACTATCGGATTTCTGAGTTCAAGACCCATGTATGTAGTTTTCAAATCTGCCATGTAAAGCTCCTTCGGTAGACAATTATATCATAAACGCCGTCCTGTTTCGCAAGTTGATTTCGTGTATTGAATTGTAAAAAACAGCCCTCTGTGGTAAGGTTTGCTCAAAGCGGGCTGTGTATTTTTGCCGGAGCAGGCGGCTTTAAAAGGAGATTTTGAAATGTTTGAAAATCATGCTGATATGTCAAAAGTTACGGTCATAGGAACGGGGAACATGGGCGGCGCTTTTGCCGAAGCTCTTGCAAAAAACAGGAATATTCAACTTTCTGTTTACGACAGCTGCAACTCATGCGCGGAAAAAATCGCTAAGGCTCATAAAAACGTTGAAGTTCTTTCTTCAATGGATGAAGCCGTTGGCACGGATATTATTCTTATTGCCGTAAAGCCTCAGGTGCTTCCTTCAATTTATGAAAGGCTGTCAAATCTTAAATCCGGTCTTTACATATCCATAGCCGCAGGAGTCACTCTTGAGACGCTGAGGAAAAATCTAAAAACGGACAAAGTCGCAAGATTCATGCCCAATATTGCCGCAAAAATAGGGCACGCGGTTACAGCAGTAGCATTTTCTCCCGAGCTGAGTGATAAAGAGCGCTCAGCAGTAATGAAAGTGGCGCTTTCCGCGGGCTCGGCCTTTGAGCTTGAAGAAAAACTTTTTGCCGCATTCATAGGAATATCGGGAAGCGGCATTGCCTATGTGTTTGAGTTCATGCATCAGATGGCAATGGGCGGTGTACGCGAAGGTATTGCCTATAACAGAAGCCTTGAAATAGTTGCCGATACAATGCTGAGCGCAGTCTACCTGCAAAAGTCAAAGAGTGAAAATGCAGTGGAACTTGAAACAAGAGTATGTTCGGCAAGGGGAGCAACAATTGAGGGCGTAAAGGCCCTGACGGACGGCAACTTCGGTTCAGCGATAATTAATGCGGTATCCGCCGCGGCAAAAAAATCCGAAGACATGGAAAAAAGGACCTGAGCATGAGTCAAAACAAGGAAAAACTCTTTGAAGCTTTCAAAAAAGTCAGAGATGCCGCCGCCCTACTTTCTTATTCCGCCATTTCCGAAAGAAATCTCGCACTGAAAGCCGTAGCAAAGGCTCTTGATGAAAACCATGCGGAAATAACAGAGGAAAACCTTAAAGATATTGAAGCCGCCGCTTTAAACGGAACTTCGGAGGTCCTTTTACACAGGCTCAAACTTTCCGATGACAAAATGGCATCGCTTGCAGCGGGGCTTACGGAGCTTCAAAAGCTTCCGGACCCCGTGGGAAGAACAAGTGAAAAAAGAGAACTTGACTCAGGCTTTATTCTTGAAAAACAAACCTTCCCTATCGGCGTTATAGGAATGATTTTTGAATCAAGACCGGATGCGCTTGTGCAGATTGCCGCGCTTGCCCTTAAATCAGGAAACGGAATAATCCTTAAGGGCGGACGCGAAGCGGCAAATACAAACAGAAAACTTGTATCTGTTATAAAAAAGGCTACATCAGGCTTTTCTTTCGGTTCAGACTGGATACTTGGAATTGAGAGCCATGAAGATGTTGATATACTTCTGAATTCGGAAGCGTATGTGGACTTGCTTATCCCACGCGGTTCAAATGAGTTTGTACGTCATGTGATGGAAAATACTCGCATTCCTGTCATCGGACATTCAGGCGGAATATGCGCAACCTATGTAGAAAGCTATGAAGACATGGGCAAAGCGCTGAAGGTATGTATTGACGCAAAGGTTCAGTATCCCGCAGCGTGCAACGCAACGGAGACTTTCCTTATAAACAAAAACATAGCGGATGCTTTTCTTCCGGAATTGAACAGAGTTCTCAGGGAAAACAATGTCAAAGTCCACGCGGATGAACAGGCCTTAAAGTTAATGCCGGGTTCAGTACCCGCAAAAGAAGAAGATTTTTATACCGAATATCTTGGGCTTGAATGCTCTGTAAAGGTAGTGTCTTCGGTGCAGGAGGCCATAAAACATATACAAAATCACGGCTCTCACCATACGGACGCAATCCTGACTTTAAACATGGAAAACGCAGCTTTGTTTGTTGCGAAAGTAGATAGCGCCGATGTTTTTGTAAACTGCTCAACGCGTTTTGCAGACGGTTTCAGGTTTGGCCTGGGCGCGGAGGTAGGAATATCAACATCAAAGCTTCACGCAAGAGGGCCTGTAGGTCTTGACGGTCTTATGACCACAAAGTGGGTTCTTACGGGAAACGGACAGACGGTTGCGGAATATTCGGGCCCGGAAGGGAAGCCTTTCAGGCACAGGGAGCTTGACATATGAGAGACCTTGGAAAAGCTGAAACTGTTGTAGTAAAGGTAGGAACCAACCTTCTTTCTTCAAAATCCGGCATCAACACAGATAAAATAAGGGACATAGCCGCTCAGGTATCGAAACTGATTGAAAACGGTCGTAAGGTCATCCTGGTATCATCAGGCGCGATAGGTATGGGCGCAAAGGCGCTCAGGCATGACAATCCGGTGAAGCATATACCGCTGAAACAGGCCTGCGCGGCGATAGGAAACCCTCTTCTGATGACGGCCTACCAGCAGGCTTTTTCAAAGTATAACCTGTTGTGCGGACAGGTTTTGATAACAAGAAACGTATTGAACAACAGAACAGGTTATGTAAACATGCGAGCTGCGGTAACAACCCTTATGCAGCTTGACGTTGTACCGATTTTCAACGAAAACGATGTCGTATCCACATCAGAGATAAACAATGTCTTCGGCGACAACGACCGAATGTCCGCCTATGTGGCTTCCAAAATGGATGCGGATCTTCTGGTTCTTATGACGGACATAGACGGGGTGTATACCGGCAATCCGAAAACAAATCCCGAAGCAAAGCTGATAAGAGAAATTTCCGATATCACTTCGCAGGTTTTAGGCTATGCAAAGGGAGCAGGAAGCACATTCTCCACAGGAGGGATGAAAACCAAGCTGCTTGCGGCACAGATTGCGCAGCGCGCAGGCTGCGGAACTCTGATAATTTCAGGCTATGAAGAAAACTCCCTGCTAAGGGCAATGAACGGCGAAGAGATGGGAACCTTTATTCTGCCGGAAGCAAGGCTTTCACAGAGAAGAAGATGGATACTGAATACCTCAGCCGCGGGTTCTGTCACCGTGGATGACGGAGCTGCAAAAGCCCTTGTGCTGGGTCACAAATCTCTTTTGCCGTCCGGCATAAAAAACGTTGACGGCGTTTTCAATGAAGGGGATGTAATAAAAGTCATGACAATGGACGGACAGTCAATTCTGAAGGCCGTTACCGGCTATAATTCTTCCGCTCTTCTGCGAATAATGGGCCTGAAAACAAAGGACATCGCCAAGGTGCTGGGCGATGCCGCTAAAGTGGTCTTCAGACCTGAGGATTCGGTGTATACCGATTAAACAAAGGTCAGTTGAGCGCTTCCTTTTCCAGCCTCTTCAGCAGATATGGGAAAGCCGCCTCAAAATCCACGCCGTAAGTATTGTGGTCTTCATGGCTCAGTGTCTTTTTAATGGACTCAACGACAAAGTCGCCGGCAAGAGCATAGGAATCATCAAGGGAAAGACCTCTTACAAGAGCTCCTGTAAGGACGCTTGCAAAGATATCGCCTGTCCCGTGGAAGCTTGTATCCATTTTTTCATGGAAGTACCAGCTTATCCTTCCGTTTTCGGTATTATATGAGGCAATACCGATCTTTCCTACGACTCCAATCAGTTTTTCCTGGTCTTTATCAAACTGGATTCCCTTAAGGACAACCTGTTTCGCGCCAAGAGCCGCAAGCTTCTTCAGCATATCGACAATATACTCCTTATCGTAGCCGGAAGCTTTGTAAGGCGTTCCAAGCATGAAGCTTGCTTCTGTAAGATTCGGGACTATGATATCCGCCTCAGCGCAAAGCTTTGCCATTGCCTTCGCGAACTCTTCGGTAAAGCCGGGATACAGCTTGCCGTTGTCGGCCATGCACGGGTCAACTATAACTTCGGTTTCGGGACCGCGGAATTCCTTAAAGAGCTTTTTCATAAGCTCCAGCTGCTCGAAAGAGCCAAGGTAGCCTGTATAGATTGCATCGAACCTGAAGCCTTCCTTCTTCCAGTGAGCCATTATGGGGTCAATGTCGGAAGTAAGGTCGCGGAAGGTAAACCCTTTAAACATGGTGTGTGTCGAAAGAACCGCCGTTGGTATTATGGCTGTTTCAACGCCCATTGCCGAAATTATTGGAAGCGCAACTGTAAGAGAGCACTTTCCTACGCATGAAATATCCTGAACTGTAACTATTCTCTTCATGCCACCAAATGTATGAAAAATCTGTATTCAATAAAAGTAACAGTTTGTACAATTTTTATGGGTACAGTTTTAATACATTTTCTGTTAAAATTGACATCTACAAACTTAAAGAAAACTTAAAGAGAGGACAATAATGCGCGAAAAACTCTATGAGGGAATCTACTTAAAGCTTGCCAACGACATAAGAACAGGTTTTCTGAAAGCCGGGACGCGTCTTCCTTCAATAAGGCGTCAGGCCGAGGAAAACGGCGTGAGCCGCAACACTGTCATTGGAGCGTATTCGCTTCTCATTGCCGAAGGCTACATTATCTCAAAGGAAAAAAGCGGTTATTTCGCTGCGGAATTTGAAACTCCGTCAACGCAGAGCGCAAAACCTGCCGGCATGGAAGAGAAGACGCGAATCCGCGCAAAGCAGGAAGAAGAAAACAACCTTACAGAAAACAGACTTACAGACCTTTCCTCAAACCTTGTAGACAGTTCGCTTTTTCCCTACAGTACTCTCAGGCAGCTTTACAGGGAAACCCTCAGCGGCAGCAATATCTCAATACTGGAAACCAACGGTCCGTTCATGGGAGAACTTTCCCTTCGTTCTTCCATAGCGGGCTATGTCCACAGCCATAAGGGCATTATCTGCGACGCAAATCAGATAGTAATAGGAAGCGGTACTTCCTATCTGCTTCAGATTCTTCCTTCACTTTTCAGCGAAAGGCCTGTTTTCCTTATGGAAGACCCCGGCTTTTCCACCACTCGGGAAATTGTAAAAGAAGCGTTTTGCACAATCGCGGGTATTCCCGTGGATGAGGAAGGAGCTTCCATTGACGCCATAAGGCGCGCAGGGGAAAAATTCTCAAAGAACAATCTTCTGCTTCACATTTCTCCTTCGCATCAGTTTCCTCTGGGGACAACCATGACGGCGCCCAGAAGGGCATCAATAATAAAATGGGCTAACAGGGATGCGAAACGCTACATAATCGAAGACGATTACGACTCGGATTTCAGATACAACGGCCATCCGATACCCTCGATAAAAAGCATGGATACGGAAGGACGCGTGATTTACATAGGGACCTTTTCAAGAACTCTTTCTCCGTCTTTGAGGATAAGCTACATGATACTTCCGCCAAGCCTTCTTGAAAACTATGAAAAACGTTATTCAAAGTTTCCGTGCCCCGTATCCAGGCTGGACCAGAAGGTGATTTCAATGTTCATGGACGGAGGCTATTTCGAACGGCACATAAGCCGCATGAGAAGGATTTATAAAGGAAGAAGAAACTCGCTTACAGCGGAGATTCGGAAGTACATTCCCGATACGGAAATCAAAGGTTCGGAGGCGGGTCTCCATTTCATAGCAAAATTTCCTATTCCGGAGAATGCTTTTATAGCCTGTGCCGAAAAAGCCGGATTCAGGCTGCGCGGCACGGGAACCGGCTGGATAATCCTTGGCTATGCCCATCTTTCGGAAGATGATATAAAACGCTTCGGAGTCTTTCTTCAAACTCTTCAGGGGCATTTCCCCGTGCTTTACAATATCGATGTCAGATAGACCGGTATTGAACGAAAAGCTTTTATTGTGTTACTATTTTTTGTCTAGGGGTGGCTTCATGGCCTGAGAACATACCCTCGAACCTGATCCGGATAATGCCGGCGTAGGAACGACGATAATTCGAAAAACAATTCCCCAAGACAGAAATCATTTTTTTATGGAGGCCTTTCATGAAAAAGGTATTATCTGTCTGCGCAGTACTGGTTTTTGCCTTGTCCTGCGTTTTCGCTCAGTCAATTTCAGAAAAATCCGAAGAGCGGAAAACTCTTACGGTCTACGCTTATGACACCTTCTGCGGTGACTGGGGCGCCGCCGGTTCCGTTATACCGGCATTCGAAAAAGCAACCGGCATAAAAGTCAATCTGGTTGCCGCGGGAGCTTCTGTAGAGGCAATCAATAAGGTACGTCTTGAAGGTGCAAATACCCGATGCGACGTTATAGTTGGCGTTTCGGACGACATTGCGGACAAGGCTTATGACCTTCTAGAGGCCTACAATTCACCTTATCTTGAAACAATAGACCAATCTTTGAGATTCGATAAGGAAAACAGGCTCATACCCTATGATTACGGCACTTTCGCTTTCGTTTACGACTCCGAATCCGGCATAAATCCCCCCCAAAGCCTTATGGCGCTTACAATGGAAGAATACAGGGACAAGGTCATTTTAATAGACCCGAGAACAAGCTCCGTAGGAGCCGGTCTTCTGATGTGGACCTATAACGCTCTTGGAGATGGATGGAAAGACTGGTGGAAGACAATGAGCGCGAATGCTCTCACCATAGCGTCAGGATGGTCCGCGGGTTACGGGCTTTTTACGGAAGGAGAGGCTCCGATAGTGATAAGCTACACAACAAGCCCTATCTATCATGTTATGTATGAGAATACAACAAGATATCAGGCTCTGCTTTTCACGGACGGACATGAAGCTACCATAGAAGCCGCCGGAATAATCAAGGGAACGAAGCACCGTTCGGAAGCCGAATCTTTCATAGACTTCCTGCTTACAGACGCGCAGATTGACCTTGCGAACGCAAACTCAATGTATCCGGTGAACTCGACCATAGAGCTTCCGGAAGCATACGACTATGCACCCGTGCCCGGGAAAATTTTCACAACCTCGGCTGATAAGACTTCCGAGCTTATTAATCAGTGGACTGAGACAATAGCGAAATAAGAATGAAAAGACGCGACAGCTTCTATTTAAGGCAGGCTCTTCCGGCGCTTATCGTGACTGTCGCGGTCTTCATTATGCCCATAGGCGCGGTTTTTATCCGAGCCTTCACGCACGGCGGAGAGCTTGCCAAAATCTTTACCGACGGCTACACCTGGCGACTTCTTGGCTTCACTGTCTGGGAATCTACCCTGAGCGCAGCTGTTTCAGTAACACTTGCCATACCCTTCGCCGTTTTCTTTTCACGCTATAACTTTTTCGGCCGAAAGGCCATTTTAACTATGACAGATGCCGCATTCGCCCTTCCTGCCATTTTGGCGATACTTGGTTTTGTGATTTACTACGGCAACAACGGGATGGTTAACAATGTTCTTAGAGCCATAAGCGGCGGCAGATGGTCGGTTAAGATACTTTATTCATTCAAGGCTATCATTCTTGCCCATGTTTATCTGAATTTTCCCGTTGCCTTTTCCCTTATCACATCTTCTCTTTCTTCAATGTCGGATACCGAAGAAAAAGCTTCAAGGCTTCTGGGGGCATCGGAACTGAAAACTTTCTTTAAAGTTACCCTTCCCAAGGTGCGCGGCATGATAACAGCCGCTTTTACGCTGATTTTTCTTTTCTGCTTTCCATCCTTTCTGATAGTGATGAGCCTTGGAGGCAGCCCCAGCTATTTCACCATAGAAGCTGAAATTTATAAACGAACATACACAGATGTAAACCCTTCATCTTCGGCAGCCCTTGCTGTTTTCTCCTTCTTGATTATGACTATTCTTCTTATCATTACAGGATACGGCAGGGATGAAACAAAGGTGCGCAGGAGTCGGAGACTCCTAAGCAAAACAAAAGGCGGAACAAAGGCGACATCCATCGCGTTGTCCGTCCTTATTTTCCTTTTCATGGCACCCCCGCTTCTGGCAATTCTGTACAGGTCTTTTTTTACAAAAGACGGGATTTTTACCCTGAGAGCATGGACTGACATAGCCGCAGGAATAAAAACAGGCATAGGCACAAGTATGAGCGCGGTGCTTAACAGCATACTTATAGCAGCCTCAGCCGCATTCATTGCTATGAAAATGGCTTCTTCAATAGCAATTGGAGCTGTCAGAAGAAAAAACAGCCTTCTGCCTCTTTTTACGTCCCTTCCAATGGCCGCAGGCTCCATTTCAATGGGTTTGGGCTTTGCTTTCATATCGGCAAAGATACCATTCAGGAATACGTTCACATCCTATGTCCTTGTACTTCTTGCACACATAGTTGTGACACTGCCTTTTGCCGTAAGAACCATTCTTCCCGGAGCCCGACATATACCGGAACGAATTCCGCTTGCGGCAAAAACTCTTGGCGGAACAGCCGGGGAAGCCTACAGAAAAATAGAATATCCGCTTCTTGCAGGCTACAGAAGAAGGGCTTTTGCCTTCTCCTTTGCCCTGTCACTGGGCGAGACAAACGCTACACTGGCTTTGAGCGAAGGCCGCGTTACAACGCTTCCGCTTCTTATTTATAAAATGATAAACCAATACAACTATCAGGGGGCTTCAGCCCTTGCCGTGATTCTTCTTGCTCTGGCCGTTGCAGTATTTGCCATAGGTGAGAAGGGAGGTGATGATTATGGCATATCTTGAATGTGAAAATTTGAAACTGGATTATTCCGATTTCAGCCTGAAACTGTCATTCTCTATGGAAAAGGGCGAGCTTGTATGCCTGATAGGCCCTTCCGGAAGCGGAAAATCCACCCTGCTTTCTCTGCTCTGCGGAACGGATGAACCGGATTCCGGGAAAATCTTTCTTGACGGAAAAGACATTACAGACGAAGACATCCGTAAGCGCGGCATAGGTATGGTTTTTCAGGACTTTTCTCTTTTTCATTCAATGGATGTAGAGGCAAACATTATGTACGGCATGAAGGGCATGACAGAAGAAGAAAAGAAAAGCAGGGCCCGGGAGCTGCTTAAAATGGTTGAACTTCCTGGTTACGGCAAAAGGAAAACCTACAGGCTCAGCGGCGGAGAGGCCCAGAGGGTTGCCCTGGCGAGGGCAGTTGCCGCCAAACCGCGCATACTTCTTCTGGACGAGCCTCTTTCAGCCCTTGACGCTCCGCTGAGGCGTCATCTGAGAACAGTCATAAGAACTATTCATGACAGTACGGGCATAACAATGCTCTATGTCACTCATGACAGGGAAGAAGCCTTTGCGATTGCAGACAGGATAATGATAATGCGAAGCGGCAGGATAACGGCTCAGGGAAAACCTGAAGAGCTTTACAGAGAGCCGAACAGTCTCTTTACCGCAATGTTCACCGGAGAAGGCTCAGTTATTCCGGCATCCATTTTTAACAGCAATGATGAAGGAAATGTGCTGTTCTTTCGCCCCGAGGATATTATTTTTAATAATGCGGATGATAAGGACAACTATTACATCCTTAACAATGCAGAAATCCAAAGCGTTGAATACAACGGTTCGAACTACATTGTTTACCTGCTTTTCAAAGGTAATGCAATCACAGCCGTCACTAAGCATAAGCCAACAGAGAAGACGGTCAATGCAGCTGTTTCAAAAAATGCGGTGAAAGTATTCAAATCCGATAACCTTAACAGCCTTTCTTAGCAGCTTCAGGGGCTTTAATAGCTTCAGTGGCTTCAGAGGCTTCAGGGGCTTTAATGACCCAAATAGCCATGCACATACTCTACTTAGTACTCGGGAAATGTCTTTTTTAACGCAAAACCGATGTAATTACATCGGTAATGCTTCCAAAATTTAATTTTCCGGTAAAATTAACGTCAACTATATCAATAAATTCAGTGAAGTTCATTAAGCAGGCACACATGCGCTGAAAGAAAAGTTTTTATCTACACAAATTACCGTTTTATGGACTAGAATATGGCCATGAGCACCGAAATGTTGATGGTTCTTGATTTCATCGGAGTTATTTCCTTCACCATATCAGGCGCGCTTGTCGCGGCCAAAAAGAAAATGGATTACCTTGGTGTATGCATTCTGGGAATAACAACCGCTGTAGGCGGTGGAGCTACCAGGGATGTGATAATAGGACGCACGCCGCCTGTGATGTTCACGGATCCAATCTACGTAAGCGTTTCGTTTGTGGTCGCAAACCTTGTTTTCATAGTCCTTTATTTTCACATAAATCAGAAAGCCAGACCCGAGATGAGCCATATTTTTGAAAAGACCCTGTTCTGGTTCGATACAATAGGCCTTGCCTCTTTTACCGCAGACGGCGTAATTGTAGGTCAGACACTGACGGACGGCGGACTTTTCCTTTGTGCATTTTTGGGTGTAATGACAGGCGTAGGCGGAGGAGTTCTCAGGGATCTTCTGGCAAATGCGGTGCCTGCAATTTTTGTAAGGCACATCTACGCAGTGGCTTCGATAGTTGGCTCAATTGCAATCTGTCTGCTGTGGAATGTCACTTCAGAGCTTTCCGCGGTTCTCACAGGCCTTGCGCTTGTTGTCCTGATTCGCTATCTGGCAAAACGATACAAGTGGAATCTGCCGCGGATACATTAAATCATCTTCTCTGGGTGAAAAACCTCGTCAAACTTTTCTGAACTTAAAAAGCCAAGCTCCACGCAGGCCTGTTTCAGTGAAATATTTTCAGCGTAAGCCTTCTTTGCCGTTATTGCGGCTTTCTCATAACCTATGTACGGATTAAGGGCCGTTACAAGCATCAGGGAGTTGTTAAGGTTAGCCTTCATTTTCTCTTTGTTTGCCTTAAGACCGCTTACGCAGTTTTTGGTGAATGAAACCGTTGCTTCCGAAAGTAATCTTGCTGACTGCAGGAAATTATAGATGCACACCGGCATGAAAACGTTCAGCTCAAAGTTTCCCTGGCTTGCCGCCATACCCACCGCCACATCGTTTCCCATCACCTGAACTGCTACCATGGTCACGGCCTCGCACTGTGTGGGATTCACCTTGCCGGGCATTATTGATGAGCCGGGCTCGTTTTCAGGAATGCTTATCTCCCCCAGCCCAAGTCTTGGACCGCTTGCAAGCCACCGTACATCGTTCGCGATTTTCATCAGGTCACAGGCAAGGGCTTTCACGGCTCCGTGGGCAAAAACCAGTTCATCTTTTGATGTCAGAGCATGGAATTTGTTGGCCGAGGTCGCAAAACGCGTTCCGGTCAGTTTCCCGATTTCCTCAGCAGCAAGCTCCGCAAAACCGTCAGGCGCGTTAAGCCCGGTTCCTACGGCAGTACCTCCAAGCGCAAGTTCTCTAAGCATCTCCAGAGAAGATTTGATAAGGGCAATATCCCGCTCAAGGCTTGCTCTCCAGCCGGATATTTCCTGGCTGAAACCTATCGGCGTTGCGTCCTGAAGATGTGTCCTTCCGCTTTTTACGATACCTTGGTTTTCTTTTTCAAGTCTCAGGAACTCTTTTACAAGGCCGGATACGGCGGGAATAAGCTTGTTTTCAAGAATCAGTACCGCCGCAATGTGCATGGCAGTCGGGAAAGTGTCGTTTGACGACTGACTCATATTTACATCATCATTAGGATGAAGAAGCTTCTTCCCTGCGATTATGTTGCCGCGGTTAGCTATGACTTCGTTTGCGTTCATATTAGTCTGGGTTCCGCTTCCGGTCTGCCATACAACAAGGGGAAATTCATCAATAAGTTTTAATGAGATAATTTCATCGCAGGCTTTTGTTATGACATCAAGCTTTTCTTCTGTCATACGGGATGGAAGAAGTTTCGCGTTTGCGGCAGCAGAGGCTTTCTTAAGAATTCCGAAGGCGCAAATTATTTCTTCCGGCATTGTTTCTCTTTTGCGGCCTATGTCGAAGTTCTGAAAACTTCTCTGAGTCTGGGCACCCCAGAGTCTTTCCGAAGGCACCTTCACCTCTCCCATTGAATCATGTTCTATCCTGTATTCCATAAAAACTCCGTTTAACTGCCGAAATTAAGATTAATGACCTTCGCAATAGGCATAAAGCCTTCTCCAAGTACCTGATGTGTGTTTTGGACTATCATGAATGCCGATTCATCAATAACTTTTATTTTCGCGGTAAGTGTTGAAAGCTCCTGATTTGAAACAACGCTCATTATCACGGGACGTTCCTGACCTGAGTACATTCCTGTACCTGAAAGCAGCGTGGCACCGTGTCCAAGCTCCTTAAGGATTACATCTCCCACTTCATCTATGTGCTCGGTGATTATGAAGACCATCTTTGCGGTATTGGCTCCGATAGGTATTGCTACTTTATCTATTGTCATGCCGCATATGTAGACTGTTGTTATCGCATACAGAGCACTTTCAATGCCGAAAACAAAGATTGATGCGGTGATGATTATGGCATCGACAAGAGTGAGACACGTGCCAAGGGACATGGGCGTGTACTTGTTCAGTATTTGGGCAATAATGTCGGTTCCACCGGTGTTCGCGCCGCCTTTCATGACAAAGCCAATCCCCGCGCCAAGGAAGACGCCTCCGAAAAGAGCGCTAAGCCACATGCTGATGGGCTGACTGTAATCCAAAAAGCCTTCGCCGCCGGAAAAGTTCACAAGGATGGAGGTGAAAACGGAAAGAAGTATGGTGCCTATGAGGGATTTAAGGCCATACATTTTGCCAAAGACCTTCATGCCTATGAGGAAAAGAGGAATGGACAGGCCGAAAATGACGTAACCGGGGTTCCAGCCAGCTGTGTGGTATATCATTGTGGCTATACCGCTGACGCCGCCGGATGCGATTTTGCCGGGGTTCACGAAATAGGCAACTCCGACGGCGACAAGAAATGAGCCTATGGTGATGTTCAGATAATCGTGAATCTTCTGTCTCATTGCAATACCTCTCCGCTATTTTAGGCAATACAAATCTACATTAGTTGGGCAAGTATTTCCAGCCCCCGGCAAAAAAATAACGCCGCGTATACAGGACCTGCAACCGTCCGCCCTTTATTTTTTCAGTTTGGAAGGCATACAATATGGCCTTTTTCCGTCTTGACTATATCAATTTTTCTGCCATAGATGTCTGTAAGAACATTGTTTCCTATAAGATGCTCAGGCACATCATCATATACTATAGCGCCTTCCGACATTACTATTACCCTGCCGGAATGCGTCAGCGCAAGATTCGGATTATGTGTGGAGTAAATGCAGCTGCAGCCTTTTTTGACAAGTTCCTCAATTCTTTCAAGCACAAGAAGCTGATTGGAATAGTCCAAAAAAGACGTGGGCTCGTCCAGTATGAGGAGCTTTGCTTCCTGCATAAGCGCTCTGGCTATAAGTACAAGCTGACGCTCCCCTCCCGATATGTTGTCCATGTTCCTGTTTTCAAGATGTCTTATCTCAAGAATGTCTATTATACGCTCCGCCTTTTCTTCTTCTCTGCGCCCAGGCCTCTGAAAGAATGAAAGACCGTTGGAAGAACCCATGAGTATGGAAGTTTTTACTGAATACGGGAAGGCGGATTTTGAAAGCTGAGGTATGTAGGCCATGAATTTTGCGCGCTCTTCCAGTTTCATGTCCTTCACGGGGACACCGTCTATTTCAACTGCGCCCTCACTGCTTTTTAAGAAATTCGGTATCAGTCTGAGCAGGGTTGTTTTTCCTGCGCCGTTTTTTCCAAGCAGGCTTATCATTTCTCCGTCACTTATCCTGAGGTTCAGGCCGCTTATGACCTTATGATTCCCGTATCCGAATCCGAGGTCTTTGATTTCAAGAATCATATCTCACCTCACGGAACAGCAGAAACAGGAAGAAGGGCCCGCCTATGAATGATGTAAGTATACCTATTGGTATCTCCATGCCGGTTGCCGCCCTTGAAACGCAGTCCACTACCGTTAAAAGGGACGCGCCAAGGAAAACGGAAGACGGAAAGGAATAACGGGCATCGTTTGAAACAAGTAGCCTTGAAATGTGAGGAATGATAAGCCCTACCCAGCCTATGTTACCGGCAATGGCCACACTGCAGGCGGTCATGACGGTCGCGCACAAGATTGCGGTCATCCTTATGAGTTTTGTATTCACGCCAAGCGACCGCGCTTCATCCTCCGACAGCGACAGAAGGTTTATCTTCCAGGAAAGAGCAATGAGCACGGCAAAGGAAATTCCCATTGGAACGGCAATCAGCCCAAGAGCTTTAAGTCCCACTCCTGAAAGCGAGCCCATAAGGAAATAGGTTATTGCGGGAAGTACGTTGTTGGGGTCTGAAACAAGTTTTACAAAGCTTGTGGCTGACGAGAACAGGGAAGAAACCACCATTCCCACCAAAATCAGAGAAAGCGTATGCTCTCTTTTGGTTTTGGAAGTTACTCCGTAGATTATGAAAAGCGCGGAAAGACCGCACAGGAAGGCATTAAAACCGACAAGAGCCGAAGACAGTCCCAAAAGCAGAGAAATCGAGGCTCCAAAGGAAGAGGCCGCGCTTGTACCCAGGACGTCAGGCGAGACAAGAGGATTTCTGAAAATCATCTGGAAGGTATGTCCGCTGAGCGCAAGACCTGCTCCAATGAGGAGAGAAGCAAGAATCCGCGGAAGCCGCATGCCGAAAATAACGGCGGACGTTGTGCCGGATATGCCGAAATCAATTCCCGAAAGACGCTGAATAATTGCTTTCACTATGTCTGCGGGGCTTACGTAATATCGGCCCGCGCCAAGGGCAGCTATGCCTATAACGGCTGTGGCCAAGCCCAGAACCAAAACCTTTACGTCAGCTTTTTTCATTACTTTCCTTCTGCCTAATCCGGCGCGGAATTACTGAAAACCGGATTCTTTGACATGATAATGAACAAAACGGGGCGGTTCAAGGGTTCAGCCTTTGGATATGCTCAGAGGATTGCGTTTAAGTATCTCCAGAAGGTCTGTGAAGTTAAGTTCCCTGCCTTCAGCCATAAGATGCTTTCTCAGGTTCTTGAAGTTGTACATCATCGCATCAGCCCTGTCCACAACTTCAAGTACATTGTCCTTTGCGGGGTCAAATACGGCATAGCCTGTTGATATGTATGGAAGCCGAGGTATTACCGCCCTGCGCTTTTCCATTGAGGCATGAAGATTTTCAAGTTTCTTTTCGGTTTCGTTGTCTTTTCCCGGCACAATTACGCAGAATTCGTCTCCGCCCGTTCTGTAGCACAGACCGTCACGCCCGAGGCTTTCTTTTATTACGGAAGAAACCTCCTTAAGGATATCGTCTCCGAAAACATGGCCGTATGTGTCGTTGCAGCGTTTGAAAAAGTCTATGTCTATGCTGATTATAGTGGACTCTTCGGTCAGGTGCATTATACGGTTGTCATAGCTGTGTCTGTTAAGCATGCCTGTAAGACTGTCCGAGCTCTGAATTGCGTCTTCGTAGCTTACGTACAAAAATACAAGTGAAATGGAAATTGCTATGTAGGATACGCGGATAGAGCTGTCTGCCAGCTGCATCCCTATGCCAAGGAACATATACAGGAGTATGGGAATCATTATCCACAGTCTGTTCACCTGATATTCTTTAACAACCTTTATATAGCCGGCTATGAGGCAGATTGTCTCCGCAATGTACGCGCCTATATACAAAAAATAAAAATCCGCATGATGATAGACGTTAGACGCGTCAACATAGAATACAAACCCGAAGAAAGCGGACAGAATTTCAATGACAGCGTTCGCTATTACTATGGCAAACATTATCCGGTACAGTTTTTTGCTGTTGGAAATTGCCGGCACTACCGCAAGCGGTATTGCGGGGGCAATGCTCAGTTCCAGAGTTTTTACAAGGACATGAAGCCAAACAAAAGAGCATATGACTCCAATGTAAATTGCTCCCCACTCAAACAGGGCACCCAGTATAACTACGACATAACACATTATAAGCTGCTTCTTTTTGAATTTCGACAATGTCGGGTTCTGGGACGCTATGACGCTCATTATCGACATCGCAAGCAGAGAAAGTATCATAACGCCGGTATAGAAGTTTGACATCATGAACACACCTCCTTTGATGCAATTTCCATCGAGACTATCCCTTAATCTTTTTACAATACCTTATTAATTATAAACACTTTTTTCCGGATTTCAAAGTATCAGGAAAACGGATTTAAAATCCGGCTGCAGGCTGCCGAGGTTTATCACTCGCCGGGGTCGCTGCGTAGCACTTTGCCCACATTCCAGAAAAGAGAAGCGTTTTTTGCGGCTTCCAGTCTTCCGCCGATTGTTTTATAGGGTATTTCCGCCGTATGGCAGCCGCAGTCCGCGCATGTGACGTAGAAGCACCAGCCGCCCTCTTCTTCCATTATACCGGGACCTCCGCAGAGCGGACAGTCCTGCAAATCTATTTGTTTTGATATTTCTTTCATATCCGTTTCTCCATATCAATCCATATCAATATACTAAAAATACTGCAGAAATGTTTTTGTTTCCACTATATGCTTTCATTTCTCTTCGCTACGGTAAGGCTGTATTTCTGCTTTGCCCGGGCTATATTCAGAAGCTGTTTGAAATCGCCGCCTTTGACTTTGAAAAACTTCATCTTGTGGTTTTCAAACTCAAGCGAGCTTATTGAATCCACAAAAAAGGCATGAATCGGATTTATGCGTTTAAGGCGTTTTTGGTCGCCATTTATAAAATCAATCGCATTCTTTTTAGTAGTATAGTCATAATACAGGACATCAATTGCCTCAAAAGAACTGTTAAAGCCTTCCGCATAGCAGCGAAAAGTCACATCCGTAAGATACAGAAGAACCCCGTCTTCAAAGATATTTCCTTCGGTATCCGCGTAGAAAGAAGCTTTTGCGTGCCATGTTATTTTTTCACCGTGCTTTTTTTCAAGATATGCCAATAAATCCGAATCCGTCATGGAATAACAATACTTCACGAAGGCCTCTTCCGCAACAGCTGATTTTATATTCCATTATCACATGTTGTCGTAAAAAGTGGCAAATTTTGCGAAAAAGAGAATATATTTCACCATAATTCCCAGTATACAAAAAAGTTGAAGGCCGAAATCAGGCATGTTATACTTCGGGCAGGCTCGAAAAAATCGGGCAAATAAGGAGATATTATGGTAGTTAACACTAGCGCTCTCATAATCGTCATCGGCTATCTTATCGGAATGCTGGTCGTCGGTTACATCGTAGGAAAGATTAAGATTAAAGGTGCAGAAGACTACATGCTTGCAGGACGCCGAATGGGTGTTTTCATGGTAGCTTTCTCACTGTCAGCCAATAATATTGGCGGAGGCTCTACGACGGGTCTGGCTCAAAAGGCCTTCGGGGCTTGGGGAATGAGTGCAATGTGGTATGTCCTTGCGGCATCCATAGCAATGATTCCTCTTGCGTATTTTGCTCCGAAAATCAGAAAGGCCATGGCAATCACAATTCCTGAAGTTGTAGGAAGACGATTCGGTAAGTTCAGCTCAGGCTTCACTGCTGTCCTTAACTGCCTTGCACTGTTCTGCCTCACTTCCTCGCAGGTTGCCGCTTCCGGTTCAGTTGTTTCCACACTGACGGGCTTCAACGTAAAGCTCTGCATGATAATTGCCGGCGTAATCATAATCCTCTACACAACGCTGGGAGGAATGATAGCTGACCAGATATCCGACCTTGTGCAGTTCCTTATCATCCTTATTGGTCTTGCGATTGCCACTCCTATGGTTATTGCCGGCATAGGCGGATGGGATGTAATTGCCGCAAAGCTTCCTGTGGGCCAGACAAGCTTCACAAGAATCGGCTGGGCTTACATCATAGGTTACATATTCAACTATTTCTGCACCTTCCTTTCAGGCCCTGAAATGATTTCAAGATTCGAGACTGCCAAAGATGAGAAGACAGCAAAGAGAGCCTCTTTTGTTTCTGCGGTCCTTATGGCCGCAATGGCTGCTTTCCCGACACTGCTGGGTCTTGCCGCTCTTGCCGTTAAGGATTCTATCCCGAACCTTGCCGCCAACGGCTCAAATGCCATGATGGCGGTAACTCAGGCTTATGCTCCTACAGTCATCACGGGTGTTGTTTCAGCAGCAATCATTTCGGCAACGATGTCATCCGCCGACTCCAACCTTCTCTGTATGTCAACAATGATAATCAACGACCTTTACAAGCCTTATTTCAATAAAGAGCTGGAAGGTATGAAGGAAGTCAGGATAACAAGAATATGCAACATAATCTGCTGCGCGGTTGCAATGGTGATTTCGTTTGCGAATATACCTATTACTTCGATGAATACCTTTGCCTTCGGCATAAGATGCGCAGGTCCTTTCGCCGCCTACGGTCTCGGTCTTGTAATCCCGAAAGCAACAAAGAACTCCGGTATCATTTCAATTATTACCGGTACCGCAGGTTTCATCGTATGGCAGATTATGGCCACCAACGGTGTCGCAGTCACAAAGTTCCTGATGCCTGTTGTATTTGGATGTCTTATCAGCGTTCTCACATTCTTCCTTGTCAACGCTATTGAATGGAAGAAAGGTGTTGCTGCAGCTCCTTCAGCATATGTTGACTGAGTAAAGTATTTTGTATAATTATCTGATTCGGACCGCCGCAAATGCGGCGGTTCTTTTTATGCCCTTATGATTTTTCTTTTGTTTTAATATCAAAGCCGAAAGTGCTGTCTATGGCATGTACCGGACATGAGGCCCTGCAGCGTCCGCAGCGTATGCATTCCGGGCTGTTCATATCCGAACGGCACTTTACGTCCATTGGGCATACATTTTCACATTTGCCGCAGTTTACGCAGGTTTTTTTATCCAGATGCATCTGGTACAGGCCGAATTTGGCAAAGAATCCATAGAAAGCTCCAAGCGGACAAAGATACTTACAGAACGGTCGGTGGATAAGCGTTGATAAAATAAGTACTATGATAAGAAGGCACATTTTCCAGCTGAATAAAAAGCCCAGAGCGCTTTGAAGCATGGGATTCGCAATCAGAAGCGGTATTCCCGCAAGAGTGCCCGCAGGGCAGACATACTTGCAGAACCAGGTATCGCCCATATTCAATTCGTTTCTGACAAGCGCAGGCAGAAGGAAAACAAGCACTGCCAGGACAACATATTTGAGATATCTGAGGACTTTATCAACCTTTGGATTCACCTTGATTTTTTTGACCGGTATACGGTGCAAAAGGTCCTGAAGCAGACCGAACGGACACAGGAAGCCGCAGACAAGACGCCCGAGGACAATACCGAAAAGCAAGAGAAGCCCAAAAACGTAGAAGCTGAATCTGAAGCGTCTTGAGCCCATGACAGACTGCAGAGAGCCTATGGGACAGGCTCCCAGAGCTCCCGGGCAGGAGTAGCAGTTAAGCACGGGAACGCAAAGGACTTTTGTACCGCCTTTGAATATATTGCCCCCGGCAAAGCCTGCGGCGTAACCGTTAAAGAAAACGGTAAACGCCAGCTGTATAAGCGTCCGTTTTTTACCGTGCTTCATTTTTACTCCGTATCTTCAGCCTATGCCTATGCAGGAAAGACAGATATCCCTTGCCTTTGTAAGCACCACCTTTGTTTCCTCACGGAAAATGCCCGCGGCTATGAAAACCAGGGCTATGAGGAAAATTACAAGGCGGATTATGTTTTTTTTGCTCACCTGGATTTCTCCAGCATGGATTTTATTTCAACAAGAAATTTACGGTAGTTGCCAGCGCCGGTTGAAACGCCTATTATGTTGCCTTCTCTGTCCACAAATATGTTTGTAGGAAATGCCACAAGGTTATAATGGGAAAGTATTTCTTTGCCTGTCATCTTGAGAACCGGAAAATCAAGGTCGAAATATTTTACAATAAAATCGAAATCTTCAGGATTGTCATAACCGTCCGGACATACAAGAATAAGATTGGAATTTTCGGGAAGTGTCCTGCTCAGCTTCTTTATGTCGCGCATTTCGCTCAGACACGGATTGCACCATGTCGCGAAAATATTAATCATGGTCACATCATAGTCTTTAAAGATGTCGGAAGTAACAAGATTGCCGTCCTGGTCGTAGGAGCTCAGATTGCTGAAAGTGCCTTTGTACGATGCCCCGAAGGCAGGGAAAATCATTGCTACAGCTAAAAACAAAAGTATGCTTTTTCTCATGTTGATTCCTCTGGGTCATTATATATTGCGCATTCAAAGCTTGACAATCGCCCAGGTTGAAGTTACAAAGAAA
Source organism: Sphaerochaeta sp. (assembly GCA_052170315.1). Classification (GTDB taxonomy): domain Bacteria; phylum Spirochaetota; class Spirochaetia; order Sphaerochaetales; family Sphaerochaetaceae; genus UBA9732. The sequence goes on from JBQNAT010000006.1 coordinate 85,927, forward strand.
ACTCCGGAGATGCAACATGAGAGAAATAATAAATATAAACAGCGACTGGACATGTACATACAACGGCAAAACAGAAACGGTAAAAATACCGCACACACCTGTTATTCTTCCGCTTCACTACTTCAGCCAGAAGACTCTTCATCTTCATTTTACCTATGAAAAAAGACTCGACCTGAAAGAGATGAAAAGGAAAAACGTCACCCTCATTTTCGAGGGTATTTCCTCGTACGCAAAGCTTTTCGTCAACGGGAAAGCCTTTTCGGAGCACCGGGGTGCATATCTGCCGTTCAAAGTGAATCTAACGGACTTCGCGGGCACGGTAGCGGATATAAAACTTGAGTGCTCTTCGGAAGAAGACCCCGATATCCCGCCTTTCGGGGGAAGAATGGACTATCTAGCCTTCTGCGGGATGTACCGTGAGGCCAGGCTTCTTGTAACGGACATAAAGCATATCGAAAACGTGCGTGTAAGCGGCGACGCGGATGGAAACCTGTCAATAAGAACCGCACTGTCCCACTACCCTGCCAATGTCTCATATTCGCTCTATAATGATAAAAATGAGGTCTTCTCTTTCAATGAGACTATTACGGAGGAAAAAACTTCCGTCTTCCATGTAAACAATGCAAAGCTGTGGTCGGTTGATGAACCGAATCTGTACAAGCTTAAGGCGCAGTGTTTCGAGGACTGTTTTGAAACGGTTTTCGGCTTCAGAACCTGCTCTTTCCGCGCGGATGCTTTCTATCTTAACGGCAAAATGCTTAAAATCATAGGTGTGAACAGGCATCAAAGCTATCCGTATTCAGGCTATGCGATGCCGGGGTCATTCCAGAGAGAGGACGCAAGAAAGCTTAAGGAAATGGGTATGAATCTTGTGCGATGCAGCCACTATCCATGCCATCCCGATTTTCTTGATGAATGTGACAGGCTAGGACTTCTTGTTTTTGAGGAAATACCCGGCTGGCAGCATATTTCAAAACGACCAATGTGGCGTGAACTTACTGTGCGGAACACAAAAGAAATGATAGAGCGCGACTATAACCACCCTTCGATTGTTCTCTGGGGAGTAAGGATAAACGAAAGCCCTGATGACGATGAGCTCTATGAAAAGACGAACCTTGCGGCAAGGAAACTTGACAGCACGCGCCAGACAGGCGGTGTAAGATGTATAAGACATAGCCACCTGCTTGAAGACGTCTATACATTCAATGACTTTTCACATATGGAAACCAATGACGGTTTTCTTGAAAAAAGCCTTGTGACTGACCCTGTCAATCCGTATCTCATAACAGAGTTCGGCGGACATGTTTATCCGACAAAGCGGTACGATGATGAAAGCAAAAGGCTTACCCATGCGCTTAGGACGGCAAAATGCGTGAACCATATGCTGGGAACAACGGGAATTTCCGGCTGTATTGCATGGTGTTTTTCCGATTACAACACCCATGAAGACTTCGGAAGCGGTGATATGATATGCTACCACGGCCTTACGGACAGCTTCAGGATACCTAAGCTTGCTTACTATCTGTACAGGAGTCAGAGGGAAGACAAACCCGTAATGGCGCTTTCCTCCTTCATGAACCCCGGCGACCACACAAGGCTCTGCATACAGAAGATTGCTGTTTTTACAAACGCGGATTATATACGAATTTCAAATAACGGCAGGGTTCTTGGAAATTTTTATCCGGACAGAAAGGACTATCCCGCCCTTAAACATCCTCCGGTGATTATTACAGACGACCTTATTTACGCAAACCTTGAAGGAACTTTTCTTTCGGAACACAGGGAAGAACGACTGAAATTCGCAAAGCTTATGTACGGCTATGCCCTTACATCCTGGACAACGGGAATGGAGCAGTTCAGCTCTTATTTCAATGAACTTTCGGAGAAATACGGGGTAAGCATTGAAGAAATAAACCGTGTTTTCGGAACATGCGGCGAATTCTACATAAAGGGCCGTACAGTCTGGAGTTTCGAAGCTTTCAAAGATGGGAAAAAGGTTCTGGAAAAAAGCCTTGCCCCCGGACAGGAGGTTGAGCTGAAAACCGAATATGACAGCACGCCGATAAGGCTTGATGACGAATGCACATATCAGGTAAGGCAGGTAAATCTTCTTGCGGTCCTTAAAGGAACAGACATGGCTGTACCGTACCTTTTCGAGCCTTTTTCGGTAGAGACTGAAGGGTCGGTTGAACTGTATGGTTCACAGAAAATGATGTCCCTTGAAGGCGGCGCTGCCGGAATTTATGTAAGAACTAGTGGAATAAGAGGTATCGGAACGCTGAAAATAACCTCTGAAAGATTTGGAGTTTTGGAAGTTTCTTTCAACGTACTGTAAGATTTATACGCTCCACTTAAATGAAATCTTTTCTAACCGGACATTGGCGTTTTATATCCGCTAATCTCCGCGTCCGAATCCGGAACGGTTTCCTTAAGCCTCAAGTATCCGGCAAATTCCCTTTGATGTACGCAGCTCAGCGTCTTTGAAGTGGTTTCCCTGATTAATTTCATAGAAGCATTCAATCCCATTTTCTTTCAAATACTCATAATAGCTTTCCGTGTTTTCCTGAACCTTTGAAAGAAGCGGATGCCGTGTTTTAGCCTCTCCGTCACCAAGGGACAGGTAAACTCTGTCAGGCTTTCTTATCATTTTATTCCGCTTTGCGAACTCGATAAACCCCGGATACCACATGGAAGCGGAGACGCTTGCAACCCGTGAGAAAACATCTGTTCGGTAAAGTGAATACAGGGCGAAAAGACCCGCAAGAGAATATCCTGCTATTGCCTTATATACGGGTTCTGAATCAATATGTGAATCAATACGCGTAAGAATCTCAGGAAGAATTCTTTTTTCAAGGGCATTCAGATAGGCATCAGCACCGCCGGGAAAACTCTGCCCCTTCATCGCGGAAGGCGCTTCCCACGGGCTCATGTCGCAGTCCCAGTCAAGGTCGCTTATAACCGCCAGCGAATAGGGCTTTTTTGTCATAGATGCAAGTTTCTCATACGTTTTAAACCCCTCATCTCCGAAAGCATTCAGGATAACAAGAGGAGCATTCGCGCTGCCCGAAACTGAAAGCTTAACATCAAGATTTCTGCCGGAATAAGGTACTTTGAAATCAGTCATGAATCCTCCTGTGGAGTAATTTATAAACTACGGATTCCGGGAATTCAAATACCGGCGGCAGCTGCCGCGGGAGGAGCAAACATATTATCAACCTGAACATCTGTAAGATTTACATCAAATACTGTCTTATAGTAATCCACGGCAAAGGACACAACATCCACATCTTCAAAAAGACCTGGATAGACGGTTCTTGCAAGCCACAGCAGCGTGATGGGAGTATCAACGCCGGGAAGATAGGTTCTGTACATCCCAAGAGGCATCTTGTAAACACGACCGTTCTGCACCGCAGGGATACCCGACCAGTCGTCGTTGAATTCCTTTCCGTCCATAAGGTCAGCAGGCTTTACCGCCGTGAAATTTGTAATAAGCACAACATCCGGATTCCAGGCATAAACCTGTTCCATGTTAACCGGCACGGAGTTGTCAACGTTTATCTCATGTCCGACATTGACCGCCCCTATCGCATCGCACCACCACTGTCCGAAAAAGTGAGCGCCCGAAGTCAAAAGACTTTTTGCACTGTACTGGAACATCACGAAAACCCGTGTCCTTTCCTCTTCCGGTATATCCTTCACCCTCTCCTGAACAAGGTTGTAGGAATCCATGCTGTATTTGTGAACCCTGGCAGCCTTTTCGGCATCCTGAGGGAACATCTGCCCAAGCAATTCAAGCCAATGGTCCAGCGTCTCTATTGCATTGTAATCCCACTTGTTCACTGAAATCCCCACGGCAGGAATACCGGCTTCACGGATTGACTCTCCCTGGGCGCGCGTTGAATAGAAAACCACATCCGGCTTCACCTTCAGCAGCTCTTCCAAATTTATCTCACCCGTTCCGACCGGTTTGTCGTTTACATTGAGTATCTCGGGATATATCTGGCCGAGCATTCCCGCTTTGGCCGCGCTAAGGCTGGGAGTGTTCATTGAAACTATTTTCTCCGCCGAGTTGAAGAATACGGTAAGCACGGACGGAAGGGGATAAATGCCGGTTACCGCAATTCTTTCTATGTTAACCGGAACTTCTACTTCCGCTCCGGTATGGTCTGTTATTATATGCGTTTCGGGAACAGTCGCTCTCTCTGAAACCGACTGTGCAAATACCGATGCGCAGACTGTTGCCAGAGCCAAAAGTAAAATCATCGCTTTTTTCATTTTAACCTCTCAACCTCATTCAAATTCGCAGACGGCTAAGCGTCAGCTTTTTCCGGGGAACCATGGAATTACGCGGTTTACTTTCCGGCAGTAATCCTCATAAACGCTTCCGAAGGTTTTCAGAAGCCACTTTTCCTCCGTGCATTTCATTAATACGGTCAGTGAAAGCCAGAAAACTACAGGAAGAATCAGAAGCCAGAGGTTGTTCATGAACAGTAAGGCTCCGGTGAATATGAAAATAAAGGCCGAATAGATTGGGTTGCGTACACAGGCGTAGACCCCTGTAGTGACCAGCTCGTTTTTTTTAATGTGGTCATCAAGTTTTGAGAAGACTGCGGCCTCTATCCAAAGGAAAAGGCCAAGGATAATGAAGAAGCTCCCTATGACAAGGAACGGAATCCTGCACGCAGGGAGTCTGCCGCTTTCCAAACAGCCGGAATATGACAGGGCAAAGCCTGCAGCGGTAAGGATGGTTATGCCAATAACGTAGGCCGGGCCTACGCCATAGACCGGAAGATGCTTTCGTTCGCTCATACAGTCTCCTGAAATATACCTGTCAGGTAATATTCACAGTTTTCTGTAGCACAAAATAAGGAACTTGTACATGGGAAAACGGGATTTCCGCAGAAAAAAATTAGAGATATCTAACTTAAAGCGCTGAAAAGACGTAGTATTGGGGCACCCGCGCATAGCTTTTTCCGCGCGGGTGCTTGCGTTCTTTCAAAAGTAGTTTATACTAGGCTATTAAAAGCAAGACGTAAAATATTAATCGGAGTAGTGAGTTTATGAAATCTTGGTTTTTTTTGACAATATTTGATTGGGGCAACTATCTTGATTTCCTGCTCAGGCTTATCATTGCCGCTGTGTGCGGAGGTGTTATTGGTCAGGAAAGAGAAAAAAGGTTCAAGAATGCGGGGCTAAGGACTCATATAATTGTTGCCATCGCCTCTTCACTCATGATGATTATTTCAAAGTACGCTTTCTTTGATGTTGTAAGCTTTACAAACTACAAGATACAGCTGGATGCCTCAAGAATAGCAGCAAGCGTTATTCAGGCTATAGGTTTCCTTGGCGCAGGCGTTATTTTTGTAAGAAAGGAAAGCGTAATTGGACTTACAACGGCTGCAGGGCTGTGGGCAACGGTGGGCATAGGGCTTGCAATAGGCTCAGGCTTAATCATCCTTGGCGTCGCGGCGACCGTAATGATTATCCTTATACAGGCTGTGCTTCATCACCGTCACGACAGGATACACTCCCAGCTGGCCGGAACCGTCACCGTTGACCTGAATAAATGCGGTCAAAATATGGCCGAGGTCATAAAAATTCTGGAAAACGACGGTATGCAGATAAGAAACGTAACGCTGAAAAAGACGTCCGCGGACAACTTTGTCATACTTAATGTTGTTTTTTGTGAGAAAGATACTATTGAGTCGGTAGTTACAAGGCTTCAGGATAATCCGCTTGTGTATTCAATGGAGATTTATCCGGTGTTATGATTTGATTTGTATGAAATGCCGATTTGTGCTATATTTGACTGACGCACTTGGGCTTGTTTATTAAGCTTGATTAAAGGCGCGGAGTGGCAGGAGGGTCGGCATGCAGGCAGTATGGTGGTTATATCCGCTTGTTTTTCTAGGCAAATTAACTGAAGTCTCATTGTCTTCTCTAAGAACGCAGATGATAGTAAAGGGTCAGAGGCTGGTCGGAGCGCTGCTTGCTTCAGTTGAATATGTAATGTGGTTCATTATTGCGGCAACTGCTTTGAACAAGTATTCTTCCGACCCTCTGATGGTTGCGCTTTTGACGCTTTCCTTCGCGCTCGGACAGATATCAGGTTCCTTTATAGAGGAAAAAATGGCTCTGGGAAACTGTATGCTCAACGGTATTTTCATGGACAGACAGAAGGCGCTGTCCGCTTCCGCGCTTCTGCGGGCAAACGGATTTTCCCTTACTATGTTCAGCGGTGAAGGCCTTGAAGAATCGGAACGCACCATCATAATAATGACTGTAAGAAGAAAGAACCTTCTCACCGTTAAAAAGCTGCTTCACGATGTTGACCCGAAGGTTGTAATATCCGTAACCCCAATGGTCAATATTGAGGGCGGAATCCTTACAAAAAAGATTACGAAAGCTCTTTGATTTCAGGTATTCTTTTTTTCTTTTTAAGCCAGTTTACCATTGAATTCAGCGTAACCTGAATTTTTCGCGGGGCATAGCCAAGTTCGCGTTGCGCTTTCGCGTGAGAGAACATTGAATTGGTGCCCAGAGTGTAGGCGGAATACGGTGTAAGAAACAGAGGCTTGCGCCTTAGCAACCCTGCAAGTTCACAGAAAGGCGAAATAATCTTTACGAAGGCAAGCGGGAGATAGACCGGCTCTTTGCCGTAACCAAGCCGACTCAGATGTCCCAGAATATCCTTAAGGGTAAGATAATGGCCTGAAAGTATGTAACACTCCCCCGCTCTGCCTTTTTCGCTGCACTCGAATATCCCCTGAACCACATCGCGCACATCAACAAAGTCATAGCCGCCTTTCACGGCAAGAGGAAGCCTGCGGTTGCAGAATGATATGATTGCTGACGCGATGTTGCCGCGGCCTTCGTCATAAGGACCTAAGATGCCTGAAGGCAGAACAACACTTACGTTAAGGCCTTTTGAAGCATAGTCCAAAACAAGACCGGTTGCTTCCGCTTTGCTTTTCGCGTATTTTCCCCTTACGCTCTTTTTAGTGAAGACAGAGACCTCGGACATTATTTTTCCCTTAGGTTTTTCGGGAATGGCGTGTACGGAGCTGACGTGGACAGCCTTCGCGACCCCGTAACGAATACACGCTTCCATGACGTTGCGGCTGCCGTTTACATTGATGTCCCAAAGATATCGCGGGGCGGTGGAGGCTATAGAGATTATTCCGGCGCAGTGGACAAGGCACGCATGGGAAAGGTCTCCTTCGAAAAACGCTTTCATTGAATCCGGCTCGGTAACGCTGCCATATGTGATTTCAGCTTCACGGGGCAGTTCTTTTTCGGAAGGGTCTCCGCGAAGAACAAGAACCCTCACGCGCTTTCCCCTGTCAAGAAGACTTCTGACAAGGACTTTCCCCAGAAAACCGGATGCACCGGTAATAAGATATAAATCATAACTGGTTTTCATTTATTTCTCCTTAACTGCCTCTTTGGCGGCCGGATAACGCAAGCATGTAAATAGCGCGTTTAATGTAATATAAATGCTGCCACGACATTATGAAATTTAAACAACATATGTTGAAAAACTTTCACAATTCAATAATAATATATACAAACTGTCGGTACAATCAGCAAAGTTTTAAGGTTATGAAAGATAAACAACATTGATTCTTTGCGTGTTGACGGTCATCGGAAGGGTTATATGGCAAACGACGCAAGGGTACGCTATACCAAGAAGGTTCTAAGGGACGCGCTTTTCGAATGTATAAAAACAAAACCGCTTAAAAGTGTTACGGTAAAGGAAATATGCGGTATCGCAGGTCTTAACCGGGCAACTTTTTACAATCACTACAGAGACTGTTACGACCTTCTTGACCAGCTTGAAAATGAACAGCTTGACGAGTTCCGGACAATTCTTACAAATAAGAACAAGTTCGGAACTGAAATTGCCGAGGCCATCTTTGACATGATAGACCGCAATAAAGCAATGAATGAAGCTGCCGTAAACGGACAGATATCAGATAACTTAAAGCAGAAAATGATAGAGATTGCCCGTGACCTGAGTATTGACGAGTGGCATAAAATGATGCCCGGGGCTACAAAAAACCGGGTGGAAATGGTTTTTTCCGCCGTAACCGCCAGCGTGTTTCAGATTGCCATCTGCGAAAGCGGCAACTACGACAGAAATGCCATAGTTGAATTCACCAACAAACTCATAAGGTTCGCTATAAGCAGCTGCGACTGAGTCGGAATTACTCCATTAAACCTATCAGATTCCTGTAAAAATCCACGGCTCCGCTAAGACAGGACACGCCTATGTTCTCGTTAAGACCGTGCATCCCCGCCAGCTGCTCCGCATCGTAGACCACAGGGGCAAAGCGGATACAGTTATCGCATATCTCCTGATAGAAACGCGCGTCGGTTGCTCCTGTCATAAAATAGGGGCATACGCAAAGCCCGGGGAATGTACGGTTTATAACTTTGCGCACAAGGCCGAAACCTTCTCCGTTTATATCGACAGGCTTTGTATAATCGGACGCGCTTATGACCTTTGTTTCAAGTCCGAAGGATTCAGCTTTCTTTTTTATGATTTCAATGCTTTCATCCATGCCCTGATGGGGTATGAAGCGCATGTTGGCTGAAACTTCGGCCTCTGCAGGCAGAACGTTAAACGCATCGGAACCGCTTTGCATGGTAAACGCTATGGTGGTTCTGAGCATTGCCCCGGCCTGTGAGGAAACTACGGGGAGTACTGCTTTGAGAAGCGGCGCAAAAAGCCAGATGTTTCCGAAAAGGAGTCTGAGGCCAAAGGGCGCGTAGGCGGAAAGGGTTGAGAACATTGCCTTTACTTCACGTGAAAGCTTTTTCCTGAACGGAGGTTTCTTCTCTACGCTGTTTTCAAAGGCGGCAAGACGCGCAATTGGAGTATTTCTGGGAGGCGCGCTTGCATGTCCGCCCTTGCCCGACGCAGTAAAACGAAGGTGCGCATTACCTTTTTCAAAAACGCCCACCATTGCGAAATGCCCGTTTATTCCTCCTATGGGATTTCCGATTATGGCGCCGCCTTCATCGCATACAAGGAACGGTTTAACACCGCGCCTCTTAAGCTCGGAAACCAGAGCTTTACAGCCCGGACCTCCCCACTCTTCCGTACATGAAGAGGAAAGATAAACATCCTGAGGCGGAACATAGCCTTCGCGCAAAAGCTCTTCCACGGCCTGGAAGAACGCCATTACCGTACATTTGGTATCGGCACTGCCCCGTCCCCACACCTTCCCGTCCGCGATGTCGCCTGAAAACGGAGGGTGTATCCAATCACCTTCAGCAGGCACTACATCCTGATGGCTCATAAGAACAAGAGGGCGTTCACCGCTTTTGCCTTTCCAGTAAAACAGAAGGTTGCCTTCTATATCTGTCTTTTCAAGTTCGGAATGAACCAGAGGGAAAAGTTTTTCAAGCACTGAGTGGAACTCTTTTAGATGCTCCGGCTTCGAGACTCCGGCATTGGACGTTGTGTCAACGCCTACCATTTCGGACAGCTTTTCGGCATAAGCTTCCGAACGCTTTAAAGCTTCTTCGCCGGGTACGGGGACTTCCGACTTTTTACGTCCCGTGAATACGGCATGAAAGACGGCAGCAAGCAAAAGAATAATAAACAGCGCGATTATCGCGGACAAAACATAAACAACTATCATTTCGTTTCCTTCTTTTTGTACAGCAGATAGGCAATGCCTATGGCAATGGCTCCGCTTGGGATGATAAGGATGCTTGTTGAACCTGTAAGAGAGGGAACAAACACGAACAGCAGTGTCATAAGAATAAGCGGCACGGCCGCTATCTTCAGGTTGTGCCTGTAGTATTTGTACGCCATCGCGCCAAAGAGCGCAGGAACCACGTTGTTGAAGGCGGGCTGCAGGGCAGGACTCTGCAGCACGGGCTTAAGCGGCTGAAGAAGAAGGACTCCAAGGGCAAGGACAACTATGGTAACAAGAGAGGAAACCGCGATGGAAAGCGTTGAGATTATTTCGTTCTCAGGCGTGCCTGTTTTGACGCCCGCCATGTCCCTTGAGAAAACCGCACATGGGATTTTCATGTTTATGAGGTTTCCCGTGATGAAAGCCAGATAGCTTCCGCCGCTTCCCAGCATGGGTGTGTAGACAAGAAATTCCACAACACTGCTTACCGTCCAGACAAGGCCTACGGAAACAAAGCCCTTTGCAACGGCTTTAAGGTCGGGCATGGCTCCGACGCACAATCCTATTGCGAACGGAGCGCCTACAAGAAGAATCAGAGTCGCTATTGTAAAAACACGTCCAAGAACGTGTGTATTTTTTCTATACTGTTCAAATTCCATGGCTTTCTCCTTACAGCCCTATAATCACTGCCGCGGCCATTGCCGTCAGCATGCTTGCGGCAACAGAGAAATTATCAACCCAGGATGCCTTTTTCTTTTCTGAAAGCCAGACAAAAAGCCCCATAACCGCGGCCGCGACTGCGGTAACAGCTATTGGAAGCCAATCTCCTTTGAAGGTAAAAAATCCTCCCGAAGAAGCAAAGGAGCCTATGTAGCTTCCTATATAAGCGCTTACCAGGCCTATGAACATTGCGGTCATGGCGGTATCGGCAAAGCCTGAGCTTTTGCCATTAACGTTTTTATCCGAAGAAACGGTTTTTTCAATTCCCATATTCTTTGTATATTTTCTGTTCAAAAAAACATTGAGCACCATGCCCCACATGATACATACGCTCATGAGAAGAGCGATTGTCACAAAGGCTGAAACAGTCATTTCTGAAGCTGAAAGACTTCTTAGCCCAACCTGCTCCGCGGCGCCCTGCGCAACCTGGGTTTCGTAATGAAGGGCGCCTATTACGGAAAGCCTGAGCCACGGCCAGGCTATGCCCAGGCTGCCGGAAAGAGCTATGACACCAAGAAGTATTCCAACGCTTGGAAGTATGGAAAAAGTTGCACTTGATGTGATTACCATCTTCAGCTTTGACTTGTCAATTCCCATGGCAATGCCCTGTTTATAGGCACGTACAAGAAAAATCAGACAAATAACCGCTACAAAGGCTATTATTCCGCCGCAAATCAGATATACCGGGGCGGAATTCAGAATGTCCAGAATCTGCATTTTTCCTCCAAAATTTTCCTCCAAAAAACTCGCATGGCGAAATTATAGCACAATTAAGGGCGGAGAGCTTTCTTTTGCAGAGTAAAAAAATAAACAAGATATATCAAAAGTCCCGCAGCAGCAGGGGCTGCTATCAGCTTCATCATTGGAAGCACCCCGAAGCGCTGTGAAAGAAGACCCGCGGCATAATTTCCCACCATGCCTCCAATGCCCTGTGTAATGGAAGAATATAGCGTGGTGCCAAGATACTTAAGCCGTGGAGGAAGCACTGTATTCATGTAATAAAGAAAAACACCTATGTACAGACCAAAGGCAAAGGGCTCGGTGACAAAGCAGGAAACGGTTCCCAAAGCTGTTTTTGAAAAACCCATTATCAGGTTCCTCATATTAAGGCCTATAAAGCATATGAGCATAAGACCGAACGGTGAATTTTTCTTTTTGATTTTGTTAAGCATCAGCAGCGGCAGAAGCTGTAAAAGCCCCATGACCAGAAAAGACAGGCCGGTATACACATCTCCTGCGCCAAGTTCCTGGAATTTTCGTGTAAGATAGTTCTGGTTAGCGACGCAAGATGCTTCAATAAAGGTATAGGAAACAAGGAGAACAACATAACTTTTATTTGAAAAAAGAGTTTTCAGGTCAGAACCGAGGTTTGAGGCAGGCACGGAGAAATCGGGAGAATCTTTTACATTTCCGTTCTCCGTTCTTATGCTTATGACAAGCGCCAGAAGCGCAAAGCACAGGGCCGAGAAAAAGTAGATTATGACAAAGGAGCCGAGTTCATCTATAACATAGCCAAACAGCACTGCGCTTACAGCGTAAAACACTGCGCCGAAGGAGCGTGTGAAGCCGTAGGAAAAGGACGGGTCGTCATGGCAGACTGAAATACTCCACAGGTCAATGATGTAAACAAGGGCTCTGAAAGCGCCGACGGCAACAAAAACAATGACCGCAATGGCAATAATGTTTGAATAAAACAGCCTGATAAGCCAGATACAGACCTGCGCAGTTAAAAGGCAGGCAATTATCAGCGCCTTAACGGATTTAACTTTGTCTGCAAGCCTGCCCATTACCGGCTGGACTGTAAGAGCCGCAAATGAAGAAACTGTCAGTATAAGTCCGGAATGATAATCCGAATATCCGAAGCCGTTCAGAAGCCTGACCATGTAGGACATGAATATACAGGACGCCATCCAGTAAAGTCCCTGTACGAAACCCATACTCAGGTTAGCTTTTGACGTAAGGCTTTTGAAACTCATTTTATTCAGAGGCTTTTTACAAAATCTTCAAGGAATCCGGAAAAAGCGGATGAGGCTTTTAAGGCAACATCGTCAACCTCTGAGCCGTCTACGTTTTCATCTATCATACCGGTAGCCATATTGGTAACAAGGGCAATACCCGCAAGATTCATTTTGCAGTGCGCGGCGGTAAGAGCTTCCGTCACAGTGGACATTCCAATTACATCCGCGCCAAGAATTCTTGCAGCCTTTATCTCGGCAGCAGTCTCGAACTGAGGCCCCGGAAAGAACATGTAAACGCCTTCATGCACCTTCAGCTTTGCGTTCTTCGCACACTCTACAGCCTTTTTTCTGAGAGCTTTGGTGTAAAGGTCGCTTACTCCGAAAAAGCGAGGCCCAAGCTCAGGGACGTTAGGCCCTCTCATTGGACTTCCTCCGTAAAGCTTTATGTGGTCTTTTATTATCATCGCGTCGCCCGGCTGCATATCCGGGTTGCAGGAACCTGCCGCGTTTGTAAGGATAAGCGTTTTTACGCCAAGCACATAGAGTACATGAACGGGAATGTTAAGCTCTTCCATGGTGTAGCCTTCATAGAAATGAAAGCGTCCGTTCATGCAGATGATGAAGCGGCCGCCCACAAAACCTGCCACCATGTTTCCCGCATGGGCGGGATTGGTAGTCACCGGGAAACCGGGTATATCCGCATACGGGATTACAACAGGTTTTTCTATCTTTTTCGCAAACGGGGCACAGCCGGTACCAAGTACAACCGCGATATCGGGCACATTGGGAAGACGTTCCCTGATATAGGATGCGGCTTTTTCATAAAAGCCGTAAGTATAACCTTTTTCCATCTTAGGTTTCTCCTTTCAACTGTTGTCTTTTATTAAAATAGGCTTTCCTACGCTTCTGGCCATGTGGTATATCTTTGCGGCGTCCTCTATATATGAAGCCCTGACATAAGCAAGGTCAAGATTCTGAGCAATCGCCACTACCCCGTGGTTTGCCATAAGGCAGCCGCCCTTATTGCCGATATCTCTTGCCACGTTTATTCCAACCTGTCTGGTTCCTGCCGGAGCATACTCTGAAAGAGGTATCTCTCCGCCCAGCCACGGTTTCATCTCTATGAGTATCATGGGGATTATCTCATGATTTACCGCAAAAGCCGTGGCATAAGGTGAATGGGTGTGGACAACGGCATTAATATCAGGTTTTGCCCTGTAAAGCTCCGCATGAAGCTTCCATTCCGAAGAGGGCTTCGCGTTCTCGGGGCAGGAAATTATGATTCCGTCTATGGTCATGATGACAATACGCTCCGCGGTCATTGTCAAATAACTTTCAGAGCTTGGAGTTATGGCGAAAGCATCTTCCCTTTCAGGAAGCCTGACGCTTATGTTGCCGCTTGTAGCCGTGACCAGATGTTCATCGTACATACACTTCGCGTAATTTACTATCTGCTCTTTTATTTCAATGAAATTATTAAATTGTTTCATGCGATTTTCCTTAATTTCTTTTTGCGTTTTGCTCCTTCAACAGCTCCGTAAACAGCAATCGCGATTACCGTGCAAAGATACGGGAAGGATTCGGTAAAGTAAGAATTTATGTAGGCCTGAAGGGTTTTTGACAGGGAGATAGTAGCCCCGAAGAACAGTGACGTCAATATTACCGTAAGCGGATGGCCCTGCGCCATTGAAGCGGCTCCCATAGCTATCCATCCGCGTCCTGCCGTCATGTTTTCAACGAAAACCGTGACTGAACCCATGCACTGTGCAACACCCGCAATCCCGCAAAGTACGCCGGAAACTATTATGGCCCTCATCTGCGTGCGCTTTGATTTGATTCCAAGACTTTCCGCCGCATCCGCGCTTATACCTACGGACATAAGATGAAAGCCGCCTACAGTTTTATAAAGATAGATGAAGACAAGAACCGCCACAACGTAGCTAAGATAGTCGAAAAGACTCAGTGATTCAAATATTCTGTTGAAAAACGACAGATTCCACAATCTCAGGCTGAACCTTGGAAGGGAAACCATGCCGTAGCCCTGAATGGTTCCGCGAGTGCCGAAGATAAGCTGCATGCCGAAAGAAGTTACGCTTTGCGCAAGAATGTTAAGAGCCGTACCTACAACCATATCCCTTACCTTCAGCGTTATCTGCAGGAACGCCACAAGCAGAGAAAGCAGGACGCCGCCGCCAATGCCGCCAAGGATGCTTAAAAATACATTGTTGGTGTAGTAGTTTACAACAATGGCACAGAAAGAGCCCAGAAGCATCTGACCTTCAAGCGCAACGTTGAAAACATCACACTTGGTGCAGATAAGGCTTCCCAAAGCCGCGAAGAGAACGGGTGATGTGTAGCGGAACGCGGAATTAATGACTGCAGCTATGTACATTGCGTTCATTTCTTCACCTCCTCTTTGCTTTTTCCTGTTGTTTCGGAGCCAATCGCGACTCCTGTTTCAGGCCCGGGGCGCTTTTTATCCCTGAAAAGCCATTTAAAATCAATCAGAACTTTTACCGATACAAAGAATGTAATAACGGCCTGGATTATGTCCGATATCTGCATTGGAAGCCCTACTGTGCGCTGAAGCGCCTGACCGCCTATGGTAAGACCTGAAAGCAGTATGCTGTACACCAGTGTCATTATGGGGTTGTAGGCCGCGATAAGCATTGCCATAAGACCTGTCCACGAATAACCTGTTGACGTAAACATTGCCCCTATGTATCTGTAGCGAGCCCCGAAGATTTCTATACAGGCCGCAAAACCGCAGAGAGCTCCCGAAAGACCCATTGTGGTAAACATCATTTTTCCTGATTTTATCCCGCCGTAGTCCGCGAAACTGCGGTTCAGACCTGTAATCTTTGACTCATAACCGAAACGAGATTTCTTTAAAAAGAAGTGGATGAGTATGACAACGATTATCCCCAAAAACACGCTTGTATTCATTGCATTTTTATTGGAAAACCTGAAGAATCTCATGCATTCCACAATCTGCGGAGACTGCTGAGCCATGCCGTCACCCGCCGTATCCTTTATGGGGCCCGTCACAAAAAAGTCCGTTAAAAAGTTTGTGGCATAGTTCAGCATGAGCGTTGTAATGATGAGCGACGCATTGTATTTATAGTCGAAAAAAGTGGGTATCAAAGCCCATATGGCACCTGCAATTGAGCCTACCGCAAAACAGATAATGGTGACCCACCACGCCTTTACAGGAAAGAAAAGCGCAACAAGCGTAGCGCACAGGCCACCGACACACATCTGGCCCTGCATCCCAAGGTTTATGTAACCGGCTCTCCACGCAACTGCCGCGGCAACCCCGGAAAGCATTATGGGAAGGCTTCTTACGATTGTCTGCCCAAGATAGTAGGGGTTTAAAAAGGACTTGCCGAACATCTCTTTGTAAGCAAAAAGGGGGTCCGTTCCTACGGCAAGCATAATCAGAGCGCCCACTGCCAGACCGAAGAGAATGGCCGCGACAGGCGTAAATACGGACTGAATTATTTTGTTCTTTTCCGAAATGCTCTTAGCCATTGAGTTTTCCTCCCATCATCAGCAATCCGACCTTTTCCCTGCTGGCGTTTTCACGGGTAAACTCCCCTGCAATCTTTCCTTCATACATTACGTATATCCTGTCGCTTAGCTCCATTATCTCCGAAAGCTCCGATGAAATAAGCAGAATGGCGTCTCCATTGTCCCTCTTATCCAGAAGTTTACCGTGAATGTAGTCTATGGCCCCGATATCTATGCCCCTGGTGGGCTCCGCAGCTATAAGAAACGGCGAGTTCTGTGATATCTCCCTGGCAACTATGAGCTTCTGGGCATTGCCTCCTGAAAGATCCCTCATCTTCTGGTCCTTTGAGTTGTAGCGAACATCGAACTCGTCCATTATTTCCGTGGAGAAAGAGGATACCGCGGAGGATTTGAAAATCCCGTGCTTCATGAACCTTTCCTGCGTGTGGTGCGCCATTATGCAGTTTTCTTCAAGGCTTGCCTCGGAGGCGCTGCCCCATTTATAGCGGTCTTCAGGGATGCACGCGCAACCGGCTTCTCTTATTTCCGAAACGGAAGCGCCTGTAATGTCCCTGCCTTCTATTTTTATTGACCCGCCCGAGCTTCTTAAAAGGCCGGTTATGCACTGGATAAGTTCGCTCTGCCCGTTTCCGGAGACTCCCGCTATCCCAACTATCTCACCTCTGCGAACATTTATGCTCAGAGCGTCAAGTATATTTCTTCCCCCCGCCCCCGAAAGGACGAGGTCTTCAACCTCAAGGCACACATTGCCTTTCCGCGGTTTCTTTATTTCTCTGGCTTCAAGCTGGTGTCCTACCATCAAAAACGACATTTCATCTATTGAAGTGTCCTTTTTTGCCATCTGCTTCACGACTTTGCCGCTTCTCATGACCATAACCCTGTCCGCTACAGCCATAACCTCGTTCAGCTTGTGGGTAATAAGTATTATGCTCTTGCCTGATGCCTTAAGATCCCTTACGGTCTGAAGAAGCTCGTCAACCTCCTGCGGAGTAAGGACGGCGGAGGGCTCGTCAAAAATTATTATGTCAACGCCCTGATACAGAACCTTGAGTATTTCTATGCGCTGCTGAATGCCTACGGGGCAGTCCTCAACTTTTATTTCAGGGTCTACGTAGAGACCGTATTTTTCACATATAAGCCGGACTTCTTCGGAAGATTTTTTTCTGTCAAAAAGAAGTCCCTTCTTCTTTTCATGAGCATAGACAATGTTCTCCGCCGCGGTAAACGGAGGAAACAGCATGAAGTGCTGCTGCACCATTCCTATACCGTTGGCTATGGCGTCATGCGGAGAATGAAATCTGACAGGTTTATCGTTTATCAGTATCTCTCCACTGTCACAGGCTTCAAGCCCGTAGAGTATTTTCATAAGGGTGCTTTTCCCCGCGCCGTTTTCTCCGACGACGGCAAGGATTTCGCCCCTGTCCAGCCAAAGGTTAACTTTGTCATTAGCAACCAGAGACCCGAAAGTTTTGGTTATTTCATTCATCCTTATAAGCATTGCCCATGTCCATATTAAGACATCCATGGCAGGTTTTGCCATGGATGTTGAATTTAATTTGAATATCTATCAGCGGCCGATGAGAGGGAATGTTACCGTGCTCTCTTCAGGAATATTGCGCATGTCTATCTTTCCGCTGTTAAGGTCTGCCACTACCTGCCGCAGTACCTCAAGGTCAGCATCTGAAAGGTTCGGATGGCGCTTTGAAATTTCAGAATCTCTTGTTACCCAGATGGCTCCTATAGCACCTTCCGCGACGCCCAGATAATCGTTTTCAGCTGTCCATTTGCCTTCCATGAACTCGTCAATAAGGTATTCGATTGAAACGTCCGCCGCCTTGAGCTGGCTGGAAACAATGTAAGGATTGTCAGCTTCGGTCTCGTCTATATCCTGACCCGCGGTGAAGAACCGTTTCTCTTTCGCCGCTTTGAAAACACCCGCGTCTCCGCCTGCCGCGCAGCCGTTGATGAACTTGCAGCCAAGTTCATACTGCTGAAGGGAAATTTCATAGGCAAGGTTTACTTCCGAATATCCGTAGACATAGTTGAATATGAATTTTGCTTCGGGATCTATTGCCTGAACTCCCCTGGCGA
Organism: Sphaerochaeta sp.; assembly: GCA_052170315.1. Classification (GTDB taxonomy): domain Bacteria; phylum Spirochaetota; class Spirochaetia; order Sphaerochaetales; family Sphaerochaetaceae; genus UBA9732. Next base: position 103,877 of record JBQNAT010000006.1, read on the forward strand.
AACCGTATCTCCACTTGAAGGAGCCGGGACCTTCCGATACGTTAACACAGCCGTAGTTGTGACTTTCGCCGTCTACGGTAAGAGCGGCAAGGACTCCTATGATGTATGCACCTTCACCTTCAAAATACTGAACGCACTTAACCTTGCTGGAGTCTGTGAGCGTATCTATGATTCCGAACTTGATATCGTCATAAATTTCGGCAAGCTCGCTTAAAATTGAACCGGCTTCCCAGCTTCCTCCAAGTATCAGGTCATAGCCTTCGTTCGCGGCGGCACGCGCGTTCTCTTCATATTCCGCTGTACCCTTGCATTCTACAAGCTTTCCTTCAATCCCCCACTTCGCGCAGGCTCTTTCAAATCCGGCAATACCTTCATTGATGAACGGACTTATTCCCTTCGGGTTTGTAATAAGCGCAACTCTTACCACGTCTTTCTTCGCGGAACCGTTTTCCTTTTCGCCGGCGCCAAAGACCACTGTCATTGCCGTCAGGGCGATTAAAAGCACTACCAACAGTTTTTTCATCTCTCCTCCCTGTGATTTCCATGCATTCCTTTTGTCTATTTATTTAAATGCACTTCGGAGGGCGTCCCCCTCCGCTTCCATTATTAGTTCACGCAAAATATGAAGTCAACAAAAAAATCTTTCAAAATCAACATTTAATCTTTGTTTTTTTGGTTTTTACAACAATATTGGCCACAATCAGAAAAAAAAGTTGTTTTTAAACACAAATTGAAACATAATTGAACCATGAAATCACAGAAAAAAAGGATTCAGGCAATGATTTCCATGATACCAAGCAACGGCTATATCATGGTAAAGGATTTAAGCGAGACGTTTAAGGTTACGGAGGAGACTATCCGGCGCGACCTTCTTAAAATATGTGAGGAAAACCCTTCCATCCGCAAGGTTCACGGAGGCGTTTACCGCACCGCGGGCGATGACCTGGCGGCTCCTCAGGGCCTGAGGAGCACTCTTCTCACCGGAGAAAAAACGCGGTTCGCCGACTTTTGCGCGTCTCTGGCCGAGTCCGGCAACTGTATCATGCTGGATTCCAGCACTACGGCAATGTTCGTTGCCAGAGCGCTGAACGCCCGGAAGATTAATCTGGTGGTAGTAACAAATTCAATGCAGACGGCATTGGTCTTCCAGGAAAACGAAGACGTACAGGTGGTGCTTGCGGGGGGAAAGCTGAGAAAGACAAACGGGTCCCTCATAGGTTCCAGCGCCATTTCAATGCTTAGGCGGTACTGCGCGGACCTGTGCGTGGTAAGCCCTACAAGCATAGACAGGAAATTCGGGCTTACCGACCACAATGAAGAAGAGGCCACCATAAGGGAATGTATGCTCCAGTGTTCAAAAAAGAGGATACTTGTGGCCGACCACACAAAGTTCGGCTGGGCAAGCACCAATGTAATCGCGCCAATAGACGGGTTTGATATGGTTGTTACGGACAAGGCCATCCCTGCAGGCTGGACGGCCCTGCTGGACGAAAAAGGCATTGCGGTAACATACTGCTGACGGAGGATAATATGGAAAGAGCTGATAAAAATCTGGCGTTTATGCTGCGTTATGAGAACGTGGCATGGTATGAGGACGGGGAAGTCAGGATTCTTGACAGAAGGGTCTATCCTTCAAAGATAGAATTCGTTACATGCAAGAGTCACGTTGAGGTGATGCAGGCTATACGCGACATGGTAACCCAAAGCGCGGGGCCCTACACTGCCGCTCCCATGGGCATGGCCCTGGCAGCTTATGAATGCAGGGAACAAAGCGCTCAAAAACAGAGGGATTATCTTAAAAAGGCGGCGGATGTGATAGCCGATGCCCGCCCTACTACAAAGACGCGTATGATTCTTGTGACGCAAAGCTGTCTTCCTGTTGCCGAAAAGGCTATAAGAGAGGGCAAACGCGCGGATTTGGCAATAAGGGACCATGTTGTTGAAATGAACAATATCCGCTATTCGAAAATAGCGAAAATGGGTTCTTATCTTGCCGACATGTTCCCTGATGACGGGACTGTAATGACTCAGTGTTTCGGCGAGACAATTGTAGGGATGATGTTGCGCGAATGCAACAGGCGCGGTAAAATCATCAGGCTGTTCTGTCCTGAAACACGTCCATACTTCCAGGGCGCAAGGCTTACGGCAACGGTCTGCTCTGAAATGGGCTTTGAAACGACGGTCATTACCGACAATATGCCGGCTTTTGTTATGCGCAGAGAGCATGTGGACGTGTTCACCTGCGCGGCCGACGCTATTTCCTGCGACGGTTATGTGTTCAACAAGGTCGGTACAAGCCAGATAGCCATCTGCGCTCATCATTTCGGGGTTCCGATGTTCGTTTCCGGAGCTCCGGATAAAGGTCACCCGACATGGGACACTGTTACCATAGAGATGAGAAATCCTGACGAAACGCTTGAAGCCATGGGTGTAAGGACTGCTGCTCTTAACCACGGGATTAAGGGATACTATCCTGCTTTTGACATGACGCCTCCAAACTTAATTTCAGGAATTGTTACTGAAAAGGGTATCTTCAGTCCCTACGACCTGAAAAGGTATTTTGAAGAGGGCGGAGCCGGAGAGTTCTGATTTCCATATTTACTATGCTGTTGCTGAAATTTCAGTTAAGCTCCAGCACCAGGTCTGAAACAGGGAAGCTTGCGCATAAACGGATTTCATTGTTCCTAACCTCTTCCCTGTCTCTTCCGTCATTTTCTCCGGGAATGAAGCATTTTCCGGAAACAAGACGGCTTTTGCACCAACCGCAGACTCCGCTTCTGCACATTGACGGGGCGGATATTCCCGCGCGCTCAATTGCGACAAGAACAGGTTCTTCGGAAGAGGCCTTTATGTTATAGACAGCCCGTCCTTTTTTCAATTTTATGCTGAATTTCCTGCCGGCGGCTTCTTTCGGAAAGCCATCGTGCGATGAAACCTTTCTTGTAACGCCCGGAGTTTCACTGCGTATTCGTTCCTTTGGCAAGCCGAGTTTCGGAAGTTCTTTTTCAAGAAACCTATACATGTCTTCAGGGCCGCAGACATAGACGCAGGAATCTTCTTTTGAATATTTTTTTATAAGCTCCGCTGTAATGAATCCGGTTTCACAACCGGCTGCTTTTTCATCGGAAAGGACATGAACAACTTTTACCTTGGGTGTGGCGGCGCATATGGAATCAAGTTCTTTTTTGAAAAGTATGCTGTCAGATGTACGGTTGCCGTAGAGGATAGTAAGATTAAAGTCTTCCGCCTTATCCCGTATGGCACAGGCCATGGAAAGAAACGGTGTTATTCCGCTGCCGCCTGAAACGGCAATGATGTTTATGCCGTCCTTCTCAGGGTTATGGAAGAATTCTCCCTGAGGATGGGAAATTTCAATTGAATCGCCTGCTTTCAGATTTTCAAGCATCCAGTCTGCCGCGAAGCCTTCCGGGTTGGACTGAATTGTAACAGTATATCTGCCGCAGTCGGGAGCGGAGCTTAATGAATAAGGTCTTGTAAGGAGACTTTCCCCTATTTTAAGTCTAAGCGATATATACTGTCCTGCCCTGAACGCAGGAAGGATCTTTCCGTCAGGCCGTGAAAAAACAAAACTTTTTGAGCTTGCTTCGGGATGGTCAATCACTTCTGAAATAATTACCTGCATGTAATCTTTATTTATGCCGGACATTCTTATTCTCCTTACCTCTATAGTATCTGAACGGTTGAGAATAAAGTAGACTTTTTGTGCTTTGCTTACGCCGGATTGCTCTCATTACGCTATTAAGGTATTTGCCAAAGTCCGCAATGTCTTCTATGATACAGGTATGAATGATTCAGATAAAATCGCGATACTAATAGACGCGGACAACACTCAGCTTCAGAAGCTGGACTTGATAATGACAGAGGTCTCGACCAGAGGACGAATAGTCGTAAAAAGGGCTTACGGGAACTGGAAGAAGAGGAACCTTAACAGATGGGAGAACGAGCTGAAGCGTCTAGGCTTCAGGGCGCAGCAGCAGTTCGACTACGTGTCGGGAAAGAACGCCACGGACATGGCCCTTGTGATAGATGCCATGGACCTTCTTTCATCGAATGCCTTTGACAGCTTTGTAATTGTTTCAAGCGACAGTGACTTCACTCCGCTGGCAATACGATTGCATGAATCGGGCGCGAATGTGGTGGGGATAGGCGTGCAGACAACTCCCGAATCTTTCAGGAATGCCTGCGATGACTTTCTGTTCCTTGAGAACCTGACTGACGAAGAGCCTGCCGAAACGCAGGAAGCCCCTTCGGGGAGAACGGAAGCCAGAGAACAGAAAAAGGGAGCGGAAAAGATGCCCGCGCAGGTAAAAAAGCAGAAGGTGCCCAAAGACATACACAGCCTGCTCAGAAAGGCATATGATACCTATGAAGACAACGACGGTTATGCCGATGTAAGCGCCGCGGGTTCTTATATTAAAAGAGCGAAACCCGACTTTGATACCAGAACTTACGGGTTTTCGAAGCTTTCCGCCCTTCTTGAAGCCTTCCCTACACGTTATGAGGTTACAAGAACGCCTGCCAAAAACAACAGGACGTTCATTTCCTACAGATGTATTGGGGATTGAGATACTTTAAATCTTCTTGAAGCTGATTGTCCAGCTAGCCCCTGTGCCTATACGGTATTCGTCCGCGAAGCTACCCTGATTTACAGCTACTGACGCGCACAGAAGGCTGTTTATGTAAACCAGAGCCTCTCCCTTGTTTACTTCAGTAAAACTTTTGCAGAAACGGAGAGCATAGCCGTAGACAGTCCGTTTTTCCTTCATTATGGTGACAAGAACCATGTCGCCGTGTCTGAAACCTGCTGAAAAGAAAACGGAGTCCGGAATATTTGTCCAAAGCGAACCGTAACGTGTATCAAGTACGTCAATGGTGCCAATGACCTCACCCCTGTTTATTATGGGGTCCGGAACGTCAAGAAGAACCGGCATCCTGTCAAGGACGGGACCTACATGGTCAAAAGAAATCTCGCCTGCGGCAAGGCGCGCGCCCGTGTAGGCGTAAACGTCACGGCCCCAGAAGGTGTATGACCTTTGGCTGTCCTTAAGACGGTTTGTCGTCTCGCTTATCTGGCGCAGTTCAACAATTCCTATTTCCTTGTGGACATGGGAAAGAGTTCCGTTGTCAGGAGTTACGATTATGTGACCGGTCGCGGTAAGAGCGGCAACGCTGTCGCGCGCGCTTCCTACGCCCGGGTCTATGACGGAAACGAAAACCGTACCGGGGGCCCAGTATGTAAGCGACTGTATCAGGCGATAGCTTGCTTCCCAGATGTTGAACTGCGGGATATCATGAGTAAGGTCTTCAAGTTTCAGGGAATGGCATACCTGATCCGCCACTCCGTGCATGGCGCTTACCGCACCGTCCGACATTCCGAAATCCGACATGAAGACAACAGTCTTCCTTCCGCTCCATGGTTGTTCTTTCTTAAGTTGTTCAAGTGTGAATTTCATTTCAAATAAAAGGGTTGAAGTACCTTCCTCCGTTTAAAAAATTCAAAAATACGCTGGCTGCAAAAAACAGTACGCAGATAATTACGGATACGTAGTCTCCCGTCTTAAAGGGCCGGGCGGAATACCATGAGCGCTTTTTATTCTTGCCGAACCCTCTCAGCTCCATGGCGTTCGATATTATCTCTATCCTGTCCATGCTGGATATGATAAGGGGGAAAAGCATTGCCACGGCGTTTTTCAGACGCTTTGCGAAGCTTTGCTTCCGGCTTGCCATTTCAAGACCTCTGGCCTGCTGAGATATGGAAATGTCGTGATACTCACGCTGTATATCGGGTATGTACCTGAGTGCCAGCGAAACACTGTAGGCAATTTTATAGCTGACACCTATCCTGTTAAGCGAAGACGCGAATTCGCTTGGGTCTGTTGTGGATACGAAAAGTATTACTATCGGAATTGTGGAAAGATACTTCAGAACCACGTTAAGCTGATAGAAAAGCTGTTCCTGAATAAGGTTGTAGTTCAAGAAGAGTTTGCATATCAGGTGTCTTGTTCCGTATATTCCTACGCCGTGTTCGGGGGCAAAGAGGAAAATCAGGACATTGTTTAAGACCATGAAAACAAAGGTGAACCAAAAAATCGCCTTAACATCAGAGTACTTTATCTTTGATACGAAAAACAGAGAAAACGCCATTACCGTCATGGCGGCCAAAAGCCGGGTATCAAACGTTATCATGGCCGCAAAAGACCATAAGAGAAGGCATGAAAGCTTTGTCGCGCCTGTAAGCCTGTTTATGGGCGACGGACGGTCAAGGTAGTTAAATATTCCCTTTTTCATTTTCCCTTGCCTCCCTGTCAACCTTGATAAAGCGCCTTATAAAAGCTCTGTCATCCTTTACATCGCAAAGTTTAGCAAGTTGGCTGAGAGATGTTTTTTTAAGACTTGCCCGCTCTACTATTCTTTCATCCGTCAGAACATTTTCACAGAAAGTATCCGCTATTTTTACGCCTTCTGAAAATACGGAGGCGCGGCGGCAGTATTCTATCATAAGGTGCATGTCATGCGTAATAAGCACAATTGTAACGCCTCTTCCGTTGAGTTCTCTCAGAAATTCCATTATTTCAGTATAATGGCGGAAATCCTGACCCGCGGTTGGCTCGTCCAAAATAATAATTTCCGGATTCATGGACAGTATGGACGCAATGGTGACCCTTTTTTTCTGTCCGAAAGAAAGCGCGCTTATGGGCCAGGAGCGAAACGGATACAGCCCGCATATCTTAAGCGTCTCATCCACGCGCCTGTTTATCTCTTCCTGCGAAAGCTTTCCTTCAAGAGTAAGTCCAAGCCCCACTTCCTCGCGTATCATGGTCTTGCTTATCATCTGGTTGGGATTCTGCATCACGTAGCCTATATGTCCCGCACGCTCCTTAATGCTCATGCCGTCCATATCGCGTCCCAGAAGTTTTATCGTCCCCGCCTGCTGTTTCTCAAAGCCGCAGATTACCTTGGAGAACGTTGACTTTCCTGCCCCGTTGCGCCCGACGATGCTCATCATTTCTCCACGCTTCAGAGAAAACGACACTCCGTCAAGGACTTTCTTTCCGTTGTCATAGGCAAACGAAAGGTCTTCCACTTCCAGCAGCGTCTCATTGTTTTTCGGCTCTTTTTCGTCGGGTACAGCCTCAAACCACGCCCGTACCCGGGCTTTGGCGTTTTCATCAAGCTTCAGGGTATCTATTCTCTGCGGGTCAATGTCCTGTTTAACGTTTACTCCTGCATATTTTAATGTAGTTATGTATAATGGTTCCCTTATTCCGTGTTCCTTAAGCAGACTGGAAGACAAAAGACAGGCCGGCGTCATGTCTGCGGCTACGCGTCCTTTCGATATAAGTATGATACGGTCAAGGTCTCTGTAAAGCACATCCTCAAGACGGTGCTCAATGATTATTATCGTTTTGCCGGTCTCTTTATGGATTCTGTCTATAAGGTCAATGGTAGTCTTGCCTGTGGCAGGGTCAAGGTTCGCAAGGGGTTCGTCAAACAGAAGTATATCAACGTCGTCCACAAGAACGCCTGCAAGGCTCACTCTCTGTTTCTGCCCTCCCGAAAGCTCATATGGCGCGTGTTTCAGGAATTTATCAATGCCGACCCCTGATGCCGCTTTGTTTACACGGCTTTTCATTTCCTCAAGACCTACGCGGTCATTTTCCAGCGCAAAGGCAATGTCTTCGCCCACGGTAAGTCCTATGAACTGGCTGTCCGAGTCCTGCAGAACCGTCCCAACTTTCTTTGATATGGAAAAAACATCCAGCTCCGAAAAGCTTTTTCCGCATATGGAAAGTTCTCCGGTAACGTCTCCGGAATAAGAGCCCGGAATAAGGCCGTTGATGCAGTGGGCAAGAGTACTTTTCCCGCTGCCGCTTGGTCCGCAGACAAGTATTTTTTCGCCTTTGCGTATATCAAGATTTATATCATAGAGTGTGGGTTCCGCCTGAGATGTGTATTTAAAGCCGAAATGGCTGAAGCTTATTACGTTTTCCATCGTAAACACAAAAGAAGCTGCCGCCTTTTTATCTTTTGCGGCAGCCCTTTCTTAATTAAGCGAAAATGCTTATTTCTCTTCCTTGAGCGAACCCGCGGCGGGTTTTGCCTTAGCATATCCAAGGCAGAGCAAGGTTCCGACGATTGCTGTTGTAACAATGTTCGCGGAACCGGCGACAAGTCCCTGCAGGAAGACCTTGTCAGCGGGCTCGGCATAAATGATTATGTCAAGCAGCGGAGCGATAACACCCCATGCTACAAGGTTCGCGATGACCTGATAAATGTTGAAGACAACAATTTTCCTGCCGTCGAACTTTCCGTCTGAAAGGGAAAGTCTTTTAGAAGCAAGTCCCATGATGACGCCTGTGAAGCCGGAAGCGATTACCCACGACCACCAGATGCCATAGCCATAGGAAAGGTCTATCAGGAAGTGTCCGATAAAGGCTATAAGAAGACCTGCAAGAGGACCGTATATTCCCGCCATGAAAGCCAGAAGCGCATACTGGATGGAAATGTTGGTATTCGGAACCGGGCTTGGAATGGCAACGAATCTTCCAAGCACGAAGAACAATGCCGCGCCGATACCAATGGCGACGACTGTGATTACCGGATTCTTTTTATTCATAATAAAGCTCCTTAGTGTTTTCTAATGGAATGATAAACCCAAAACACTTAAAGCACAATCAGGCCCGTGAAAAAGAAAACGCCATAAAAAACCCGCCTTTGCATGATTTTCAGTCAATCAAAGACGGGATATTGTATTTCGCGGGAAATAATCTTACGCGAAAATCGAAACTATCAGTACGTTGATGATTGCGGCAATTCCGATTACAAGTGTCCCGAGGGTCTGGGTTTTGTATCCGTCTTCCGTTTTCATCTCACCGAAGTTGGTAACTACCCAGAAGTAGGAGTCGTTGGCATGAGATACCGTCATTGCGCCTGCGCCTATGGCAACTACTACCAAAGCGGCCTGTATAGGCGCTGTCAAACCGAGGCTTGCCATGAGAGGCGCAATTATTCCGGCGCTTGTGGTGATTGCAACTGTTGAAGAACCCTGTGCAGTCTTAAGAATTGCAGCAAGAAGGAACGGGAATATCAAACCCAGGGATTTGAGTACTCCGGCATTCTCTGTAATGAAGGTAATGAGATTGCTTGAGGCTATTACCCTTCCCAGGACTCCGCCCGCGGCTGTAACGAACAGAATGGGTCCGAGTGTCTTAAGTGTTTCATTTGTAAGCTCGTAGAAAGTACCAAGCTTTTTGGCCCACGCAAGAAGTACTATTCCAAGAATGACACCTACCATTAAAGCTATTATTGGCTTTCCAAGGAATGTGAAAATCGGAAGGCTCTTTCCCGCCATGCCAAGCGCGGAAGCGATTGCCATCAGGATAATAGGTACAACTATTGGAGAAAATGCCGCCCAGCCGTTAGGAAGCTTTCCATAGCTGGCAACAAGTTCTTCGTAAGTCTGGGTTATGACGCCTTCGTTTGAGGACTCGTCATTTGCCTTGACCTTCTTGCCTATATAAATTGCGAAGAAATAGCCTGCAATCATTGGCAATATCGAGCAAACGGCTCCTATTGCCATTACCTGAAGCAGGTTCACGTCGGTATTAAGGCCCTGGGTATACAGTGAGTTCGCAGCCGCGATAGGACCCGGCGTTGGCGGTATGAAGCAGTGGGAGATGTAAAGTCCCATTGAAAGCGCTACTGAGCACGCAACCGAAGATTTTCCTGTGCGCCGCACTAAGGCCTTTCTTATTGGGTTCAGAATAACAAAGCCGCTGTCGCAGAAAACAGGTATTGAAACTATCCAGCCCATGATGAGCATCGCAAGTTCCGGATGCTTCTTGCCTACCATTTTAACGACGCAGTCGGCCATTTTCAGAGCAGCGCCTGTTTTTTCAAGAAGAATTCCTACCATCGCGCCGAAAATGATGACGATTCCTATTGACGTGAAGGTTCCGGAGAAGCCGGCACCTATTACATCCGGTATCTTCACTATATCTATTCCGGCAATCAGCGCAAGAATAAGAGATACCCCCATTATTGAAAGGAAGGGATGAATATGCCATTTCGAGATTGCAATAATCATTAGGACTATTGCCAGCACAAAGGCAATTAAAAGCGGTATTCCAGTCATTTTATCCTCCTAAAAGATGTTTCCTTATATGGAAATCCGTTTTCAGTCTAAACCCGTTTTTTAATTTTGCAAATATTCAGAAAGTATATAATTCAGCTTACTGAAGTGCCCCTGCCGGCTGAATTGGGAAACTTTGAAGGGCGTTTTCCCGTCTTTAGAGGTTAACACCAGAAAGTTCAGAGCTTAGAAATTATAT
>JBQNAT010000007.1:0-107664 GCA_052170315.1 Sphaerochaeta sp.
CATTTACTGTATTGACTATATACCTAAAAAAAATATAGTTACAACCATATATGATATGGCAATACTTGATAAACCTGTTTTCGAATTCATTGAAACCTATTGCCATGCGGACGTTTATATGGATTTGTCAGAGGTAAACGCGGTAGTCGCTAATGACCATACAGCGAAAATGCTGGAAATTCCCCATGGAAGTCCGTTATTGAGCATTCATGATATTGGATATGACTTTTTTGGAAAGCCTATTCTGTACTCCGAAGAATTATATGTAGAAGGAATATTTAAGCATACAGTTCTTCGAAAAAAAATCTGACCATTTTCATATCATCGCAAACAGCCGAAGCACTGAACAAGAACTTCACAGGGAATAGCCGGATGATGAAGGAAAACTTCCCTGCCTCCACGTGCGGCATCAACAGCATCCCTTACAGCATTGAATACGGCTACACCATACAACAAAGGCGGTTCTCCAAGTCCTTTAGCTCCAAGCACACCGCAAATTTCATGCTGAGACGGGAACAGTTCGATATCCAGCGTATCCGGCACATCAGTGATCAGCGGGACTTTATATGTGGAAAGAGATGAGGATAATAACCTTTCATCTTTGTCTCGGGGAAGTTCTTCCAGAATAGCATATCCCAGCCCCTGCATGAAACCGCCTACCAGTTGTCCCCTTTCAATATCATAATCAATGATTGAACCCCCCTCATGACGAATTGAAACATATTCAACATGAGTATCACCTGTAAGCATATCAATCCCAACAACAGCAAGAGCGACACCGTTGGTAAAATAGGCAAACGGAGTTCCCTTTCCTTTTTTAGGATCATATGAAAGACCCGGAGTGGCATAGTGTTCCTGAGCGCCAAGCATATAGCGGTTGTAATAACAATAGGAGACCAGTTTATTGAACGGAAACTTATGCTGAGGCATTCTGTTATCCCACCAATAGTCATTTTCAAAAGTGATATATGAAGGAACGGCAGCCAGACCATAATCCGCTTCCAGCATTGCTGCTCCTGCTTTTTGGAGGCTTTCTCTGATTCGCTGTGCGGCTGCGCGTGCAGCTTCACCATTTAAATCCGTCCCGGTTGAAGCCGCGGTACTGGCCACACTGCCGGCCCGAAGTGAATTCGTACTTTCGCAAACTACACGATCAGGATTAACTCCCAGCGTTTTCGCAACGATTCCCTCAATCTTGGTGAACAGTCCCTGCCCCATCTCTATACCGCCATGACTAACCGAAATTGAACCGTCGGTATATATATATACTAAGGCATTCCCCTGATTAAGAAATGTAGCGGTAAAACCTATACCATATTTCACGGGAACAATACCAATACCCTTTTTATATGTTTTATGTTTTGCATTATATTCATCCACGGTTTTCCTCAGATAATTATAATTAACATGTTCCAGTAATTTTTCATGTATCTGAGGCACTGCGACATCAACCATTGGCATGCCGTAAGGGGAAAGCTGGCCTTCTTTAAGAAAATTAATTTTCTGCACCTCGGAGACATCAAGTTTGACAGCTTTCGCCACATGGTAGATGATTTCTTCCATCAATAACGTTGCCTGAGGAGCACCAAATCCTCTGAACGCAGTATTTGCAGGTTTGTTCGTCTGACATGAGAAACCAGTGATGCGACATGCTGGAATGTAATAGCTTCCGGGCAAACTTAGCACTGAACGTTCCATAATCGCTTCCGTAAAATCCTCATAATATCCGCCATCAGCATACATCTCCGCTTCAAGAGCCAATAACCGACCTTGCACATCACATCCGACTTTATAATGGCAATGATATGGATGTCGTTTCCCGGTCCAGAGAATATCATCGCTTCTATCCAATATAATCGCGCATGGGTGGTCTGTTTTCTCTAAAGCAAGAGCTGCAATCGCGGCCCACATCGTTCCTCCGCGTTCTTTTCCTCCAAATGCTCCGCCAACTCTGTAGACATCTACTTCTACTTCCTGTTCAGCCCGTCCTAAAATTAAGGCCACAACTTCCTGCACGTCGGTTATAGCCTGAGTATCTGCATGTATGAGAATCTTACGTTTGAATGGAGTGTAGGTGGCAAAAGCTCTTTGAGTCTCAATATAAGCATGTTCTTGTGCTCCGGTATCGAAAACGCCTTCCAAAACATGTACGCTTTCAGCATACCCCGCATTCAAATCTCCGGTAGCGACGACCAGGGGTTCATGATAATATCGTTTCTGTGAAATAGCTTCCTGTATAGTCAAAACAGGATGTTCATTTCTTCGTATATGCACAGAAGTCCTGCGCGCGGCAAGTCTGGCATGTTCCTGAGTATCCGCAATGACAAATCCTACCGGCTGTCCCCGATAATGGACTTCATTTTCAGCAAGCAGCGGTTCCTCAGCTCTTGATACAGCTCCTATTACATTGCGTCCGGGAATATCGTTTGCGGTATATCCGCAGACAAACCCCGGAGTTAGCGAAGCTTCGGAAAAATCAATCGATAGTATCTCTCCTTCTGCTTCCGAAGACACTACCGGATAGACATACAGATATTCCGTAGTTTTCCCAAGGTCTCCGCAAAAATGAATTTCCCCGGTTGCAAGGCCTTCAAGATTTTTCTTCCTGTTGGTTTTCATCTTTTCCTATTCCTCCCTTCCGGTAGCTTTAAGATAGTGCCGTACAACATGACCGGCAATCAAAGACTTGCGGAACTCTGTACTTCCACGCACATCACTTAGCGGAATGAAACGTTCCGAAACACTAATACCAAGAGCCTGAAGTTCAGTCATAGACGCATCTAATGAGACCGGCGGCATATCAATTACAGTGACATTCGGTGCAACACCTCCGAATGCGATTTGCCAGAAAATAATTCTTCCATTCTCGCAGACAAGTCTGGATGCGGAATTCACGCTGGCTATATCCACATCTTTTCGTTTGCTGCTTTTTAAAAAAGTAATCCGACCCTTCTTCAGAATTTTCATGGGAATAATAAAAGATTCAATCAATTCCAGCGGCCGCAGTACAGTCTGCTTATATCCTGTGTAGAATTCATCCATGAGTATGTCACGGCGGCATTCAGGTGTATGAATCATTACATGAGCATTAACAAGAGACAAAAGCACAATAAGATCTCCGATCGGAGATGCGTTACAGATATTGCCTGCCAGTGTTGACACATTACGTATTTGCGGAGAGGCCATCCTGTTGAGAACGTCATTCATAGCAGGAAAATATTCAGTAATCATAGGATTTTCCTGAATATCAGAAAGAAATAACCCACCCCCTATGGACAATCCTTCATTGACAATAGAAACACCCTTTATCTCCTGAATCCGACTGACATTTATTACTGTATTCGGGCAAACAAGTGTAGAATGGGAACGGACTCCAATATCAGTATTGCCTGAAACAATGACGGCATCAGCATACTGTGCTGCCAGCCGATCATATTCAACAAGAGTTTCAGGCATCATATATTCAGGCGAATGGAGGCGTGAACGCATTTTTAAAACTTCGGGTTCGACTGCGCGAACCTGACCCGGAATCATATCAAGCTCCGGATGTTCTTCCAGATAGGAAATTACAGAATCGCAGGTCTTGATTATCCCCTCATAACCAGTGCAGCGGCAGATATTTCCCGTTAATGAATGTATAAGCCCTTCCTTAGTCGGGTTTTGTGTATTGGCCAGATATCCGGTCATAGACATGATAATACCCGGAGAACAAAAACCGCATTGTATTCCATGTTTATCTATGATCATTTCTTGAACAAGCGATAAAACCCCATTTTCCGCAAGACCTTCCACCGTAATGATGGAAGCTCCCTGCATGTTTATTGCAGGCATCAGGCATGAAGCTACTGCCCGATAACGTATTTTTCCATTTTCCGGAAGTCCCCAGACAACCGTACATGCACCGCAATCACCATCTCCGCATCCTTCCTTAGTGCCCGTCATGAAAAAACGATTCCGTATAATATCTATCATACGTTCGTCTGAGAGTGCATTAAACTGTCTTTTTTTCCCATTGATGTAACAACTGACCGCTATAGGACGCATGTACTATCTCCTAACGGAATATTATTTCAAGAACCAGATATAAGACAAATATGCCTGTGAGAATCCACGTAGTAAAAGTTAACTTACGGGCATTACCCGCAAATACCTGACCTCCGGTGAAAGCAAGTAAACCGAACAGAATGCCATAGGCAATATTGAAAGTAAATGCCATGAAAGCCACACATATAAATACGGGAAAAGCAATTGTAGTATCCGAAAGATTCACATGCATCAGCGGTTCTATCATGAAAATACCCACCATGACTAAGGCCGGCGCAGTCGCAATAGACGGAATCATCAGGAACAGAGGCGCAAATAACAGCGCAAGCAGAAATAGAAATCCGGTAAAACAAGAAGTCAAACCCGTTCGGCCCCCTTCTGCTATACCTGTAGTACTTTCCGCTCCGAATACAGTTACAGTCTGGGTTCCAAGAAGTGAACCTACGGCAGCTCCGGCAGCAGATACAAACAAAGCCTTTCCGGCGTTAGGGAGTTCTCCTTTTTCATTTATAAATCCGGCCTTGATACCAACTCCCACCAACACACCTATACTGTCGAACAAATCAACAAACAGGAAACTGAACATGGCGAACAGAACACCGATAACAGCCACCACTCCTCCGGAAAAAAGACCTGAAAACTTCAATTTGAAGAATGTAGGAGACAATGCCGTGACAGGATTTTCCAAAGCGATAATGCCGTTCCACTTCGTATATGCCGTACCGGTGACTGGATCAGTAACAAAAAGGCCAATGAAAGTAATGGCAAGGATTCCAATAAGGATACCACCCCGCACTCGTTTAATAACCAACCCCGCCGTCAGCAGAATACCAAGAAGAGCTATCTGCACTCCCGGATTCTGCAGATTTCCCAACTGCAGGAGATTATTCGGGTCGCTCACGATGATACCCGCATTATTGAGTCCCGCGAAAGCAATAAAAAAACCTATAGCAGCTGATATCGCCTGTTTGATGCATTCGGGTATGGCATTGACAATTTTCTCTTGAACCCCTATGAAGCTGAGGATACAGAATGAAACTCCTTCTACGAATACACAGGCAAGAGCGTTTTGCCAGGAAAGCCCAAGCGTACCGCAGACAGTATAGGCAAAATAGGCATTGAGTCCCATTGCGGGAGCCAGCGCAAACGGATAATTCGTCATAAGTCCCATCGCAAAACAAGAAAGCGCAGAAGAAATTGCGGAAGCATAGAACACAGCTTTTGCATCCATGCCTGTTGAAGAAAGGATTGCAGGGTTGACCGCTAGGATATACGTACATGTCAGAAATGTTGTAAGTCCAGCAATAAATTCCGTTCGGATATTCGTCCGGTTGGTTGACAATTGAAATTTTTTGTCAAGAAATGCCCTAAAAGTCATAAAAATCTCCTTTTGATGTATAACAATTGATATTATCTATTGGTAATACCTTTATCAGTATAATGCTATCAAAACCATTTTTGTCAAGAAAAAATATGAATGTACAATGTCCCGTGTTTTAAAGTCCATTAACACGGATATGACCATATATCGACGCTTTTGCCATGGATGATAATTTTATTAGTTTACAGCCTTAGTTGACGCTTTAATGACATATTTACTGAGCTTTTAACATCAAATTGTAAGGAATTAAAAAATGGTTTCCGCAATTTTCCGGAATAAGCAAACACAGGGTCCGAAAAAGGCCCCGAATACTGACAAAACAGGAAAAAGGAGACTGAAATGCCGAAAGAACTTATTATTTACGGCTATATGGACAAAGGCTACAACGGACATGGAGTATTGGTGGAATGCAGCATAAGAAACGGCTTTCCGGGTTTTGACATTACAGGCCTGCCGGGAGCAAGCGTAAAAGAAGCCAGAGAACGTGTAAGATGCGCATTCAGGAGCTGCGGCATAAAATTGCCGCAAAGCAGGATACTTGTAAACCTCAGCCCTGCCGGAAATCCCAAAAACAGCACACTGCTGGATTTACCTCTGGCTTGCGCCGTTTTATACGGACAAAAACGAAAGACCATCCCAAATACGCATGACGGCAAGCCTGTGAAAGTAATGATAGCCGGAGAACTTTCACTTGACGGTCACGTCCTTGAAGCGCCTCAGGCAATGGGAGCCGTGGAAGCTGCCTGCCGGCTTGGCTGCCAGGCGTGTATACTCCCATTCAGCATACCAAAAACACACAGCTCGCTACTGCTTGTACAGGCACTGACACTGGAACAGGCTTTTAAAATTTGTTGCAATTTAATGAACGAAAAAACGAAGACAGAAGACTCGGCCGGAGAAAAAGAAGAAATCGCGGAACCTGTATTTGAGGACATCATAGGGATGGAATACGAAAAGGATATAGTTGCCATGGCGGCGGGAGGCTTCCACAGCATCCTGCTTTTCGGACCCCCGGGAGTGGGGAAAACTATGCTGTGCAGCAGGATAAACAGGCTTTTGCCGCCAATGACGGAGAAAAACAGCACCCAGGTCGCGCGAATCCTCGGATGCGCAGAAATCGGGCAGGGACGCGCATCGCCGGAAAATTGCAGCCGTATGAGAATCCTAAGCCACGACTGCACTCAAACTCAGTTCGTATCAGGAAGCGGCGCGAAATCTCCGGGCGAAGGGGCCTTATCACACATGGGAGTCCTGCTTCTTGACGAAATCAACAAATACGGCCCGAAACTCATTGAAGCCGTCAGGGATGCCTACGACAGCGGCTGCACAAGAAGCTCCAGAAGCGGCGAAGTCATCACCTATCCCGCGCGTTTTCTCATGGCAGGCAACATGAACCCGTGCCAATGCGCAGGCCTTGGAGCCCCAAACTCCGTCTGTACCTGCACCGCGCAGCGCCTTGCCGGTCACTGGACGCGTCTTGGCCGTCAGATGATACAGCGTTTCGATATCCGCCTTCCCGTCAAACCCCGCGAAAATATTCTTTCCCTTATTGGCTCCCCATCTCAGGCCGATTCCCTGTACATTGAAAAAATAAAGAACGCGGCCGCACGTCAAAGTTTTCGCTATAGATATATAGATAATATAGACTACAACGGACAGGTACATTACAACACATCAGCCCTTCGATGTCTGGAGAAAGAAATAGAGCTTGTTAACCGCGCAAAGCTTCCAAACAGCCCGGATTCACGCAGCCAGATAGGCCTGATTGCGCTTGCGCGCACAATTGCGGACTACGAAGATAAGGCAGATGTAACTGAAGAAAACCTTGCGAAAGCGGTGGAACTGAGGCGTTACGGCCTTGGAGATTATTATTGGAGAACTTTGAACTGAGAAAAAACGCAGGGTACCAGTTGACAATCAAGGCACAGTTTTGTTAATCTCGATTTGTTGTGAAAACGGGCCACTAGCTCAGTAGGCAGAGCAACGCCCTTTTAAGGCGTGGGTCATTGGTTCAAATCCAATGTGGCTCATGCGTTCACATGCGTGTCGCCCTCGTCTAGTGGTTAGGACAACGGGTTTTCATCCCGTCAACACGAGTTCGATCCTCGTGGGCGATGAAAAGACTCCTTTTTTAAGGAGTTTTTTTCGTTTATGGCACCGCAGTCTTTAAAATCCATGTTATTATTTACTCACCGCTAAGGAGGAGTGTTATGAGAAAAGTTTTTTCCGCACTTATTTTACTTTTGCTTTTTTCACTGAGTCTTTTTGCCATGGACTTTACAAAAATTGATGAAACATATGATAAGGATATTGGAGACAAACAGGTTTATGAAGAGCTGAAAAACATGCTGCCGCAGGCACAGACAGCTCAGGAAAAAGCTGAAGTATTATGGAGACTTTCCAGAGTCTGCGTGGATATAGGCGATGACATGGATAAAAATGACAAAACATCAAGATTTTCCATATACGAGGAAGGCGAAAACTACGCTATACAGTCCATAAACCTTTATCCCAATGCGATGGCATATTTATGGAAATGCTGCAACGTCGGACGATGGGGACAGACAAAGGGAGTTTTGAACTCACTTGCAAAGGCAAAGCCAATGATGGCCGATTTAAAGGTAGTCACCGATAATTTTAACTGTGTTGATTCATCCGAGGTATGGTATACCCTTGGAGTCCTTTACAATTCCCTTCCAGGCGTTTTCGGCGGAGACTCCAATGCGGCCATAAGCTACGGAAGGATTGCCTGTGATACCATACCTAAGAAATTCATATACGGCGGTACTTACGAATATCTTGCGCAGATGCTTTATGACAGGAACTGGACCGCAAAAAAACGTGCTTCAGAAATAGCAAAAATGCAGAAAAACTGGAACAGGGAAAGTAATAGCAACTACGAAAAGTATGGGTATTATGAAGGCGCAAACGGTCCTGACGCCACACCGATTTGGACACCTACAAAGCTGTCCGCAATGAGCGACCGTCAGGAAGCTCTTGTAATTCTTAAGTACGCACAGGCGGTCTACAGAGCAAGAAGTTTCCATACCTCCGGAGATGATGAAAACTATGCCGAAATACAGGGTTTAATTGACCAGTGGTCAAAATGAGTTAATTCACTTACATTTTTATGCTCCTTTTCACCTAATTAACAAATGCCCTTATTTATGATAGATTAAGCACATGACTTCAGAGAAAACCAGAAATATAGGCATTATTGCGCATATTGATGCCGGTAAGACTACAACAACGGAAAGAATCCTCTATTATACGGGCGAAAACCACCGCATAGGCGAAGTTGACAACGGTGAAGCCACAATGGACTTTATGGAGCAGGAACAGGACAGAGGCATAACAATCTCAAGCGCAGCCACAACCTGCTACTGGAAAGACGTAAAGATAAACATAATAGATACTCCGGGGCACGTGGATTTCACAGCTGAAGTAGAACGCTCTTTAAGAGTTCTTGACGGCGCTGTAGGAATTTTCTGTGCCGTAGGTGGCGTAGAGCCTCAGAGCGAAACCGTCTGGAGACAGGCAAATACCTATAAGGTTCCAAGAATAGCTTTCATCAACAAAATGGATAGACTTGGAGCAGATTTCTATGCAGTACTTGAAGATATTAAGAAAAAGCTTAATGAAGAACCTGTTCCGCTATTCATCCCGGTTGGGAAAGAAAGCCGTTTTGAAGGTGTAATAGACTTGATTAAGATGAAGATGATTGTCTTTGACGAGGGTACTGCCGGTTATGATTTCAGCTATACGGAAATACCTGAAAATATGTTGAATGAAGCAAAGATATGGCATGATAAGCTTCTGGACAGTGTTTCAAGTTACTCTGATGAGATAACGGAACTGTACTTCTCCGGTGAAGAAATCCCGAATGAAATTATTATGTCCGTTCTGAGAAAATGCACCATTGAGCGTAAGCTTCTTCCTGTGTTCTGCGGCTCTTCACTTAAAGACATAGGAGTACAATGTCTTCTTGACGGAATAGTGGAGCTTCTGCCGTCTCCTGATGATATTCCTCCTGCCGTAGGGCTGCACATAAAGAAAGATAAAGAGGAAGAGGTTCAGGTAATAAACGATCCCAAGGCCCCTCCCCTTGCCCTGGTTTTCAAGATTCAGTATGACAGAGAAGCCGGCCCTCTTGCATTTGTAAGGGTATACTCGGGAACCATAAAAAAAGGCTCCGCCGTTATGAATATCTCCAAGAAAAAGCGCGAGCGCATAAACCGTCTTCTGAGGATGCACGCAAACAGGCCCGAAGACCTTCAAGAACTGCAGGCCGGCGATATAGGCGTAATAGTCGGTTTCAAACTTGCGCAGACGGGCGATACGATAGGTTCGGAAGGTGCGCAGATACTCCTTGAAAAGATGTTGTTCCCGGTTCCTGTTATTTCCATTGCAATCGAGCCTGCAAATACAACCGAATCCGCAAAGCTCAAAAAGACGCTGGAAATACTGTCTCTTGAAGATCCTACTTTCACATGGAAGGACAATGAAGAAACAGGACAGCTTGTCATAAGCGGAATGGGCGAACTTCATTTGGATGTTCTTGTCACAAGAATAACTAAAGAATTTAAGGTAGACTGTAAGATAGGAAAACCCCAGGTAACTTACCGTGAAAGCATAACATCCACTGTTGAAAAGACCTTCCAGTTCAGTAAAGTCCTTGCAGGGAAAGAAAACAGCGCGGAGCTTACCCTGCGTGTAAGCCCGTTGCCTCCTAAATCGGGAGTTATTTATGAGAACCTTGTTTCTACGAAAATCATGCCTGCGGAACTTTTCAATGCCGTCCGGCGCGGCATTGAGAACTCGTTCAGAAGCGGTATAAAGTTCGGATATGAAGTCTGCGACATGAAAGTTGAACTTGTCGGGGCAAAATACAGCGAGCTAACGGCAACCGAGTTCGCCTACGAAGCATGCGCGGCAATGTGTTTTGACGCGGCGGCACAGGAAGCGGGACCGGTTCTCATGGAGCCGGTCATGAAAGTGACTATAATTGTGCCTTCACAGTATGTTGGAGATTCAATTTCAAGTCTGACGCAGAGAGGCGGTATAGTCTCAAGGATGGAAAGCAGGCCCGCGGCGGACCACATAATGGCGGAAGCCCCTCTTGCAAACCTGTTCGGCTATTCAACTGCTCTGCGGTCATCCACACAGGGGCGGGGAACTTTTTCAATGGAGTTCGATCATTACGCTCCCAAAAGCGGAAAATAAGAGTTTTCATAAAAACCGTAAAACCGGCACTGTGTTGTTCCAAATCCGCTCCAATCAACCGATTTGTCCGCTTTGCCATGAAAAGCGGACATTTTACTTTACGGGAATCCGCGCTTAAACTACTTTTTGGTTTTTTTCCTTTTATTTTATTTATTGTTATTATATACTTTGAAAGGTTATCCGCTTTTTGATAATCGCAAAGTGTTTACATACAGCCAATGTTCTAGGAGGAAAATATGGCTCTTTCAACGAAAGATATTAGAAACGTCGCAATCGCCGGTCATAACGGAACGGGAAAGACTTCTCTTTTCGAACAGTTCCTTTATTACAGCAATGTGATTTCAAAACCCGAAACAGTTGAATCAGGGAAGACCACCAGTGACTATACGGAAGAAGAAATTTCAAGAAAGATATCTATCCACTCATCTTTAGCCAATGTCTCATGGCAGGACATATCCATCAATTTCATAGATACTCCGGGTACGGCTGACTTTATAGGCGAAGTCACCTGCGGTTTCAGGACAACAGAATCCGCAATTATGGTGGTAGACGCACGTGACGGTGCCCAGATAGAGACAATCAAGCTCTGGAGAAATCTCAATAACAGAAATAAACCAAGAATGGTTTTTATGAACAAGATGGAGCGTGAAAGAGTCGATTACGGTGCAACATTCAACCACTTAAAGGAAGAATTTAAAATGCCGTTTGTTCCTGTAGCTATTCCAATGGGTAACGGAACGGATTTCAAAGGCGTCATTAACCTCATTGAAAACAAAGCTTACTTCTTCCATGCGGGACAGAAAGAGACCGTTGGAGATATCCCCGCCGAATACAATGATGAAGTCGCGCAGTACAGAGAAGCTCTGATAGAGTCCGCTGCGGAAGGTACTGAAGAGCTAATGGAAAAGTATCTTGAAGAAATGACTCTTGAACCGGAAGAAATCGTTATTGGCCTCAAAGAAGGTCTTAAGAACAATGTTCTGGTTCCTGTTTTCTGCGGAAGCACAGCCAACAATGCAGGTATAACAAATCTTCTTGACTTCATTGCCCAGATTGCACCTTCCCCGGAAGGTTCTACCGATACAATAGTAATGGAAGACGGAACGGAAAAAGAACTTGCAGTAGGTGACGGTCCCACAGCAGCCCTCTGCTTCAAGACATCCATAGACCAGTTCTCAGGAAAACTTTCCTTTATCAAGGTAGTCAACGGGACGGTCACCGGCGATTCCGATTTGTACAACCCCGAGCTTGGAAAGAAGGAAAAGCCGGGCAAGGTATACAGAGCTGTAGGAAAGAAGCTTATTGAAACATCCGCGCTTGTTCCCGGAGACATTGGTATCATTGCAAAGAGCAACGTCGCCACAACAAACAGCACACTGCTGGCCGGTCCTGACCAAAAGTTCACCTTCAAGCCTCTCAGTCTTCCAAACCCTGTTTACTCACTTGCAATCTCGGCCGCCGACAAGAAGTCTGAAGACAAGATGAACGATGCTCTGCACAAGATAACCGAAGAAGACCTTACCTTCCAGGTTGGCTTCAACGAGGAAACAAAACAGACAACTGTTTCCGGCATGGGCGAGCTCCACATCGGAATGATTCTTGATAAAATCAGGGACAAGCAGAAGATACAAATCAACACCAAACTTCCGCGCGTTGCGTACCGCGAGACAATCACAAAGAAGAGCGGAATTGTTGAATACGCTCATAAGAAACAGTCGGGCGGACACGGCCAGTACGGCAAGGTTCTCATTGAGATTGGCCCCATAGAAAGAGGTCAGTACTACAACTTCGAGAACGTTGTTAAGGGCGGTTCCGTTTCCAAGGGTTATGTCCCCGGAATTGAAAAAGGTCTTCACGACCAGATGGAAGAAGGCTTCCTTGCAGGTTATCCGATGGTTGATATCGGCGTAACGCTTGTTGACGGTAAGGAACATCCGGTCGATTCCTCTGAAATGGCCTTCAGACTTGCAGCCAAGGGCGCAATGAAGCTTGCCATAGAAAAGGCCGGCCCTGTCCTTCTTGAGCCGTATGCAAAGCTTTCCGTCTACGTGGACAACCAGTATCTTGGCGACATCCTCTCAGACCTTTCCGGAAAACGCGGACGTGTTCTTGGACAGGAAGACCTTGGCGGCAACATGGTTCAGGTCAACGCAGAAGCTCCTCAGGCCGAGCTCCTTAACTACGCCATTGACCTTAAGAGCATGACCAGCGGCACAGGTTCCTTCGAACTTGAGTTTGACCACTATGAAACTCTTACAGGCAAGCTTGCGGACGATGTAATCAAAGCGTCAAAGGAAGCCGCGGCTGAGGAAGAAAACAAGTAAACTCAGGCATTCAACGCTGAAAATGAGCTGAAAATGAGCTGTCGCAGGAGTCGAAAGACAAAAGCGGCAGCTTTTTTTAATATTCTTCTGTATCTGTTCATATTGCTGAATGTTTTGTAAAGGAACTTCAGCGCAACCCCCGGTTCTGACAAAAAGTTCAAAAAAACCGTAATAATTAATAGCCTAAATCGCAAACAGTTCGACAGTTGACCGGTTTGACTGTTTGACTCTTTGACAGTCCGACTGTTTGACATACGTAACTTATTATATATAAATAAATTAACTCTATTTTTCAGTTTACAGGGACATAGGTTTGAATGTTTGACAGTCTGACAGTCCGACAAATTTGTCAAACAGTCAGACAGTCGCACTGTTGGAAATAGGATACGATTTTAAAGATTAAAAATATAACTATTTATACTATATAAAATTACTCTAAAAAATTCATGTCAAACAGTTAAACAGTCAGACAGTCGCACTGTCAAACCGGTCAACTGTCAAACTGTTTTATGCGCGCCTCAGTTCTTTTCAACCCAAACTTCGTGTATCGTATAATCTTTTTCAAGGCCTTTGCGCTCGAAACCTGTTTCGGGGCGCCAGCTGCGCTCCGGGGCAAAGCCGCCGTAAGGGTTTGTAAGACCTTCGGTATTGTTAAGAACCTCAAGCATCTGGTCTGCGTAGTCATCCCAGTCCGTGACGCAGTAAATGTAACCGCCTCTTTTCAGCTTGGAAGCAAGAAGCGACGCGAAAGGTTTTTGGATAAGGCGCTTTTTGTGGTGACGCTTCTTCTGCCACGGGTCAGGGAAAAACACGTGAAAACCGCAGACACTTTTGTCTTCAATCATATCCGTTATCACCTGTACAGCATCGAATCTCATAAGTCTGACATTTTTCAGGCCATCGCTGTGAACGTTTGCAAGAAGCTTGGAGAAACCGAAAAGAAAAACCTCAATGCCTATATAATTTATAAAAGGGCTGGCTCTGGCAATTTTGAGAGTGCTTTCACCCATACCAAAGCCTATTTCTATGACAACCGGATTATCGTTTCCGAAAAGCATTTTAAAATCAAGCTTTGAATTTTCATCATATACAATAGCATAATCGTAAAAATGTTCCCTAAGGGCCTTTATCTGATATTCCCTGAGCTTCTGACCGCGGAGCACAAAACTCTTTATTTCACGCCAGCCGTTTTCCTGACGCCTTTCAACACGGGCAAGCTCGGGGATAAGGTCAAAAATACTTTCTTCCTCAGGTGTAAGTTGAGCGTTTTCGTTTACTTCACTCATGGCATTATCCTCTGCAGCTTTTCAAGAATAAACAAAGCCTTATCCTTAAGGGAAATGGCCAGGGTCTTCATATTCATTATATAGGGGCGCTTGGGGTCTATGGTCACAGCGCCGCTTGAAGTCTTTATAAGATTTATCAGCTTGTCCACACTTATGGAAGCAATGCGTGAGAACTCGACCGTAACGCTGCCGCTGCGCTCCTTCATATGGTAAATGTCCAGAATCCTGCACACAATCCGTAACTCGCAGAGATAGAGAAGATTGGAGACCTCCTCTGGCATACTGCCGAAACGGTCGCTGAGCTCCGCACGAAGGCGCTCAAGCTGGTCGCGCGTCCTTGTGCCGGCAATCTTCTTGTAGATTTCAAGCTTGATTGTGGGCTCCGCAATGTAGGAATCGGGGATGTAGCCGCTGTAATCAAGCTCAAGGTAGACCTCGGTGTCCGGCTTTCCGCCGGTATTCTGAAGCTTTGATATCTCCTCATCCAAAAGACGTATGTACATATCAAGACCAACTGAGGACATGAAGCCGCTCTGCTCGCGGCCAAGGAGATTGCCTGCACCTCTTATCTCCATATCCTTCATTGCAATCTTAAAGCCGCTGCCAAGTTCTGTATGTTCGCTGATAGTCTGTAGCCTCTTTATTGCCGTTTCCGACAGGGCTCTGTCTGCGGGATATAACAGATAGGCATAGGCTTCCTTGTCCGAGCGTCCTACCCTGCCCTTGAGCTGATAGAGCTGAGAAACGCCATAAAGGTCGGCACGGTCAATAATTATTGTGTTGACATTGGGTATATCTATACCGTTTTCAATTATGGTGGTTGAAATTAGTACCTGAATACCTTCATAGACAAAGCGCCTCATTGTATCTTCAAGGGCGTCAGGCCTCATCTGGCCGTTCGCAGTCTCAAAAATTATTTCGGGCATTCTGGCTCTGAGAATTGAAGCGACTTCCTCAAGGGTTTCTATCCTGTTATGAAGGTAGAAAACCTGACCGTGACGCGCGACTTCAAAGAGGATAGCCTTTTCAACGGTATCCGCATCAAAACGCTCGATAACGGTTTTAATGGGTTTTCTGGAAATCGGCGGTGTTGTAAGAAGACTCATGTCCCTTATCTGCAGAAGGGACATATACAGCGTTCTTGGAATAGGCGTCGCTGAAAGGCTCAGGCAGTCAACATTTGCCTTAAGCTCCTTTATGCGGTCCTTGTCCTTTACTCCGAAACGCTGTTCCTCGTCAACAATCAGAAGACCAAGATTTTTGAACAGAACATCCTTCTGGATTATCTTGTGCGTTCCGAAAAGTACGTCCAGTTGGCCGCTTGCAAGAAGAGAAAGTACCTTCTTCTGCTGCTTTAGGGCTACCATTCGGCTCAGAAGCCCTACCTTTAAAGGAAAATCCCTGAGGCGGTCTTTGAAGTTTGTATAGTGCTGTTCGGCAAGGATTGTGGTTGGTGCCAGAAAGGCTACCTGCTTACCGCTCATCACCGCCTTGAAAGCCGCACGGAACGCGATTTCAGTCTTTCCGTAACCTACATCTCCGCAGATAAGGCGGTCCATTACGTGGGGACTTTCCATATCATCCTTCACATCCTGAATGCAGGCCAGCTGGTCTTCCGTCTCATCGTAATCAAATTCCGCTTCAAAGCGCAGCTGCCAGTCGTTATCTCTGTCAAAGGCAAAGCCCTGGCTGTTTTTGCGTCTTGCATAAAGCGCTATCAGCTTCGAAGCCAGTTCTTCAGCGCTCTTTCGTGCCTTTGCCTTCTTGTTTTCCCAGCCCGACGAACCCAGCTTGTCAATGCGGGGAGCATCGCCTGCCGAACCTATGTACCGCTGGATAAGGTTTGCCTGCTCAATGGGTACGTACAGGTTTTCCTTGTCCGCGAACTGTATCTTGATGTAGTCGCGCTCGCGCACGCGGTCTATTTTCAGAAAAATCCCTATCCCGTAATTCACGTGAACCACGTAGTCGCCTTCATGAAGCTCTACGAAGCTGTCCAAGGCCGAGGTCTTAGTATGCTGCAAAGTCTTTATTACCTGTTTCCTGCGCCCGAAAATTTCATTTTCACAGAAAACGATGAATTTAGGCCCGCGAAGCGAGAAACCTCCGGAAAGGGTGCCGACAATGTACTCTATGGACTCAAAGTCGCTGAGCATAGTCATAAGACGCTGTTTCTGGACTTCCGTTGACACACAGACCGCGATTTTCCATCTGTCGCTTACAAGGCCTTCAAGGTCCTGCTTGAAGAAGGTGAAGTTACCGAAATAGGAGCGCGGTCCGTCTATGTCAAACTTGAAAGCTCCAGGAGTCTGACCTGAAATATCAAGGACAGTCATGCAGGAATCGCAGTTTTCATAAAACGAAGCAAAGTCAAAAAGTATGTCCGCCGGCTTTAAAGCGTCCCTATTCTCCTGAAACGCATGCCGGAACAGGCTTTTGGCTTCAAGCTGCATGCTTTTATAGCTGCTTTCAAGACGCTTGTCACCAAGAAAAATGAAATAATCATCCTTTCCGAAGTATTCTTTTATTCCTGAAGGAACAAAATCGGAGCCGTCTGTTGCGGAAAGTATCTGAAGCGTTGCGTGCCCAAGCTGCTTGTTAACCTGCTGAGACAGCGGCTCATAGCGGCAGATGCGCTCTATCCTGTCCCAGTCAAGGTAAATCCTTATGGGAAGCTCTTCGCCGTAGGGGAAGATGTCAAGGACCTCGCCCCGAACCGTAAATTCTCCGGGCATGGTGGTGTTCGCGCTGCGGAAATAATTTCCATTGGCAAGACGACCGGCAACCTCCATGGTGTCTATGTTCTGTCCCACCCTGAAGGTAAGATTTGATGAATCTATGGCTCTGCGCCCGGGAACAGGAGAACAGATGGCTCTTATGGATGTGACGGCAAGAGCTTTTCGTGAAGTCGCCAGCGCGCCAAGGCTGCGTATCTGTTCATACTCCTTTGAAGAGCCTTCCCATGGCGAATAGAGCACACGTCCGGAAGCGGGAATGAACAAAACAGGCACAATGGAAGACATGCCGCTGTTTGAGTATAAAGTCCGCGCAGTCTCTTCCGTCGGGCATATGAGCCATGTAATGCCGGAAACTCCGGACGCCATCATCATGGCGCACTGAAACAGCGGAAAACCGTCAAGACCCTCCGCAATAATTTTACTTTTTCTGTTTTTCGCAAACGCCTTGAAGGCATCGCTTTCTTTGATGTACGATTGCAGTATCTGCATCACAGATGAAAGTAACACATACATACCGGGGAGTTCAAGTAAATGCTGGAAACAAAGCTTTCAAAGGACGACGCAGGGATTACAAAAATCCTGATTTCCGAAAGGGATTATGACAGCAGCTTCGGCTTTCAGGCCGACACGGAAGACAGAAAGGCCTTTTTCAGGCTATGCAGCGCGGTAAAGCAGTGCGGAAATGCGGCAAGGGCAAATCAGTCACGCATACACAGGAGCTTCAAGTATGACGGCTCCATACTTACGGAAACGGACCTTGCGGTATCGGACGCAATACTTTATCAGCTCGGAGTTCTGTATCCGGACTGCAATATCATAACGGAAGAAATTGAGCTTCACGACTTCAGTGAACACGCACGCTATACATTCGTGCTTGACCCCATCGACGGTACGGATGCCTACAGCCAGGGTCTCCCCGCGTGGGCAGTTGCCATTGGAATCCTTGATGCGGACCGTCGCCCCTGCGGAGGAATAATCTATGCCCCAAGGTTCGGAGTCGGTGAACAGGAGCTGTTTCTATGCAGCCTGCCGGAAGAAAAAGATATCTATCTTAATGGGAAAAAGCATGAAACGCCCAAGCATAACAATTCCCCAAAGCAGATGGTAATAGGCTCGAATATGATGCGGTTTGTGGATTTAAAGCCATTCAAAGGCAAACTCAGAGCCTTTGGAAGCAGCATTGTCCACATGATTGCCCCTCTTGTTTTTTCAAACCTTGACTGCACAATAAATCCCCGCTGTTTTGCATGGGATGTTGCGGCTTCAAACGGTATCCTTGTAAAAAGCGACCTTGATATCCTCTACATTAACGGAAGTGAAATTGAATATGACGATGAAATTCTGCGTGAACGGAAAGAAGTGCGCATGCCAATCCTTGTGGGCAACAGAGGCTGCGTCAAGTGGATGCAGGACAACCTTTCAGTTCTTTGACCTTTGAAGGTCCTGAAGAACTCTGTAGGCCTCGAAGCTGTCAGTGCGTTTTATCACAAAGGAAAGCTCGGTAACTGTGGAGAAGATTTCAAGCACGTTTATGCTGTTCCACGCAAGACGTCTTGCCGATTCATAAACTATGCCGGGATTCTGGATTTCAGGGGAATCCCAGACCATTGAAAGGGCAACCATATCAGATTGTCTGTATAAAAGCTTTTCGCCTTCGGTTATCGCTTCTATATCTGGAAGAAGAGATTCGGAAACGCCTATGGTCACAGTATCCGCGCTTGTAAAAACGTTTAGAAACTCATTTGCTCCGTTTTTTGCCGCAATTTTGTACAGATTACCTATCTGCTGCACAAGCTCGGAGGTTTTTACAAAGTCAAGGTATGCAATGTTGGTATGAATGACTATTGTGTATTTCAAATCTTCAACATGGGCATTGCCGCTGCCCTTCCTAAGCTCTTCCCCGTAACGTCTGAGGGCCATTATTACGGCTGACTGTTTCACTTCTTTGCCGCAGGTCTGTGAGACCTCTGCCAGTATATCGTCCGCAAAATTGGAATAATTGAGGTAGCCCTTCCTAAGGACATCCCTAAGAAACGGAGTCTTATCCACTATTCGGCGCACACGCCCGCTAACCGATTCAGCCATTTTACCTCCATGTGTCTAAATTTTACAGCTGTACAGCTGTTATTATAATAACATTACATGAGGATTTTCAACATGAAACAACATTCTTAAGGTCCCTTCTAGTGTTTTGCGAAAACATTTATAAGAAGTTAGCAAAAACCTAGACACTACCAATATTAATAGTGTATTCTAGGGCAAATGGGAGAAAAAGAAACACTATGAGATGCCCCGCGTGCGGTGAAACGGAAGATAAAGTACTGGAAACAAGAACTACAGGCAACGGAAGCGCAATGAGAAGGCGCAGAGTCTGCTTGAAATGCGGTTACAGATTTACAAGCTATGAGCGCGTAGAGGACAAACCCATCACAGTCATAAAGAAAAACGGTGATATCCAGAACTTTGATATTTCAAAAATCGAGCGCGGTATACGCATCTGCACGGATAAGAGAAATATCAGCGCAGAAAAAATAGAAACCCTTATCAGCGACATAGAAGAAGCCATAAAAATACAGGCAGGCTCGAAGCATGAAATTTCAAGCGCGGCCATAGGCGAAGAGACTTTAAAACAGCTATACAAGGTGGACAAGGTTGCCTATATAAGATTCGCATCCGTCTACAGAGCCTTCAACAACGTTGAACAGTTCATCAAGGAAATCGAAAGCCTGGCAGCCAAAGCGGAGTCCTGATTAGTTCTCCGCCTCAAAATTAAGATAAAGCTCAACACTGTCGGGCGGCGCCGGAATTGCGTCAAACCACTTGCCTGTCAGCGACATTTCCAGGCAGTCATTAAGATGTTCAGGCCGCAGTATCTTGTTTCCGCAGTCAATGCAGAAATTGTCGCTCATGCCTGAGATATAATCGAACACCACCCTCTTAAGGTTTCCGTCATGCTCCAGATAGGCATCCTTCATTTCCATGATATAGTTGTAAAAACCCGCGCTTAGCATGTTGCCTTCCTGAAGGTAAGGCTCCCTCTCAAATCCGTTTCTGTCAAACAGCTCCTTAAGATAGTTGTAAATCAGGCCTATAAGGCGTTTGAAATATTTTTCATAGCCTGCGAGCATTGGGGAAAGATAAATATGCCTGTAGTTGAAATCCTTCATTATTTTCACTGCCTCGAAGATTTTTTCGCTGAAGGCAATGCTGCCCTCCTTCTGAGAAGTGAGGATTACGTCATCAACCAGAGTGTTTATTATCTCCCCGTTTGTGCGGCCCAGAACTTCACGGCAGATTTCGGGGACTTCTTCCGTGCGAACCAGCCCAAGACGCTTTGCGTCTTCAAAATCCCGACCAAGATAGGCTATCTGGTCCGAAAAACGGACAACACAGCCTTCCCAGGTGGCAGGCCGGATACCGGTTTTGGTAACGATGGAATCAAGGTCCTTAACCTTAAAATCAGGACTGATTGAGCGTATGAAATGCTCGCCGCAGTGGCTCACGATACCGTCGCGCACAGCATAGGTCAGGTTCAGGTGAGACAGGAAATCCACAACGCGGAGGCTGTTGACCTCGTGTTCAAAACGGGGAAAGCCATTTTGAACCATAAGCTCGGACAGGATGTGCTCACCTATGTGTCCGAAAGGCGTATGTCCAAGATCGTGTCCAATGCCTATTGCCCACGCAAGCTCATCGTTAAGCCCCAAAGCTTTGCATATTGCCGTTGCTATGGATGCCACATGCAGTACATGCTCCATCCTTGTGCAGATGTGGTCATTGCTTGGAGAGAAAAAAACCTGAGTCTTATGTTTCAGACGTCTGAAAGGCGAACTGTGAATGATTGCGGTAGTGTCGCGGTAGTAAGGAGATCTTACGTCACCGCCCGTTCTGGATTTGACTCTTGAAAGGAGAATGTTATCAGGCACTTCGTTTTTAAATATCATAACTGTTTCCTCATTTTCATCCGTATGTTATCATTATAGCAGAACAAAGTTCCTGAAGTGCGGATTTTATGATGTATTTTATGTATCCCCTTGCGGCTGTGGTTTTAGATTTCCTCTGTGTGATTTTCTGCATACGTTTAGCCGCCTCAAAACGCGGCCCGCTATGGCTTATACCCATGCTTTTGAGCCTTATGCTTCTGCTTGGCTCTTCCGTCTGCCTCATAGCCGCTACTTCCGCAAATGCATCTGAAACCATTTCCGGCGCGGCATCCGTACTAGCGCTTTTTCTATTTGCAGTTTCCGTAATCTGGCTGCTTACAATAATGGTTTTTTCAAGAAAGACCCGGCCTGACAGGAAAGAGGTGCTGGCACAGCAGACCTTGAATGAAGCGACTTACATTAAAAAGCGCACTGCTCCCGTTTACAGCATAAGTAAAGACAGCCGCCCAACCGCTACACACGCAATTGATGCTGTTGATAACGAAAAGGCCGTTAAAATAGCTGAAAAAAGCGGAAAGGAAGACGAGGATTTTTACTTTTACGGAGCTGTTGCGACCTTACAACCTAAAAGAACAACCTTTACACGCGGCAAATAGTCCAGCCGTTCTTTTTTTCGGCACTTCATGCTATACTAACTGGAATGCTGACGGATAATGAAACGAATACATATGACAGGCCTCTGATAATACAAAGCGACAGAACGCTTATGCTGGATGTGCATTCCGCGTCCGCAGGCGACTGCCGAAGCCAGATTATAGCTTTCAGCGAACTTGTCAAAGCCCCGGAACACCTTCACACCTACCTTATCAGCGCCATTTCACTTTGGAACGCCGCAAGCGCGGGGCTGACCGCAGAAGAGATACTTTCACGCCTTGAGCGTTGGTCAAAATTCCCCGTTCCGCAGAATGTAACCTCTTTCATAGAAGACATTTCCTCACGTTTTGGGAAGCTTGTTCTGTACCCCGGTTCGGACACCTCTTACCGTCTGAAAGTATCCGATTCCCTCATTGCAAGGGCTCTTGCCTCCGACTCAAGGCTTTCAAAACTTCTTCATAAAACCGATTCCTCTGACGAGTTTGAAATAAACAAATATGACAGGGGCACAGCAAAACTGGAGCTCATCAAACTGGGCTATCCCGTTGACGACCGTATTCCGCTTGTAAAATCCGGACATATTCCTATAAGCCTGAAAATTCAGCTGCGCGATTATCAGTGGACAGCAGCTCAATCCCTTTTGGGCGACATGGGCCCGGGTACAGGCTTTGGAACAATAGTCATGCCGTGCGGAAGCGGCAAGACGGTAGTAGGAATGGGTATAATGTCAAAGCTCCGGACAAGGACGCTGATTCTGTGTCCAAATGTTGTCGCGGTACATCAGTGGATAAACGAGCTTAAAACCAAAACCGATATAGAGCCTTCCATTGTGGGAGAGTATTCGGGAGAAAAAAAGGAAGTAAAGCCCATTACGGTATGCACTTATCAGGTACTTACCTACAGAGCCTCAAAAGATGATGAATTTGAGCACATGAAAATAATTCAGAACGGAAAGTGGGGTCTTGTAATTTATGACGAAGTTCATATGCTTCCTGCTCCTGTTTTCAAAATCACAGCCGAGCTTCAGGCAATTTACAGAGTCGGCCTTACCGCGACACTTATAAGGGAAGACGGCCGGGAAGAAGATGTTTTCAGCCTTGTGGGGCCGAAACGTTTTGACATTCCATGGACGGAACTTTCGCGCAAAGGCTGGATAACCAGCGCCTACTGCATTGAATTCAGGGTGCCTCTGGATGCGAAGCTTGCCCTTCCCTACGCCCTTGCATCCAGACGCGAAAAGTACAAAATAGCCAGTTGCAGCGCTGAAAAAGATAAGGTCATAGACGCTCTTCTTGCGAAACATAAGGGGGAAAGCATTCTTATAATAGGCCAGTACCTTGAGCAACTTAAACTTGTACAGAAGCGTTTCGACTTCCCTCTTATAACCGGAAGCACCGCGAACAGTAAACGAGACCAGCTTTACGCAAGCTTCCGTGAAGGAACACATAAAGTAATAATAGTCTCCAAAGTCGCGAACTTCGCGATAGACCTTCCTGACGCGTCAGTAGCAATTCAGATTTCAGGCTCCTTCGGCTCACGCCAGGAGGAAGCCCAGCGCCTGGGAAGGATACTCAGGCCAAAGAAGAATCCATGCTTTTTCTACTCTGTGATTTCAAAAAACACAGTGGAAGAGGAATTTTCAGCAAACAGGCAGAAATTCCTTGTGGAACAGGGCTACAAATATGAAACAAGGGAACTGTGATGGCCGCGAACGATGAGTTTCTAAGCTATTTGAACTCTTTGGAAGATTCTTATTACTTCTTTATCGCAACCATAGTTTTGGGCCGTGTTCAGACACCGTTTCACAAACCGGTTCTGAACCAGAAGATACTTTCCTTCCTTCTTAACGAAGAAAACAGGGCAAATATCCTTTCCGCCCTGGATGCCACGGATAACCGTTATCTTTCCCTTATTTTTCTTCTGGAAACGGCCACTCTTTCAAGCGTAAGCGCCTTCTTCCCTTCTGACAGCTATCCTCTTGTTTTGACAAGGATGAACAGCCTGTGCGACAGACTTCTTATACTTAAAAGTGCCGACACCTACAGAATAAATCCTGTGCTTGAAGAAGACATAACCAAAATCTTTAATGCGGATAATCTTCTTGGTCCTTCAATGGGTCTTTCAGCGCCTTTCCCGTTTGCCGACAGAAACGTTCTTTTTGCACTTCTTAACCTTCTGTCAAACGGCTCAGTTCCGGCCAGAGGCGCAAACGCCCATCATTTTGCGAAGTCAGGCAGGCTGGAAGATGTGCTTCCGCAGTTCGCGAAGGAAGCCGGGCTTAGGGTATTTGAGCTTATAAAAAACCTTGCATCATCCTTCGAAGCCGTAAGCGTCTATGAGGGACGTTTCATTTTAAACAGAAAAAAGGCTGAAAAACTGCTTTCCCTTGACAACATCGGGCTTTTTATAAATGCGGCGGGGTCTTCACTTGGCCCTGCGGTCACACGGCTTCTCGGGGTTCTGAAAAATCACAGCCTTAAGCGTATTCAGGCGGCTGCCCTTCTTAAAATATTCTGCTTTTCATCACACATACTTTTAGACGATGAGAAAGCAAATGATATCCTATATTCGCTTGAATGCTTCGGATTCATCAGTATTATTCAGAATAAGAACCTTATAGATAATATACTTCTTAATTCCGCGCTGCTTATCCATGATGTTCGACGCTCACAGATAAGCGTGGATTCAGACATGGTTGTTTCCTTCTACGGGATACCCGAGCCTTCTGATATACTCTATCTTTTTTCTGATGTTCAGGTGTGTGACAAGCTTGTAACCTACCGTATAACCAAAGACAGCTTCACCAGGGCTCTGGATATGGGAATTACCAAAGAGCAGATACTTTCATATCTTGGAAACAGCTTAAGCGGTTTCACAGGAGGTCAGTTCGACATTTGGGAGCAATCGTACTCAAGGCTCAGCCTATATGACGGCATAGTAATAAAGTGCGACAGCAGTCTTGCGCCTGTCATAAAAATGCACCCTCAGCTTCAGGAACACATAATCAAAGCCATAGATGAGAACATGTTCCTTATGAAACGTTCAACGTCATCCGTATGGCAGGGCATCCTTGCCTATGCAATGGACCTTCAGCATCTGCCTCTCCCCTATGGAGAACTTTGCGCAGTACCTTCTGAGAATCCCGAGCTTTTTTTTACAGACTCACGCATCGAAACTGTGCTTCCGTCAGCTCCTTCGTCGGAAAGGCCATCAAATCCCAGGTCATGGGAGGAAACGGAACGGGAACTTACAGCTTTTGCACGGAAGTCTTCCTGCCTTTCCGACGATGTCCTTGAATTGATAAAAGCAAAACTGATTATATCAAAAAGCCAGCTGGATAAGAGTTTTAAATATGCTTCAATGCCTGTGATAAGCGGTTTTGACTACAATGCGAAACTGTCCGCAATCCGAAGTACTCTGAAAAAGGAAAGCGCTCTCATGCGCATTGAGCTTACGGACGAAACTCTAATAGCCCGGCCAATAGAGCTCATGAAGGGAGCGCCAAGAAACAGCGTCCTGAAGGTTCAGGTACTTCCTGACGGCATAGAACGAAGCATCCCTGTTGCCTCTATTTTCAAAATAACGGTTCTTCGCTGGTCAATAAGCTGATTTAAATCATTCTTCACTGCCGAATTCACTTTCATAGGCATCCGACTTTTCTATCCACTGAAGCTCAATATCGTTCTTCTCGTCCTCAAGCTCCTGCTTTTTCCTGACAAGTTCCCCTATCTTTTCAATGTCGCTGTAATTTTCGTGAAGATTCATCAGGGCATTTACTTCGGAAAGCTTCATTTCAAGTTCGTCAACACGTTCCATAAGAGCTTTAAGCTCGTTCTTAAAACGGCTCTTCAGGTTTCTTCGCCTGTTTGCTTCGGCTTTGTCCGTAAAATCACTTTTAAATGTGACAGGGGGCTTGGCTTTCGGCTTCTCCGTCTCAATTCCAAGACGTCGGTCCAGCTTCCACCGGAAGTAGTCATAATCACCGTTGAAGAATTCGGGCTCGTCGGCTGAAAGATACAGTATACTGTCTGCAATGGCGCTTATGAAGTAGGCGTCATGGCTGACAAAAATAATGGTGCCCCTGAAGTTCTGAAGAGCCCTGAGAAGCATGTCCTTTGAGTTTATGTCAAGGTGGTTTGTGGGCTCATCAAGAATCAGAAGCGATGCGGGCTGAAGAAGAATCTTAAGCAGCGCGAGACGGGAACGTTCGCCTCCGGACAGAACGGATACCTTTTTGTAAATATCATCTCCCGAAAAAAGAAACGCCCCCAGAGCATTGCGTACAGCCGCTTCCGTCCCGCAGGCCGATACCTGCGAAAACACAGTCCCTTTCATGTCAAGCGAATCCGCCGTATCCTGCGCGTAATAGCCAATTTTCACGCCGGCTCCAAGCCTTGCCAGCCCCTGAATGTCCCCATCCTGCTGGGCAATTATCCTTAAAAGAGTGCTTTTGCCAATCCCGTTGTGACCTGTGACAGCAAGGCGCTGACCCTTTGTGACAATCATACTGAAATCATTGAACACCGTCCGGCTTCCGTAGCGTTTGGTAAGATGCTCTATAATCACCATATCATTAGGGCTGTGCGGTGGCTCAGGGAAGGAGAAATTAAGCGTTTTTAAGTGTGAAGGCACAACTACAGGCTCCAGTTTGTCCAAATGCTTTATCCTGCTCTGGACCTGCCTGCTCTTTGTCGCCTTATACCTGAAGCGCTCTATAAACTGCTCGGTTTTTTCAATTTCCGCCTGCTGCTTCCTGTAGGCGGCTTCAAGTTGTTCTATCTCCAGCCGCCTCTGGTTTTCATAGAATGTATAATTTCCGCTGTAGCGCGTCAGTCGGGAATTAAAGAGTTCGTAAACTTCATTTACCGTGTCATCCAGAAAGCCCTTGTCGTGACAAACCAGAAGCACAGAGCCCCTGTATGCCTTGATAAAGCTCTCAAGCCACAGCCTTGCCTCTATATCCAGATAGTTGGTGGGTTCGTCAAGCATCATCAAATCCGGGTTTTCGCACAGAACCTTCGCAAGGGCTATCCTCATCTGGTAGCCGCCCGAGAACTCGCTGCACGGCCTTTTAAGGTCTTTTTCCGTAAATCCCAGACCTTTGGAGACCGAGGCTATTATCTGTTCGCGGTCATAATAAGAACTTTCCAGAAGTTCTTCCTGAAGCCGGTCAAGTTCAATAAGAAGGGCATCAGTGTGCTCCGTGGTAAGCAGGGCTTCTATCTCATGCTGTCTGTCCAGATTTGCCTGAAAGCGGAAAAAACCTTTCTCAATCTCTTCAAAAACACTGTTGTCCCTGAATACTATGTCACTCTGAGGAAGATAGGAAATTCTCATGCCTTTTGTCTTTGTTACGGTGCCGCCGTCACAGCTCATAAGGCCTGCGACTATTTTCATCAGCGTAGACTTGCCTTCTCCGTTGCCGCCCGCAAGCGCGGCCCTTGCGCGCTCACCCAATGTTAAAGAGACATTTGAAAGCAGTGTCCTGTCACCGAAAGACAGGTCTATATTCTGAACCTGAAGTATTCCCATAATCTGTATCCGTGCTTAAAAAAGCAGATGCTTTTAATCCCTGCGCAACCTGTGCTACTCTAGCATAAGAAGCCAAACGCTTCAAGAAAGCCTTAAGAGAGGAAAAGATGCTCTGTCTCACACTTGACGGACGGACAATGAAAGAAAATTCGGCAATTTTCAAACGCCACAAGGCCTGTGTTTCCATGCTTGAACTGCGCCTTGACATGCTTAACCTGTCCGATAACTCAGAACTTCTTGCCGCGAAAAACTTCCCCGGTTTTGCCGGTATGCCTGTCATACTCACCATAAGGCGCAATTTTGACGGAGGCCGTTTCCACGGTTCGGAGGATGAGCGCAAAACTCTTCTTCGCGAATTTTCCCGGTGCGGTTTTTCGTACGTTGACCTTGAAGTTGATTTAAATTTCCCTTCTCTGGAATATGAGCTTATGGAAGCCAGGGTGCAAATCATTCGCTCCATACATGATTTTAAAGGAATGCCTGATGTACGTGACCTTCAGGAACTTGCGAAAGCCATAAGCTCCTGCGGTGAAATACCCAAATTTGCGGTAACGCCAAAAAGCGTCCAGGACCAGCTTAAGCTTGTAAAGCTTTCGCTTCGCCTTGACGGAATTCGCAAAATAATCATAGGAATGGGCATTTACGGTCTTCCGCTGCGTATACTCTACCGCCGCCTTGGCTCTCTTCTTACATTCTGCAGCGAAAACGACCCGAACCGCATAGGCCTTCCCTCTCCCGAAGATTTGCACTTTGTCTACCGCAGCGATTCCCTTACCGAAAATTCCCTTACCGAAAATACAAAACTTATCGCCTTACCCATATTTAATACTTCCTCTTGCGGCTCTTTTACGCCTGCCGCGCGCCGCGGTGATTCCGCCTGCATACCGTTTCATCTTTCGGACACCGCCGAAGACAGAAAAGCCTTTGCGGAGCTTTGCGCCCTGCTTGGAGTTTCGGCTGTCTGAGCCGTGAAATCCGTTTCAGGGAAAATGACGCTTGAAACAACTCCTTCAAATGTGCATAATGCAAAGGACTGTGCGTATACACAGAATATCCGCTGGTGCTGCGGAGCCAAAGGTGAAAACCGAAGGCAGAGCGGTTCGCAGTGAGAAAAAGTGCTGGGGACGGGAACCCCCGAAGTTCAAAAGAACAGAGGCCCGTCACATTTAGGAGTCAGTAAAATGGCAGTAGTAACAATGAAAAGCCTGCTGGAAGCAGGTGTTCATTTTGGTCATCAGACAAAGAGATGGAATCCGAAGATGGCCAGTTTCATTTTCTCGGAGAGAAATGGAATCCACATCATAGACCTTCAGAAAACATCAGCTTGCATCGTAGAAGCTTATGAGGCGGTTCGCGCCGTCGTAAAGCAGGGTAAGCCGGTTCTTTTCGTAGGAACAAAAAAGCAGGCGCAGCAGGCCATTGAAACAGAAGCGAAACGCTGCGGCATGCCTTATGTGAACAACCGCTGGCTTGGCGGAATGCTTACAAACTTCACAACAATCAAAAAATCAATCGCTACACTCAAGAAGATTGAGAAAATGTCCGTAGACGGGACTTTTGACTCGCTCACAAAGAAAGAAGTCGCACTCTATACAAAAGAAAAGACAAAACTTGACAAAAATCTCGGCGGAATCAAGGACATGACAGAGCTCCCCGGAATCATCTTCATCATTGATACAAGGAAAGAAGCTCTTGCCGTCGCAGAAGCAAAGAGACTTGGAATTCCCGTAGTCGCGGTCGTTGATACAAACTGTGACCCAACCGACATCACCTACCCCATACCGGGCAACGACGACGCAATCAGAGCAATCAGCCTGTTCGTTGAAATCATTGCCAACGCGGTATGCGACGCGGATACGGAAACCGGAATCCAGATAATCGAGTCCCTGCCGTCAAACGATGAAGAAGCAGCCGCGCTTGAAGCCCAGGAAGTTGAAGACAAAGACTCCGAACTTGAAGAAGAGATTGAAGAAGACGAAGAAGAGGATAAGGAGTAAGATATGACAGTTACAATGGATATGATCAAAGCTCTTCGCGAGCGGACCCACGCGGGAATCATGGATTGCAAGAAAGCTCTTCAGGAATCCGACGGAGACTTTGACAAGGCTGAAGAGTACCTGAAGAAGGTAGGACTCGCAGCAGTTGAAAAGAGAGTTGACCGCGCAACAGATAACGGAAGAGTCAGTTTCGTCATCACTGAAAAGAGAGCCGCAATGGTTGAAGTCACCTGCGAAACCGACTTTGTAGCCAAGAACGAGCAGTTCAAGGCACTTTGCGTAAACATCTGCAATCTGGCAATTGCAAAGGGCTACAAAGAGCCTAACGATGAAATGCAGGAAATGGTTAACGGACTTATCGCAACCATTAACGAGAACATGAAAATAAAGAAACTTGTTCTTGTCGAAATCAATGAGAACGAAACAGTCATGGGCTACGACCACTCCGACGGAAACATCGGCGTTTTGGTAAAGTTCAGCGCTTCCAATAAGGACGTTTTCAAGACAGACGCTTTCCAGACATTTGCTTTCAACACGGCAATGCACGTATGCGCGGCTTCCCCAATGTATCTTACAGATGCTGACGTTCCAAAGGACTACGAGGAAAAACAGCTTGAAATCTTCCGCGCGCAGGTCGCGGGAATGGACAAGCCGGAGAAAGTTCTTGAGGGAATCGTCAGAGGAAAACTCAAGAAGTATTACTCGGAAATCTGCCTTATGGATCAGATTTTCCAGATAAGCAATGACGACGGACTTTCCGTCTCACAGCTGCTTGCGAAGTTCAACAAGGATAACGGTTCGGACGTTAAGATAGTTTCTTACGAGCGTTTCCTTGCAGGAGCTTAATTTAATTCATAACGGAAAGGCCGTTCCCACAGCGCCGGGCGGTCTTTCTTTAATTTTAACAGGAGCAAAACATGCAGCAAGTATTGGATAATTGTGAAGACAGAATGGGAAAGAGCGTAAGCGCCCTTGAAACGGACTACATTGCCCTGCGCACAGGCAGAGCTTCCGCGGCAATCTTCGACAAAATCCGTGTAGACTACTACGGACAGGAAACTCCGCTTAACCAGGTTGCTTCAGTTTCAGTCCCTGAGGCAAGGCTTGTTGTTATCCAGCCTTGGGACAAAAGCCTTCTGAGCGTTATTGAAAAAGCAATTCAGAAAAGCGACTTGGGATTAAATCCCTCAAATGACGGAAAGCTTCTGAGAATAAACTTCCCTCCTCTCACGCAGGACAGAAGAAAAGAGCTTGCGAAGCAGTCCAAAACTCTTGCTGAAAACAGCAGGGTCGCCATAAGAAACATAAGGCGTGACGGAATGGACGAAATCAAAAAACTTCAGAAAACCGCCGAAATATCCGAAGACGAACAGAAGGAAGGCGAGGCAAAACTCCAGAAAATGACCGACTCTTACATAGCCAGAATCAACGAAGTACAGGCTGAAAAAGAGAAAGAAATAATGGAGATATGATGCATCTCGGCCTTATTATGGATGGAAATGGCCGTTGGGCAACCCTGCGGTCACTTCCGCGCGCGGCAGGACACATCGAAGGCCTGAAAGCCGTAAAACGTGTCATTTCCGCAGCAATTAAACTCAAAATAGACTATATAACGCTTTATGCCTTCTCTACGGAAAACTGGAAGCGCCCAAAGCAGGAAGTAAATTATTTAATGAGCCTCATCGCAAAAAAACTGCCGGGTGAAATAAAATTTTACAGAGAAAACGGCGTAAAGCTGGTTTTCAGGGGCGACATTGAGGCTCTGCCTGAAGAAGTAAGAACCGGCATAAAAAAAACCGCGGACAGCACAAAAGATTTTAAAAATATAACTGTTGTTGTAGCCGTCAACTACGGCGGACAGGATGAAATAGCGCGCGCCTGCAACAGGTTTATGGAGAAAAATCCGGGAAAACAGGTTACAATAAAGGACATAGAGCAGAACCTTGACTGCCCTGAAGTACCTGCGCCCGACATGATAGCCAGAAGCGCCGGCGAGTTCAGACTTAGCAACTTTATGCTCTGGGACAGCGCCTACGCCGAATTCCTGTCAATAGACGATTTGTGGCCGGACTGGGGCGAAAAGCAGCTGCAGCTGTGTCTTGACGCCCTTTCAAACAGGGTAAGAAAGTTCGGAGGACTGGCGAAATAATGGAAAGAAATCTGAGAGACAGAATATTTACCGTTGTACTTGGAGTATCTGCAGTTTTTGCGATACTGTTTTTGATCCCTCAGATGAACTTCATCCTTTTCAGTATTTTCGTCATCGCGATTTGCTTTGCCGGCAGTACGGAAATGAGCAAGATACTCTTTGGAAGGGTCGTCTTACTTGCTTTTCTGGCTCCCCTGCTCACCGTAATCCAGTACATTCAGGGCCTTTTCGGCTTCAATGTCCACATTACCGACACGGCTTTCGTTTTTCTCCTTCTTGGCGTTTTTGCCGTGGAAATCAGGCGGGGCGAGTCCGACAGCTTCAAAAATTCGCTTGACCGGGCATCCCGTTCGGCATTACTGATAATCTATCCCAGCTATATGCTCTCATTCGTCCTCAGGCTCCTTGCCCTTGAAGGTGTAAACAGCTATGTCATCTTAATGTATCTGCTTATGGCTTTCGGCAACGATATCTTCGCGTACATATTCGGACGTATGTTCGGCAAGGGAAACAGGGGAATAATAAAAGTAAGCCCCAAAAAAAGCATAGCCGGCTTTGTCGGAAGCTTTTTCGCATCAATCGGCATTGCTTTCGGTTTTTATTTTCTGTTCAGAAAAAACTTGCCTTACATAAGCGTGTTTTATCGAACCCTGCTTGGAGCCGGGGTAAGCATCTCCGCGAACCTTGGAGATCTTATTGAAAGCGTTTTCAAGCGCTCCGCGGGGATAAAAGATTCTGGAAACTTATTTCCGGGTCGCGGAGGCGCTCTGGACAGCCTTGACTCCGAAATTTCAAGCGCGCCGGTATTTTTCCTTGTTTTCAGCCTGATAATGGAGGCAATGTGAAAACCGTAACTATTTTGGGAATCACAGGAAGCATAGGTCGCACCGCTCTGCGCGGCATTACCAAATTCAGAGATACCCTTAGACCGGTCGCGGCATCGTGCAACAGCCGAATTAATGAAGCAATTGAACTGTGCAGGGAAAACGAAATCCCCAATCTATGTATTACAGGTAAAAAAAAATGTGAAGAAATCCATGGCATAAAGATATGGAATTCCCTTTCGGAAATGCTCGGAAATGTTCATGCGCAGACTGTGCTGAACGGAATTGCGGGCTCTCCCGGACTTGCGGCTTCTTTTGAGGTAATGAAGGCAAAAAGCGACCTTGCCCTTGCGAACAAGGAATCGGTTGTGATGGGCGGACAGCTGCTATTTAAAGAAGCGCAGCGACGCGGGGTAAGGATAATCCCTGTAGACAGCGAACACAGCGCCCTTGATGAGCTTATCCTTAACTGCGGAAAAGAAAACGTTGAAAAACTTGTAATTACCGCAAGCGGAGGGCCTTTCAGAGACAGCCCCATAGAAGAATTGGATTCCATTACGCCCGAAGTTGCCGCGAACCATCCCACATGGAGAATGGGTCCCAAGATTTCAATAGACTCGTCCACTCTCGCTAACAAAGGACTTGAAGTCATTGAGGCGCATTATCTTTTCGGCTTTGACGCGAATCACATAGAGGTGGTTATCCATCCTCAAAGCGTAGTTCATTCAATGGTAAGAACACTGAGCGGGCAGGTCTATGCCCAGTTGTCTCCGCCTGACATGGTATTTCCAATAATGAGAGCCCTGCTCTGGCCGGGAGTTGAACGGCAGATAGGAAAAAGCCTTGATTTCACAAAACTTGACCTTTCCTTCAGAAGCCTTGACACAAAACGCTTTCCGTTCGTGCCGGATGCGTTTGAATGCGTCCGCCTTGAAGGCTCCTATCCAATTGTCTATAACACCGCAAACGAAGTTGCCGTAGAAAGTTTCAGGAACGGCAGAATTCTTTATACCCAGATACATGACAACGTACGCAGAATGCTGGACATGGACTGGAGTTCTGCGCCCGAAGACCTTGACGATATAGGCGAAGTGCAAAACCGGGTAATAAGCATTATGGAAAGGGTTTAAGATGGGCTTAACATTATCATGGTCTTCAGTGATTTCAATAATAATAGGTTTTCTGGGCATTGGAATCATGATAATGGTGCATGAACTTGGGCACATGTTCG
Organism: Sphaerochaeta sp.; assembly: GCA_052170315.1. Taxonomy (GTDB): domain Bacteria; phylum Spirochaetota; class Spirochaetia; order Sphaerochaetales; family Sphaerochaetaceae; genus UBA9732. Next base: position 33,268 of record JBQNAT010000007.1, read on the forward strand.
CGGCAAGGGCATGCGGAATAAACGTTGAAACCCTGCGCTTCGGCTTCGGTCCCGCGATATTCAAATGGAGACGCGGCAATACACTGTACATAATCGGATGCGTCCCTTTTGGAGGCATGTGCAAAATGAGCGGAGGAGATGACGTAAGCAACGCAATTGCCCAGAAAAAAGACAGGATTGAAAGCTGTGAAGATGGCTCAATTTGGTCAGTGGGGCCTTTAAAACGTATTTTTACCTACGCGGCAGGCCCTCTTTCCAACATCATTTTTGCCTTTTTGTGCTACGCTCTTCTGATTTCGCTTCCAACCATCGTTCCAATTTATCCGGCTAAAGTAGTGCTTTCCAGCGACTACCCTTCCCTTTTCAAAACCGATTCCAACGCCGCTTCTGAAGCGGGAATGCTTACAGGCGATACAATACTTGAAATCGAAGGGACAAAGATAAACAGCTACGGTGAAATGCAGACAATTCTTGCAGAATTCAAAAACAGTGAAAGTGTCGCTGTAACTTCCGACAGAGGTGTTTTCCGACTTATTCCCAAAGACGGGGTCTTCGGATTTCTGCCGTTTCAGGATGCAGTTGTAGGCCATGTTAATATTGATACACCTGAAAAAAAGGCAGGGCTGAAAGCAGGCGACAGGATACTGATAATAAACGGAAAACGCGTTACGAATATGCTGGATCTTCTTGAAGCCTCATGCGAAGATGATTTCATAACAATGACAGTGCTCAGGGGTGATGAAGAGCTTGAGCTGAGTTTTGAAAATCCTGAAGACAGCCTTAACTTTACACTTGCCCAGCAAACGGTTTCCATTCCCGGAAAGAACTTCGTCAAAGCGCTGTGGATATCAGTAAAAGAATGTTTTTCAAACTTCAGGGAATCCGTTGTGTCGCTTTTCAATGTCATAAGAGGAAAAGCGTCAGCAAGCGAGACTTTGGGCGGAACTTTCGCCGCGTCGCAAAGCATAGGAATGCTGACTACAAAAGGCTTTGCGCACGGCTTTAACAGCGGTATCAGGATTGTGCTCTACCTGCTGGCAAGCGTAAGCATATCGCTTGCTGTAGCCAATCTTTTGCCAATTCCCGCGCTTGACGGAGGACTTATCCTTGTAAGCCTTCTTGAAATGATTACAGGCCGGACATTCCACCCGAAGATGTACACAATCCTGCAGGTATCAGGAACAATTATGATTTTCCTTGCTATAGGGCTTCTGTCTTTCGCGAAGTAGAAGTATCAGATTTTGTCTATTTCCTTAAACGACACATAGTCGGATATGAAGTTAAGGTTGAAAGCTCCCGTACTTCCGTTTCTATGTTTTGCAATTATGACCTTTATAGGTCTGACCTTAACAGAGGAAGCCGCCTCATTCTGCGGTTCGTCTTCATCTTCGTACTGGGCAATTTTCCCGTTATCGTCAATGCGCTTTGTTTTGTCGTCAAGAAGAAGCACAAGGTCGGCATCCTGTTCTATAGAGCCCGAATCCCTAAGGTCTGCAAGAATTGGAGGTCTGTCCTTTCCGCCTTCTCTGTTTACCTGGCATAGACAGATAATGGGAACTTTCAGCTCACGGGCTATCTGCTTAAGAGACCTTGAAATTATAGAGACCTGCTCGTGTCTTGGCATCATGCCTTTATTTGTATTGTCAAGCTCAACAAGTCCTATATAATCAATAAAAATTGCCTTAACCCCGTTATCACGCACCATTTTTCGGGACTGAATACGAATCTCATTCAATTTGATATTGGGAGTATCCTGAATAAAAAGATTCTGAGCGTTGTCGTAAAGCCTTTCCGCGGTAGTCATGAGGCGTCTGTTGGCTTCGTCATCCATCTTGCCGTTTCTGAGGCTCATGAGATTTATGGAGCCTTTATTGGCAATTACACGTTCTATCAGGGAAGCTCCGCTCATTTCCAAAGAGAAAAAACCTATAGGTACCGGATGATGACCAAAAGCCATATTAACCGCAATAGACAAAGCCAGAGCCGTTTTTCCGACAGAAGGACGGGCGGCAATTATAACAAGGTCGCTCGGCTTGAAACCGCCTATGAAATTATCCAAAATTCTGAAACCTGAGGAAACTCCCACGGGCTTCTTTCCTGCCTGAATGTCATGAACCGTATCAACGACTTCCGTAATTAGTTTTCCGGAGTCGGTATATTGGTTTGAAAGAGCTCCCAAACCAATCTGAGTAATCTTTCCGTCAATAAGGTCTATGGATTCTTTAACATCTGCAGTTTCATCAAATGCGCTGTCCCCTATTACTATGGAAAGCTCAAGAAGCTGTCTTTTTGTGGAGGCTTCTTTGATTATCTCAGCGTAATAAAGCGCGTTGGCAGAGCTTGGAACCGAATCGGTAAGGCTTGAAATGTAGGCCGCGCCGCCGGCTTCCGCCAAAGTCCCCTTCCGGTTCATAAACTGTGTAAGGGACATAAGGTCTATGGTAAGGCTTGGCTTTTCATCGCGAAGAGCGTTTATACCTTCCCAGATGAGCCCGTGTCCCCTCTGATAGAAATCCTCTTTTGTAAGCATGCTCTGAACTTCATCCAAAGCCTTGTTTCTTAAAAGGACAGAACCCAGCAATGCCACCTCGGCGTCATCGTTGTGGGGAGGGATTCTGCCTATGGGGTTGTCGGAGACGCGTCTGGCGCTTGGCATAAGAACCTCCTTGGACAGGACATTTGACAAAATAGCCCGCCCTGCAAAGGGCGAGCCAACACATTGTGCGTTTACACACAGTTTTCCGCTTAGTTCTCCTCTGCAGGAGATGCTTCTTCGGCAGGCGCTTCTTCCGCGGCAGCTTCTGCGGCAGATTCTTCAGCCTTCACAGCCTCAGCGGCCTTCGCGGCTTCAGCGGCAGCCTTTGTAGCTTCAGCGGCAGCTTTTGCGGCGGCTCTCTCAGCAGCTTTTTCGTCAGCTTCGCTTACAACGTCAAGCTTTATGACGGAAGATTCGTTCTCATAGAGGTGAACCTTCGCGGAATACGTTCCAATTTGCTTGATGGTATGGGATGCAATCTCTATTCTCTTGCGCTCTACAGAGAATCCAAGCCTTGCAAGCTCTTCCTGAACCATGTTGGCAGTGACTGAGCCGAAAAGCTTTCCCGTTTCGCCGGCAGACACAACAATCTTGAGAACAATACCGTCAATTTTCTCTTTAAGGCTCTTTGCCTCTTCGCGCTTTGCGGCTTTCTTCTTCTCAATCGCGGCGGCTCTGCTCTTCAAAACAGCCAGATTCTCTTTGTTGTACAGTACCGCAGCACCAGTGGGCAGAAGATAGTTACGAGCATAACCGTCTTTTACCACACAGACATCTCCCTCTTCTCCGAGGTTAGGTACATCCTGATTCAAAATGATTTTCATATGAATACTCCTTATATTAAGTATTGTCTTTCAAATTTATCTTAACCTGACCCATGTTTCCAAAACGCCCAAAAGCGGGAGTGCCGGAAGCACTATCATGTTAATTCCGGGTATCAAACACAGGAAGACTATCAAAAAGACAACCCTTCCCGCAGTTATCACCGCGGTCCGCTTCCTGACAAAGGCATAAGCTATTGATACGCCCGCCGTCAGATAAAGCACTGTCAGCGTCAGAGCCAGATTCCAGCTTAATGCCGTTATCCATGCCGGTACCGCGCTCACCAGATGGCACACAAGGGCAATAGCCCAGGATGCGAAAAACAGCCATACAAACTGCTCCGGCAGCTTCATGTTGGCAAAATCATACTGCCAGTCTTCGTCATATTTATAAAGACTAATGTCCGATATGACAATTGGTATGCACAGCATCAGGACTCCGCCCGGAGCGAAAAATCTCATCATGGAGTTCACCGCGGAATGCACAACAGAACTTACGTCCACGCTCAGGGAATCCGATGGGAATAAGTACAGTATGGTTTCGGCAAAGGCGTTTCTGACATTCTCAGAGGCCGGAACCGAAAAATAAACCGAAAGCGCGGCCCCTATTACGAACACCGGAATACTGGCCCAAAACAGCCTGCGCATTGCAGCTCTGCTGTAAGCCGAACCCGCTGTCCATGCTGCCGAACCTGTAACCTGAACCGCCGGCATGTAAACGCCAACAAAAAGCACAGGCCAGTATTCGGTTCCCAGCAGTGACCTGTTCTGTATGACTGTCCAAACTGCGGCGCCAAGGAGAACTGCGGCAAATGCCGACATTTTGACAGATGTCCTTTTGATTTTTGGACATACCATCAGAATTGGAACTGTCATCAGCAGGTTTCCCAGCGTGAACCCTGAAAGTATAACGCCAAGAACAACTGCGAGAATCAGGTTCCGGATTGCCGCCCTGTCATCCCGCTCCACTTTATTTTCCATGGTTACTGCTTGTCAAACGGAAGATACGCAAGAACTCTTGCTCTCTTAATCTCCTGTGTAAGAGCCCTCTGATGCTTCGCGCATGTTCCTGTGATGCGGGCAGGAAGAATCTTGCCGCGCTCTGTAATGCAGCGTTTGAGCATTTCCGGATTCTTGTAGTCAGGCTCAAGCTTCTGAGCGCAGAACTTGCAAATCTTTTTCTTAAAGGTGGCGCGCTTTCCGCCCATCTTCTTATCTCTGAAGCTTCCAACTTCATTGTTGTTCATGTTTTCTTTATCGTCATGCATCGGCATTTAAAAATCTCCTATTAATCAAAACGGGATATCGTCTCCGTCATCAAAAGCCTCAGGTCCGCTGACACTCTGTAAGCCCTGACTCATTCTTGGCTCGGGATGCGACTGCGCGGGGGCAGCCTGCGCGGAACCCTGAGTACCACCACCCAGAAGCTGAACATTATTGGCCACTACTTCAATCTTCGAATTGGTTTTTCCGTCCTGCTCCCAGCGGTTCTGCCTCAGCTCTCCTTCTACGGAAATCTGACGCCCCTTCTGAAGGTATGGATTGAGCGTTTCAGCCGATTTGCCCCAAAGAACAACATCAAAGTAACTCACCTCATCTTCCCATTTGTCTCCAGTCCTCTTTCTTCTGTTGACTGCGATGGAAAAACGACATACTGAAGTTCCCTGCGGTGTCGATTTGAGCTCACAGTCACGTGTGAGACGACCTACCAATACAACAACATTGATGTCTACTGCCATTGTTCACTCCTGAAAATGCGATGGTCTTATTTCACTACAAACAAATGCTTGAGTATCTCTCCCTGAAGCAAAAACTCTTTTGACATTGCGTTAATGCTCTGAGGTTCGGCTTCCAGCTCAAAATAATAGTAGTGACCCTTATCCTGTTTCCTGATTACATAGGCGAGGTTCTTAACGCCCATATCTTCCTGCCTGGCTATCTGCGCGCCGGCATCTGCAAGCGCATTGGTAACAAATTCCATGCCCTTTGCTGTTTTCTCTTCGTTTGCGTCGAAGATAATTGTGAACTCATAATTTCTCATGGGTTCCTCCTTACGGACTAAAAATGATCCATCAACGATGGATAAAGAGGTTCTTTAACCCTATCATCTAATATCAATCAAGTCAATTATATGTAAGAGCGCTTTCAGGGGTTTTTAAATCCCTTTTTTGAAAAAAATCGGAGCAGCTATTGACCTTCGGCGCTTAAACTCACGATAATGATTGCCGTAATTACAAAACTTCCCTTTAATTGGGGAAATAAGGAGTTCTGCAGTGCCTTGTGGAAGAAAGAGAAAGAAGCATAAGATTGCCACACATAAGAGAAAGAAAAAGCTCAGAATGATGAGACACAAGAAGAAATAAACCTTCTTGAAATCAGCAATCTTGAAACCGTTGGTCGCTCCAGCGGTTTTTTTGTGTGGAGGCATGAGTTTCATGAAATAGAAAGCCACTATGGCATTCAATAGTCAATATTCACCATTGCTACCCGCTCATGCTTTAAAACGCGGTTTTTCTGGTAAAAACACCCCATGAATACAAATGAGAAAACCTCTCTATTCCATGGTTCCCGTAAAACATGATACACATGTAACAAAACACGGCTTTGATTGTTTTTAGACACTCTAGACAAGAGTGTCGATACCAACTAAAGTAACAAAGTCAAAAGGCCCTTTGAGAATGGACGGGAAAAAGGTTATCTACTATAAAGATGAACTTAATGACGAGTTCTCCTCATTTAAAACTACGCCAAAGGTTATTGACGGAACATATGTGTATGAAGACAACTCCTTTAAGAAGAAGTTTTCACGGTTCTTCCTTTACAGGATAATCACATACCCCATTGCCGTGCTGTACGCGAAGCTTGCATTCAATCAGAAAATAGTCGGAAAGAAAAAACTCAGGCCGTACATAAAAAAAGGCTTCTTTCTTTACGGAAACCACACTCAGCCTACAGGAGACGCGCTTATGCAGGCACGCCTTGTCTTTCCGAACTCAAGCTTCGTTCTTGTACATCCCAACAACCTTTCAGTACCCTTTATTGGAAGGTTTACTCCTTCACTGGGAGCCCTGCCAATCCCGGACAGCGTAAGCGCATACAGGAACTTTAAAAAGGCAATTGAGCATAAAATAGAACAGGGACACCCGGTAGTAATATACCCAGAAGCCCACATATGGCCGTACTACACAAAGATAAGGCCATTTGCCGATACGTCTTTTGCCTATCCTGTAAATCTTCAGGTGCCTGCATTCTGCTTTGTAAATACATATCAGAAGCGTCTTATCGGCAAAAAACCCAGAATAGTTACATACCTGGACGGCCCATTCTACCCTGAAGCGGGCAATGACCCTAAAATTCAGAGAAAACAGCTTAGAGATATTGTTTATAAACACATGAGCATACTTTCGGAAAAATCAAATACTGAGTATATACGCTATATAAAAGGAGAAGCAGACAATGGTTAACATTCTGTTTTGCGGGAACTCGGGAGTTTTTAACGGCATCCTAACCGCGGCGCTTTCAATAATGAAACGCACACAATCAAAAGAAAACTTCTGCTTTAATATATTTACTATGGACGTTTCACATCTTAAGGAAAATTACGTCCCTGTAAATGAAAGCCAGAGAAGTTTTCTTGAAGATACGGCAAAAAGATACAACAAAGAAAACATAGTAAAGCTTTTTGATGTTACAGACCTTTATATGAAACACTTTTCAGGCTGTCCAAACGAAGGCGCTTACTGTTCTCCCTACACGCTTATCAGGCTGTTTGCGGATTTGATTGAGGAAATTCCCGAAAAACTCCTTTACCTTGATGCGGACATACTGTTTCAGCATGACGTTCACCTTCTATATGATATAAACGTAGAAGGCTACGAATACGCCGCAGCAAGGGACCACTACGGCAAATATCTGATAAACCCGCATTACATCAACGCGGGAGTACTTCTTTTCAACATGAAAGAGTCACGCGAAACGGGCCTGTTTGAAAAAGCGCGTCAGCAGATAAAGGCAAAAAAACTTACATTCGCCGACCAGAGCGCGCTTATACGTTCAACAACAAGGAAAAAGCTCCTTCCACAGCGTTTCAATGACCAGAAATTCCTTCATAAACATACCGTTGTAAGACACTTTTCAAAACGCCTTTTCTATCTGCCCTATCCTCATACGGAAAACATCAAGCAATGGCAGGTGGATAAAATACACAAGGTCTTCGGTTATACACAGTTCGACGACATCCTGAACGAATACACGGAACTGAAAAAGAAATATGAACAGGAGATAAGCAGAAATGACTAAAAATCTTATTCCCATTTTCTACGCGTGTGACGAAAACTTTTTAAATTACGCAATAGTATCTCTCTTCTCACTCAGAGAAAACGCAAAAAGCGACGCACTTTACAGAATACACTTCCTGCATACGGACATATCGGAAAAAAGGCAGGAAGAAACCAGAAAGCTGGAAAGAGACGGCTTTGAGATACGGTTTGAAGATGTAACCGAATATCTTGATTCAATAGCACATAAATTCCCGATTCGTGATTATTATTCAAAAACCACCTATTACAGGCTATTTATTGCAGATATGCATCCGGAATATGACAAGGCTCTTTACATAGACAGCGACACCATTGTCCAAAGCGATGTAAGCAATCTTTACACTATTGATGTAAGCACCTATCTTGTCGCCGCCTGCCATGAACAGGCCATGCTTCAGGTTGATGAATACGGCACCTATGTTGAAAAATGCCTTGGGCTTTCAAGGAATCTTTATTTCAATGCCGGCGTCCTGCTTTTGAACTGCGGGGAATTCAGGGAAAGAAAAATACTTGAGCGTTTCATTGAGATTCTGCAGGTCTACGACTTTGTGGTAACACAGGATGAAGACTATCTGAACCTTCTCTGCAAGGACCATATCCTGTTTCTGAATCAGAGGTGGAATACCGAGGTATACGGCATTATCCCCTATCCCATCGAAGAAGCGAACATCATTCATTACATAATGTTCAACAAGCCGTGGCACTATGAGAACTGCCCTTATGCGGACATCTTTTTCGGCTATGCAAAACAAACATGGGTCTATGACGATATAATGAGGGCTCTCAAAAACTACTCGGACGCCCAGAAGAAAAAAGATGAAATCGGAGCCATAAACTTAAAGAAACTGGCTGTAAAAGAAACTTACAAGGAAGATAATTACCTTAACATGCGCCGTGAGCGCTGCGCAGCGGACAGGCTGGAAATACTGCGCAAAATTGAGGAACTGGAAAAAGAAGGCCGTTTCGATGAAGATGTTGAGGAAGATCCGCCTTCACGAATGCTTATGCCGGACGAAATTGACTACCTGAAAAAAACACCGGCGCAAAAGCTTAAAACAAAAGTCGCCTTCAACCTTGCTCACAAGCTTGTTGATAAGCTTATAAAGGAAAAAAAGCTCATTATAAAGGAAATCAGAGGCATCGAAAACTTCAGAAACCTTGAAAGCGGAGCCATAATTACCTGCAACCATTTCAATGCTTTCGACAGTTTCGCTATCCAGCTTGTCTATGAAGCAGCAAAGCAACCCAACAGGACATTTTACCGCGTTATTCGCGAGGGTAATTACGTGAATTTTCCCGGCTTTTACGGCTTTATGATGCGTCACTGCAACACCATGCCGCTGTCTTCCAACTTCACTACAATGAAACGTTTCGTGGAAGCCATGGATACGCGGCTCAGGGAAGGTCATTTCGTCCTTATCTACCCTGAACAAAGCATGTGGTGGAATTACCGCAAGCCAAAACCGCTTAAGCGTGGAGGCTTTATTTTCGCCGCCAAAAACAACGTCCCCGTCCTTCCCTGCTTCATTACCATGAAGGATTCCGACATACTTGACGACACCGGATTTTACGTGCAGGAATACACCATCCACATCGAAAAACCCCTCTGGCCGGACACAAGTCTTCGCTTCCGGGAACAGGCCGATGACCTGAAAGGCCGAAATTTCCGTATATGGAAGGAAATATATGAACGCGAATACCAGACTCCGCTTGTCTATCTGAACAATGAGGAAATGTCAATAAACGAGTAATCCCCGGGCAGGCCCAGTCCGTCCGTTACATTTGCCTTATATCAAGGCTTTTGGCTACAGGCTCGATTATGGAACGCACCTGAGCTTCATCCGCGTTTTCAAGCTTGAAGGTAAGAACCTTAGTATCATCACTTGTGCCGTCCATAGTACCAAGGGAAAGAATATTTATGCCCGCCTTCGTGAACTGCTCCGAAAGAGATGCCATAACGCCAACTTTATCATCCACAAGAGCCTCTACCCTGATGCCTTCATGTTTGTCCCCAAGAAGCTCAAGGAGTATCTTAAACAAATCGCTCTTTGAAACAATACCTGCCATATAGCCGTTTTCCATAACAGGCAGGCAGGAAAGGTCGTTTTCAACCATAAGCTTAACAGCCTCTTCAATTGTTGTTGTTTTGGTTATGGTAAGAGGATTGCGGCTCATGATATTTTTAACCTTAAGCCTTGAAAGCAGATAGTTGATTTCATAGGTACTTAGAGTAGATGCGGGAGAAGGAGCCGCAAGAAGAATATCCTTTTCGGAAATTATGCCCACAAGATGCTTTTCGTTATCCAGAACAGGTAACCGATGCGCCTTTTCAGCCTTCATTTTAGCGGAGGCTTCAGAAATGCTCATATCAGGTGTGGCCGTAGCCGGATTTTTCTTCATTCTGTCGCAGATAATCATATGTCCTCCAGGTAACTCTTAAGTTAATTGTATCACTTTTTCATGCCCCAAGATAAGCTTTCTTTATATCGGGGTCGGATATAAGCTCCGCGCCCCTGCCCGTCTTTACTATATCGCCCGTTTCAAGCACATAGGCTCTGTCGGCTATCGAAAGAGCAGCCTGGGCATTCTGCTCAACAAGCAGAATAGTTGCACCGGCTTTGTGCATATCGCCTATAATCTCAAAAATCAAATCCACAAGAAGAGGAGCAAGCCCCATTGAAGGCTCGTCAAACATTATTAGCTTAGGTTTTGCCATAAGAGCGCGCCCCATGGCAAGCATCTGCTGCTCGCCACCGGAAAGAGTTCCGCCGATTTGCGTACGCCTTTCCCTAAGACGGGGAAACAGTTCGTAAACCTGCTCCATGCCGTCTTTAATCTCTCTTTTAGGCCTTGTATAGGCTCCCATTTCAAGATTTTCTTCTACGGTAAGCCCTAAGAATATCCGCCTTCCCTCAGGAACAAGGACAAGCCCCTGAGATACAATTTTATTTGGAGCCATATGGGCGATTGATGAGCCCATGAAATCAATATCTCCCGTCTTTGACCGGAGCAGGCCGGATATGGTATTGAGCGTCGTGGACTTTCCTGCGCCGTTGGCTCCTATGAGGGTTACTATCTCTCCTTCTTCAACGCTGAAGGAAATATCATTGATGGCATGTATTGCGCCATAATAGACATTGATGTTCTGTACTTTAAGAATACTGCTCATTTAATCCCTCTTTTTCCCAAGATAGGCCTCTATTACAAGAGGGTTTTTCTGAATTTCCTCAGGAGAGCCCTGCGCGATAACCTCGCCGAAATTCAGAACCGTTATTTTTTCGCAGATACCCATGACAAGACCCATGTCATGCTCTATAAGCAAAATGGCAATGTGTAAAGAATCTCTTATCTTCCCTATGGTTTCCATCAGGTTTTCAGTCTCGGCCGGATTCATGCCCGCGGCAGGTTCATCAAGAAGGAGCAGTTTAGGATTGGTGGCAAGCGCGCGGACAATCTCAAGCCTCCGCTGCGAGCCGTAAGGAAGGTTCCCCGCAATCTCGTTTGCCTGCTCCTGCATGTTAAAAACGCTGAGAAGCTCAAGAGCTCTGCGTCTTATGGCCTTTTCCTCCTTCCAATACCGGGGAAGCCGGAGGAAAGCTTCCGCCATAGTATAATTCATGCTACAGTTGAAGCTGTTCATGACGTTGTCAATAACGCTCATGTCTCTGAAAAGCCTGATGTTCTGGAAAGTACGCGCAATACCTTCATGGCTGCGGGCAATCGTGTTCATTCCCGCAAGGTCCTTTTCGCAAAGGGTAATGACCCCGCTTGTAGGAACGTAAACGCCTGTAAGAAGATTGAAGACCGTAGTTTTTCCGGCCCCGTTAGGACCAATCAGACCTGCTATTTCATTTTCATTGACCTCAATATTAAAATCATTTACCGCGGCAAGGCCTCCGAAAACAACCCTGAGATGCTCGCATTTTAAAACGTTACTCATGGCTTTGCCTCCCGTTTCGGCTTACCTGTCCTTATTTTGTTCCCTATTTTGTTCAGAAGCTTCTCAAGAAGATTGCCCATAGAGAAATCGTAAGTTCCCATAAGTCCCTTTGGCCTGAAAAGCATCATGAGAACAAGAGCCAGGGAGTAAACAACCATCCTGTAGTCGCTGAAGGCTCTGAGAATTTCAGGAAGAGCCGTAAGGACAATTGCAGAAATGACGGAGCCAAGCATGGAGCCCATTCCGCCAAGCACAACCATAACAAGTATCTCAATGGACTTCATGAATTTAAAGGTGGACGGATACAGAGAACCCAGATATCCCGCATAAAGACAGCCGGCAACGCCCGCAAGCATTGCGGAAAAAACAAAAGCCGCGGTTTTATAGAATGTAGTGTTTATACCAACAGATTCGGACGCTATCTCGTTGTCCCTTATGGAAAGCACTGCCCTGCCGTGCCGGCTTTTCATGAAAACATGGATAAGGAAAAGACAAACAGTTGTGAATACGAACATGACGTTGAAGTTTGTGTATTTCGGTATCCTTGCAAGGCCGGAAGCCCCGTATGTAAACTTGAATCCAAGGACAGAGTCAATATTGGTAAGGACAACCCTTATGATTTCTCCGAAGCCAAGGGTTATTATCGCAAGGTAGTCGCCTCTCAGCCTTAAAGCGGGAATTCCTATTAGCAGACCGAAAAGCCCCGCGACAACTGCGGAGATGATGACCGCGATTATAAGATAGGGAATTACGGCAATATTCTGCCCGGCTCTAAGAAGTTCCGCGGCAGGCGTGCTCTTCATAAAAACAGCCCCCGCGTATGCGCCTACAGCCATAAAGCCGGCATGTCCCAGAGGAAGCTGCCCCAGATAGCCGCAGACAATGTTAAGGCTGGTTGCAAGGATTATGTTTATCCCAATGATAATCATTATACCGCTGTAATAGCCGCCCTTAAGACCTGCGCCTGAAATGAAGGTATTAAGGATAATCCACAGCAGAACAGTAAGAAATGTGTTAATCAGATACCTGACAGGGGTAGAAATACTGATTTTTTTCATCCGCATACCTCCGTCAGACCTTTTCCGGCATCTTCACGCCAAGGAAACCCGTGGGTTTAAAAATAAGGACTATGATAAGAACAAGGAATACCGCCGCATCTTTCCACATGGAAAAACCCGCCGCGGCTACAAGCGCTTCAAGCGCTCCTATGGTAAAACCGCCTATTACGGCGCCCGGAATGGAACCTATGCCTCCCAGAACTGCCGCGACAAAAGCCTTTATACCCAGCATAGAACCCATAGTTGGGCTTGCCTGCGGATAGGCGCACAGGTACAGAACGGAGCCTATACCCGCAAGAGCGCTACCTATGGCAAACGTAAGGCTTATTGTCATATTCAGGCTTATACCCATAAGCTGAGCCGCTCCCATGTCCTCGGATACCGCCCTCATGGCCTTTCCCGCCTTGGTCTTTTTTACCACAAGGTTAAGAACCGCCATTGTTGTCACTGATACCGCAATAGTTACGATGGCCGCATAGCTTATGCCTATACCGCCTACGGAAACGCTGCCGCTGACCATAGGCCACATACTTTTCTGGTCCGCTCCGAAGACAAGCTGGGCTCCGTTCTCCAGAAGGAAGGAAACGCCTATAGCCGTAATAAGAAGCGAAAGCCTTGGCGCGCTCCTGAGCGGTGCATAGGCGACCTTTTCAACTGCCACGCCAAGGACAGTACATACAATGACCGCAAGGATTATAGCCGCAACAGGAGGAAGGGCTAAGCTGGCTGTAGCATAGTAAACCATGTAGGCGCCAACCATGATGATGTCGCCGTGGGCAAAGTTCAGCAGTTTTATTATGCCGTAAACCATGCTGTAGCCAAGGGCAACCAGAGCATAGACGGAACCCGTCTGCAAACCGTTTATAAGCTGCGCAATCAGCAAAGAGAATTTCATATCAGAAGAACTTGTCAAACATCTCCGCCCCACCGGAGATTTTTATTATGGCAACGGACTTTATCGGGTCGTTTGTTTTGTTGAACGTATAACTTCCCGTAATGCCCTCAAACGCGTTCATGCCCTTAACAGCATCTATCACAGCCTGCTTATAGGCTGCTGTTTCGGCTTCAAGGCCAGCGGCTTCAGCGGCTTTAAGAGCCTCGGCCATAATGAGGGAAGCGTCCCAGGCAAGAGACGCGAACATGTTGGGGACCGGCGTGCCGTACTTTGCGGCGTAGTCTGCTTCAAACTGCGCAACGGTATCCGTACCCGGGGCATAACCGGACATGTAGATAGTTCCCTCAAGGTCCGCGGCGGAAGCATAGTTGACTACGGAGCCGAACCCGTCTCCTCCGATAACCGGAGCATTGCATCCTGCGGCTCTGAGGGCGGTTATGGCAAGACCCGCCTCGCCGTAGTAGATTGGCATTAGGACAACATCAGGATTTGAAGCCGCAATATTGGTCATCTGAGCCTTGTAGTCCACGTCTCCGGCGGCAAAAGCCTCCCTTGAAACAATCGTTAAACCGTATTCGGAAAGCTTGGCCTCTACACCGCCGACAATGGCTTCAGAGTAGTCGGAACCGTTTTCATAGAAGATTGCAATTGTTTTTGCGCCATAAACTTCCGATGAATACTTCGCCATTTTTTCACCCTGGAAGGGGTCAAGAAAGCAGGTGCGGAAAACGTTGGTCTTTACTTCCGAATTCGGGTCGTCGGGCTCCATCAGAGTTACCTTGGGAGAAGTCGCGGATGCTGTGATTTCAGGCATGTTGTCTTCATAGGTTACATCCGAAAGAGCAACTGTAGGGCCGGTCAGGACAGAACCTATGATTGCGGTTGCGCCGTTTGATTTCGCAAGATTGTACGCGTTGACGGCCTCTGTAGGGTCGCCCTTATCATCATATTCAAGGAGATTGATTTTTTTCCCGTTTATTCCGCCGGCAGCATTAAGCTTCTCAAAGAACATCGCTACCGAATTGCGTACCGGTAAACCGTACATTGCATAGTCTCCGGTTGTATTTCCAATGAATGCGATAGTTATTTCATTGGAGCCTGTCTTAGAGGCGCTTTCGCGTGAACATCCTGCCAGCACAGACAATGAGACGGCGAAAACAATAATAAGAGCGGAAAACAAAGCTTTCTTCATGGTCCAATCTCCTTCATAAATTCTTCGGCATTTTGGAATACCATATGTTTATTGGCGAAATATTACATCCTTTTAGTATTTTTATGCAATGTTTTTGTAAAGATTTTCCATTTAAAGGCGGCGCGAATCATTTTTCCTCTATCTTGTTTATCTTATATGAAAGCTGTTAATATTAGTCAGCATTTTGGGTTACCGAAGTCGGTTTTTTCAAAAAACAGCCTTTATGCCCTCTCCAAGGAGTCTTTGCCGTGCAGATAACATTGAAAAATCTTGTACGAACCTATGATAATGTCCACGCCGTCGAAGGAGTGAGCCTGTCAATCCCGTCAAATAGGATTTTCGGCATAATAGGGCTTTCCGGCGCCGGGAAAAGCACTCTTGTCCGCCTTATCAGTCTTTTGGAAAAGCCGGACAGCGGAGAGGTCTATTACGACAACGACAGGGTGGATAATCTCTCCGAAAAGGAAATCATCATACGCCGCCGGCATATAGGCATGATATTTCAGACCTTCAACCTCTTTTCCTCGCGCACTGCAGGCCAGAACGTAGCCTACCCCATGGAAATCTGCAAATACCCGAAAGAAAAAATCTTTGCCCGCGTAAGAGAGCTTATGCTCCTCGTAGGCCTTGCGGATAAGGTAGATGCCCCAATCTCCACCTTGAGCGGAGGTCAGAAGCAGAGAGTTGCCATCGCAAGAGCTCTTGCATGCGAACCGGACATACTTTTCTGCGATGAAGCCACAAGCGCCCTTGACCCCAAAACCACCCAGTCCATACTGGCTCTTATTAAAGATATCCAGAGGAAAATGAACCTCACGGTTGTAATGATAACCCACCAGATGGAAGTAGTCAGAGATGCCTGCGACTACGTAGCTGTACTTTCAGACGGCAAAGTCGTTGAGGAAGGCCCTGTAAAAGAACTTTTCGCAAAACCCAAAACTTCAGTGACAAAAGAATTTCTTTCTCACCTTCTCTCAAATGCGGAGCCTGAACGCGAAGACGGTGTTGTGATGTGGTCTGACGAGCCTGCGCACTATACTCTGCGCTTCATGAACGACAGGGTAGATACTCCCGTCATTTCAGGAATAATCAGAAACTTCAACGTTGTTTTCAACATAAGCGGAGCCGGCATCCAGAAAGTCGGAGACACACGGATGGGAACAATGGTTGTTGAAATCACCGGAGACGAAGCCGATGTGCAAAAAGCCATAGCGGGACTCAGGGAAAAGGGAGTTGTTGTTGAGGAGGCAGACAAATGAACAAGCTTACACCGCAGATGTGGGGCCTGATATGGCAGAATACCCTTCAGACCTTCCATATGGTTTCTCTTTCAACTGTTTTTTCAGTACTTCTTGGACTGCCGCTTGGAATACTTCTATGCATAACCTCTCCCGAAAGCCAGGGCGGTCTGAAGCCGAAACCCGTGATAAACGAAATCCTGAGCAGGATAGTGAACATCCTGAGATCCTTCCCCTTCATCATACTTATAATTGTACTCTTTCCTCTCTCAAGGCTGATAGTGGGAACCGCAATAGGAACAAAGTCAACAATAGTGCCGCTTTCAATTGCCGCGGCACCGTTTGTGGCAAGACTTGTTGAGACATCGCTAAAAGAAGTTGACAACGGCGTGATACAGGCCGCGAAGACAATGGGCTCTACCAATACGCAGATAATATTCAAGGTCCTGCTTCCGGAGGCAATGCCTTCACTGATTTCAGGCCTTACTCTTACCATAATCAACCTCATAGGCTACAGCGCAATGGCGGGCGCCGTAGGCGGAGGCGGTCTGGGAGACCTTGCAATCCGCTATGGCTATCAGCGTTTCAGAACGGACGTTCTTTTCATTGCGGTAATAATAATCCTTGTTCTTGTAGAGCTTATTCAGTTTGCAGGCAACAAAATCAGCTCACATATGATGGCAAAACGCTGAAGCTTTACTCCGTTACAATATACATACATGCCCCATACAAAGCCCGTTGCATTTTTGCGGTTTTTCAGGTTTTTAAATTTTTCCGTAATTTTTCTGTTGCTTTTTTTTCTGTTTCTATGTACAGTAAGGCAACTTCAGCAAGGAGGAAGATTATATGGCAAACATAAAAACCGCAGTCCGTATGATGATGTCTTTCTCCATGCGCATGCCCTGCCGGGCATAATATATTCTTTTATAAATAATCAACAAGTTTAACCGTTTTTCCCGTACGGGATATCATTTTAACCGAAACCCTGACGGTTTCGCATATTAACGTATTTAATTTCAGACCTTATAAACAGGAGAAAACCATGAAGAAAGCACTTTTAACAGTTCTTATATTACTCGCATCTTTTGCGGTATTCGCAAACGGCTCATCAGAAAAAACCTCGACCTCAAAAGACAAAATAAAACTCATTGTCGCGGCCACCCCGGAGCCTCATGCCGAAATGCTCAACCTCATAACGGATGACCTCGCGGCTCAGGGCATCGAACTTGTTATCCAGGAATATACTGAGTACAACGTGGAAAATGAAGCTGTCGAGGCCGGCGAAGCGGATGCGAACTTCTTCCAGCATCTTCCCTATCTCAACACATACATCAGCAACGGCTATCACCTTGTAAACGTAGGCGGTATCCACATTGAACCGATTGCTCTCTACTCAAAGAAATTCACCTCAGTTGACCAGATTCCCGTCGGAGCTTCCATAGCCATCCCCAACGACCCCACCAACGAAGGAAGGGCTCTTCTCCTTCTTGAAAGCGCGGGCATTATCAAGCTGGATGATTCATCAAACCTTTCCGCGACCCCCATCAACATTGTCGATAACCCGAAAAACCTCAAATTTCAGGAGGTGGAAGCCGCGGCGGCTCCGCGAGTCCTTCAGGATGTCGATGCGGCAATAATTAACGGCAACTACGCAATACCCGCCGGCCTTAATGCCGCAACAGACGGCATCTATGTCGAGGGCGCCGACAGCCCATACGTAAATGTTGTTGTAGTCAGGGAAGGCAGGGAAAACGACCCGGCGATACTGGCTCTTGTCAAAGCTCTCCAGAGCAATGAAATCAAAAACTGGGTTGCGGCAACCTACCCGGACGGCAATGTTGTAACAGTATTCTGACAGCTTAGTCAAAGACAGTTAAAAACAGGGTGAGGGATTTTCCTCACCCTGTTTTTATTCTTTTATCTTTGTACCATACAGGGACCTTACATCAGCATAATACCGCTGCGCTCCGCAATATCACGGTCTTCCTGCGGCCAAACAGAAGCCTGAACTTCTCCGATGTGGGCTTTGCGCAGAAGAAACATGCATATGCGGCTCTGCCCGATACCTCCCCCTATTGTAAGAGGGAACTCCCCTGAAAGAAGACGCTTATGCCAGTAAAGCTTTGCGCGAGCCTCACAATTACGGAGTTTCATCTGAGTCATAAGAGATTCGGGGCTTACGCGTATACCCATGCTGGAAAGCTCAAGAGAGTCATCCCTTACATTGTCCCAGACAATAATATCGCCGTTAAGACCATAATAGCCGTCGCTATTTTTTGTTGACCAGTCATCGTAGTCGGGAGCCCTTCCGCCATGAGAAATACCGTCTGAAAGAGGCATTCCAATACCTATTATGAAAATAGCTCCATACTTCTTTGCAAGCTTCTTTTCCCTCTGAACAGGCGTAAGGTCAGGATACATACAGCGCGCCTCTTCAGCATGTATGAAAGTAATTTCTTCAGGCAGAGGCCTTGAGGATGAAGGATAGTATTCTGAAACAAGGAAATCAGTACGCTTTAAAGCTTCGTAGATTTTGCGGACAACAAACTTGAGAAAAGAAATATCCCTCTGCTGGGGAGTAATTACACGTTCCCAGTCCCACTGGTCTACATAGATGGAATGAATATTGTCTATGTCATCGTCCGGACGTATGGCATTCATATCGGTGTATAAGCCTGTGCCGGGAAGAAAACCGTGCTCCGCAAGCGCCATACGTTTCCATTTGGCAAGGCTCTGCACAATTTCCATGCCGGCATCATTCATGTTGCCCACCTGAAAACGGACAGGTCTTTCTATACCGTTAAGGTCATCATTAATACCGCTGTTAGCCAGTACGAAAAGCGGGGACGTAACACGGGAAAGCCTGAGCTCCCCGGAAAGTTCCCGCTCAAAAGTATCTTTGACAAGTTTTATTGCACGCTCTGTCATCTGCTGGTCAAGAAACGGCTTGTAGTTCTTTGGAATAACTATGCTCATACTAAACCTCAACTAATTAAGCGGAAGTATAATGCAGACGGCACAGTTTTTAAACAGCTTCAAAGCAAAAAGCGGAAAAAACTTCAAAAGTCAGTAAATCAGCTCCTTGTACCCTCTTCTATCTTGTGAATCCTGTGGTCCTTTGGAGTATCGAACCTTTCGTGGCTGGCATTTACATCAGGCTTTTCGCCGATATCACCGCTCCTGGTAAGAGCCCATTTGGTAACCATAGGACCAATCATTTCATAGACAAGCACTCCGAAGAGGACAATATTCCTTATAAGGCGGCCTTCATAGGTCCCCAGAACCATTGACTGGACGGACATACCAAGAGCGACACCGGCCTGAGGAAGAAGGGCAAAACCAAGATATTTCGAAACCTTCGGGTCACAGTGTGTAGCCTTGCAGCTCTCCCTCGCGCCGAAATATTTGCCAAATGAACGGGCAAGAATATAAAGTATACCAATGAGAATAACAATCGGCTTGCTGAATACAGAAAGCTCCAAATCGGCCCCGCTGATAACAAAGAACAGGCAGAAAAGCGGACCGGTCCATTTGTCTACTCTGGTCATGATATCGCCGGATCTTGGACAGAGGTTGCAGAAAACCGTACCAACCATCATACAGACAAGAAGCGAAGAGAATGAAATTGTTACCGGCCCAATCGCAAATTCAAGCTGAGCAAGGGCAATTGTCATGAATACAAAAGCTATAGACATAATAAGTCTGTTGCTGTTTGAGAAGAAAAGGGCCTCCAGCCTGGTCAGAATATATCCCATCAACGCGCCAAGCGCCAGTGAAAGAACAATTTCCAAAAGAGGATTGAAGATGATTCCTATAATGTTGACAGTGCTTGAAAGAAGCGATTCGGCAACACCGAAAGAAACCGCGAAGGCAATAAGACCTACCGCATCATCAAGAGCAACTACAGGCAGAAGGATATCCGTGACCTTGCCGTGAGCCTTGTACTGCTTGACAACCATCAAGGTTGCAGCAGGAGCGGTTGCGGTTGCAATAGCTCCAAGGGTTATAGCTCCTGAAAGGTTGAAAGTATTATGGTCGGTGAAAAGTGAAACAACAACAAGGACGATATCAACAAGTATCATTGCAGATATCGACTGAAAAACTCCTACGACAACAGCCTGCTTACCCGTTCCTCTCAGCTGGGAAAGCTTGAATTCGTTTCCTATAGAGAACGCAATAAACCCCAATGCAACAGTGGAAACAAGCTCAACAGCTTCAACGTCCGCGAAGGTGTTGAAACCGAAACCCGGGATACCCAGCCTGCCTATACCGTAAGGGCCTACAACAAGACCCGCGACCAGGAAAGCGGTCACATCAGGAAAATTAAGATGAAGGACTTTGAAAAGTCGGGTCATCATCAAACCGGCGACGGTTGCGATTGCGATTGAAAGCAGTTCAGTTGACATACTTTACATCCTTATCAGAGAAAGAAGAAACGCAGCCCCTTTGTTCGTTTTCCGCGTTTTACTAGCAGTTCCCTGAACCGTTGACTAATATACTCTCAAACCGAAGTTAAGTAAAGTAGCGTTCCCAATGAGGGTTTTCTGTAATTTTTTAGAATATTATGTGTTTTATTTTTGGGGAAAAAGGTATGAGGGTTCTTATTTTCGGCTATGGTCTTCACGGAAGCGGATTTGACAGCGCAATGTATTTTCTTTCACGCGGAGACGAGGTAAGGCTTACCGATATCAGAGACAGACTCGCGCTTGGAGACGCAATAGATTTTCTTGAAAGCAAAGGCGCCGTAATACACTGCGGAGGCCACATTACAGAGGATTTCATCTGGGCAGACATTGTTATCAAAAGCCCCACTATCCGAATGGACAACGAGTTCCTGAATTACTCCAAACACACGGAAAATGACATTACCTATGTCAATTCACGCCCTGAATCCAACAGCGTAAAAATAATCTGCGTTACCGGCGCGCACAACAAAACCACAACAGCCAGCGCAATCTGCCATGCGCTTAAAAGCATGGGCAGGACGGCCCACATGTGCGGCAACATGGGAATCTCCGCTTTCTCCGAACTCGGCAAATGGGACGCGGGCGACATCCCCGAATACGTAATAATTGAACTTTCCTCCTGGCAGGCCCGCGACACCTACTCCTTCATGAAGGGCAAAGTCCCTCATATCGAGGTCTCCGTAATCACTACGTTATTTGACAAAGGAAGTGACGACAACGGGGATGTTATCGGAAAGACCGGGGATTTCAACATTCATGCCAACCACATAATATGCCCCGCCGAGGTCAGGGAAGGCGTAGAAAAAATAGCCCAGAAGAAAGCTAAAACCGTTTCAAGTATTGAATCCGCATCAAGAGGCATTTCCAAGTCCTTGCAGCAGAAAATGAAGCCTGCTTTTGCAGTTCTCCGGAAACTGGGTTTCAGCTCAGGACAGATAAACGATGCCTTGAAATGCTTTAAAGGAATCCCAAACAGAAGCGAACTGGTTCTTAGAACGGATGATGTCATTTATATAAATGACAGCTCATCCGTCTTCCCCGCGTCCGTGAATTTTACAATGGATAACCTTGGGAGCCTGCCCGTACATCTTATCTGCGGAGGCTCTGAAAGCAGCCTTGACCCTTCTCAGATGCTTAAAGCCATAAAATCGGCAGCTTCCATACATCTGCTTGACGGCTCTTTCACAGAAAAAAAGCTGCTGCCTTTGCTCAAAAAGCACAGGATAAAATACAACGGCCCCTATAAACAAATGGAGGAAGCCGTTTCATCGGCATCCTCTAAGCTTAATAAAGATTCAAATATAATGCAGGTAATACTGCTGTCTCCGGGGGCAGCGGCCTTTGAAAACTTTGAAAACGAATTCGCACGCGGCGAAAGTTTCAAAGAAGCAGTATCCCGTACGGTATCAAATCAGAATTAAATCAGAATTAAATCAGCCCACCGGTCCGTCAAGATAGCTCTTAGCCGATACAGTCTTTCCTTCAGGCGAAACTAAGCGTCTGCCATCTACCTTCAGAATACCGCCTTCAGTATAAAGGGGCATATCAAAGAAACAATCGGGTTTGACATAGTTAAGCTGCTCGGGGTTCTTGAAGCCTTCCGGCACAAGGACGGTTCCCGCGGGAATGTCATCCGCAAAAAGCACTTCGCAGGTGCTGTGTTCAGGGGCATTTGGGTCCTGAACGGCAAGAAGCATGCCGCTGCTCTTTACGCCGCGGAAGTTTGCCGGTTTAAGATTGTTTACAAGCACAATGTTGTGCCCCAGAAGCTCATCTTCCTTGTAATAAGGAACTATGGATGAAACGATAGTCCGAGGCTCAGATTCTCCCGTGTCCAGATTAAGGATGTAAAGGATATCTCCGTTAGGATGGCGCTCTACACCGGTTATTCTGCTTACGGTAAGCTTTACCTTATCGGCGAACTTTTCGGCAACAGACTTGTTGGCTTCAGCTTCCCGAGCCGCCAAAAGGGCAAGCCTTGCGGCTTCTTTTTTCGCGGCCCTATCGTTGGCTTTATCATTGTTCGGAGCTGTGTTTTTCTTCTCCTCTTCCATCGTTCTCTCCTCTCTCTCCCTCTGTGAACCGCTGTAGCGGATACGAAGAGCGTCTATTTTATCGTCTTCAAGCTTTGTGAAAAGCAGGCTTGTCTCTCCTACCTTCATAATCTTTGAGTAATCACCCAGATACTCCCAGGACGCACCTTCGTTTCCAAGGAAAGCCAGTATTGACCGGGACGTTGAAGGCATGTACGGCTGAATCATTATGCCAAGGTCACGGATAAGGCCTACAAGTGTTCTGAGGATAAGCTTTGCCTTCTCAGGGTCAGTATTTCTAAGCTTCCACGGCTCTGAATCCTGGAATTTTTTGTTTCCAATGCTGGAAAGGGCAAAAATCGTCCTTAAAGCATCTCTTTCATCGGCGCGCTCAAGCATTGCCGTTATCACAGCTTCCTTTTCCCTGATTTGTGAAAGAAGCTCTTCATCCAAAGGGCCCTGTCCCAAATCACCGTCATAAAAGCGCTTTACAAAGGTAAGGGTTCGGTTTACCAGATTGGAAAGGTTCCCTATAAGTTCTCCGTTTACCTTTTCCTGCAAATCTTTCCATGTGAATGTAAAATCGGAATTTTCCGGCCTGTTGTAGAATATATAGAATCTCCAGATATCCGCGGGGATGCCAGTTTCCTGGACATCGTTTCCGAAAACGCCTATGCCCTTGCTCTTTGAGAACTTGCCGCCTTCGTAATTAAGGTACTCGGTCGAGCTCATATGATGGAGCATTGTCCATTTTTGAGCGGTTGCAAGCTCCGTTGCCGGGAAAACCACAGTGTGAAACGGAATGTTATCCTTGCCTATGAATTGAAAAAGCTCTGTAGTCTCAGGCTCATGCCACCACTTTTTCCAGTCATCCGTATAGTTCGCTGATATGGAAACATAACCTATCGGAGCATCAAACCAGACGTAGAAAACCTTATTCTCATATCCCTCTTTAGGTACGGGTATACCCCACTTAAGGTCACGCGTGATACACCTTTCTTTAAGACCGTCGCGCAGCCAGCTCTTTGTCACCTGAATTGCGTTCTTTGCCCAGAAGCCCGTTTTCGAAGTTTCATCTATCCACTTCTC
This sequence comes from Sphaerochaeta sp., assembly GCA_052170315.1. GTDB lineage: Bacteria > Spirochaetota > Spirochaetia > Sphaerochaetales > Sphaerochaetaceae > UBA9732. Next base: position 56,855 of record JBQNAT010000007.1, read on the forward strand.
AAGCATGGGAAGGATTTTAGGCAGGTCAAGATAAAGATGTTTTGTCTTTCTTATCACGGGCGTTGTGCCGCAGACCATACATCGCGGTGCTATCAGTTCTGTCGGCTCCAAAAGGGTCTGGCAGTTGTCGCACTGGTCCCCTCTTGCGTCAGACGAACCGCAGTGCGGGCATGTACCCTCTACAAAACGGTCCGCAAGGAAGCGGTCGCAGTTTGGACAGTAAAGCTGCTCTGTCTCTTTTTCAGTAATAAAACCGTTAGCATCGCAGCGGCGGAAAATGTCCTGTACTATTTCTGTCTGTTTGGGCGTGGAAGTGCGTCCGAAATAATCAAAATCAATGTTGAACCACTTATAAATGTCGCGGTGTATGGCGTGGTAGCGGTCGCATAGCTCTCTGGGCGTAACACCCTCTTTGGCGGCTCTGGTTTCCGTAGCTGTCCCATATTCGTCAGTTCCGCATACATAAAGGGTTTCATAGCCCCTTGAACGGCAGAAACGGGCAAAAACATCTGCTGAAAGAATCTGAGTCAGGTTTCCAAGATGAGGGATGTTGTTCACATAAGGCAGAGCGCTGGTAATTAGTCTTTTCTTCATAGCGCATTAATATTATACAAGCGAACCGTTTTATTCAACGGTCCGCGTGAATGAGTTAGATTGTGTTTCGGCTGTCTGTCTTATTTACTGTACAGAAGGTCAAAGTAGGAAAGATTCGTGCTCAGAATTTTTGTCTTATCAGGAAGCGTGGTCTTGTAAGACTCAAGAGTCCTCCAAAGCTCGAAGAATTTCGGATTCCTTTCGTAGGCCTCGGCATAAATTCTGGTAGCTTCAGCATCCGCGACACCCTTTATTTCCTCAGCCCTGGCATAGGCGTTGGACAGGATTGACTTCTGCTCGCTGTTAGTTTTTCCTTCCCACTGCGCAAGCTGTCCGCGGCCGTATGACCGGTAGGCTTCGGCTATCTGATTCCTTTCCTTTATCATCCTCTGGTACACGCTTTCGGTAAGGTCGTCTGAATACTTTATCTGGCGTATTACGACATCTATAAGGGTAATGCCGTATTCTTTGGTGTAGGAGCTTGCAAACGCAAGCATCCTGTCTGAAAGCCCCTGACGTCCTATCTTGATTGATTCCTGCTGCGTATTTGAAACTGTAAGGGATCTGAGCCTTTCCGCGGCCTCAAGATCGTCTATGCTGGAAACCTCTTCAACAACAGTCATCTGATTAATTCGGTTGCTGTTTCTGACAGCCTCATTCAGATAGTTTTCTGAAATTACTGTCCTAACTGTTGAATCCAGGATATCGTCAAGCCTTAACTGAGCGTTTTCAATAGTTTTTACCGTCTCATAGAATTTCTGAGGGTCAGTAATAATCCATCTGCTTGTAGGGTCAACATAGATAAACTGGTTTTCCTTGGTGGGGATACGCTGGGCATCGCCGTCCCAGGAAAGAATCTTTGCCGAATACCTTGTAACGGTATCCACAAACGGCATCTTAAACTTAAGGCCGGGCTCTGTTTCCACATTAACTATTGCACCGAATCTTGTGACAACAGCCTGCTCTCCCTGAGTAAGGATATAAAACGGGCCAAGGATAATAAGGATGACCACCGCCGCGACAATAACTCCAAGTGTAATCAGAAGTTTCTTCATCAGTTTGCCCCCTTGTCAAGATTCATCATGGGCAGGAAATTGTCCAGGCCGCTGTCAACAACGGTAAGGCTGTCCGTATCGGAAAGGACTTTTTCCATAGTTTCTATGTAAAGACGCTTTGCCGTGATTTCAGGGCTCTTTTCATACTCCGAAAGCACGCTTTTAAACCTTGCCACATCACCGGTTGCGGAGTTTACCCTTTCAGCGGCATAACCCTGGGCTTCCTGAATTATCTTTGAAGCTTCGCCTTCTGCGGAAGGAACTACTGCATTATAGTTTTCCTTTCCTTCGTTGATATACTTGTTCATGTCCTGAATAGCTTTGTTCACATCCTCAAAAGCATCCTGTACATCACCTGCGGGTGGAACAATGTCCTGAAGTTTGACAGTTACGATTTTTACACCCATATCATAGCCGTCAAGAACAGCCTGAAGCTGCTGCTGTGCCTCCACTTCCATGGAAGTCCTTTCGCTTGTCATTATACTGAGTATAGGGAGGTCTCCTACAAGCTGGTTTATGACGGACCTTGAAATATCATTGATGGTTGTCTTTGGATTATTAAGGTTAAAAAGCCACTTGTACGGATCATCTATCCTGTACTGTACTATCCACTGTATGTCCACTATGTTCAAGTCTCCCGTAAGCATTGTAGACTCCGAAGTGTACTTGGAGTAATTGTAAGATGTTGATGTGCCGCGTGGATTTCCGATTGACGTTGCCCTGTAACCGAAGGACATGGTCTGGACAGTCTGTGTTTCCACGTTGTAGCTTGAATCTATTCCGAACGGAATTTTAAACTGGAGTCCGGGTCCTACCGTTTTCAGATATTTCCCCAGCCTGAGGATGACAGCCTGCTCCGTCTGGTCTACCACAAAAAATCCGGTTGAGACGGTGACGATTACCAGTATGACAACAAGTATGAGTATGAGAAGTTTAGGTGTTAACCTTAAATTACTCGCTCTTCTGCCGCCCGTCCCGCCGTTCTGGCCGGGCTGTTGGTCTTGATAGAAGTTAAAAGCCATTTTACCTCCTTGCGGAATTCCGCAGGTTTATATACCCAATATAATGACAAATGGATAAGTGAGCAACTTTACCGGAGTAAAAAATATTTTCGCGTCGTTTTTCCTATAGATTGGCTTCGAAAAGAGTATATGCTTTCTTTTCCGGAATCCTTGGCTTTTCGGCTTTCATTATTATATCCAAAACATATTCCGCGCACTGTATGGCATTATTTACGCGTTCAAGCTTTTTTTCATTTTCATCCGCGACGTTTGTTTCAAGGCTTATGCCCAGTACAGGAATTCTCCTCTTCTTCGCGGTCTCAAGAAAGGCCGGCTCCACATCTATGCAGTTGAAGAACATGAAGGCGTCTATCGGCCCAGTTTTTAGGAAGAACCCGTCCGTCATCCTTTTTTCACTTACAAGGCACAGAACAAAACCGTGCTCTGAGCACAGCTTGTACACAGCGATCAAAGCCCCGCCCCAGATTGGCACATTGCCGGAAGGAACCTCTTCCGGAAGGAAAATACAGATTACTTTAAATCTGTTTGCTTCATCAACAGTGTCGCAGGGACACTTGTATCCAATGTCCATGGCGCAGTCTATGACCTTCTTTACCGTTTCAGGCGATATCCTGTTCGGCCAGTTGAAAGCGAAAGACACCGTTGTCTTGGAATACCCTGTTTTTGCTGCGATGTCTGAAATAGTTACTCTTTTTTTCTTCATTAGCCCTACCCCGCTGATAAATCCCCGTAGTTAATTCTAACTTATCAAAATAAGCGCGGTCAATTTTATTTTTCAAACGGACAAAAGCGTTAGTGAGGCATCGGCAAAACCGGTATCGGTCCTGATAAGCAGAGTAAGGCCCTGCGCTTTTACTTTTCCGCCTACAAGAAGAGTGACTATAATGGTGCAGGTATCGTTTTCGGCAATGTCCAGCCGGTCGTAGCTTACGGTAAACTGAATGGGAAAATTAAGCAGATTGAGTATCCTGCGGTGGGAAATTTCGGTAACAAGACCCGTGGTACCGTCTGTTTTGAGCATGGATATGTCCAAAATATCGGACGTGGTGGGGAAGTAAAAACCTGCCCCGTAGGAAACGCTGCCCCGCAGCAGGCCAATCTCTGAAGCCGTCACGGTCGGTTTAAGACTGAACTGACTGCCGCTGCCGTCTGAAAGCGTTATGCAGGAAGAGATTATAAGCACAAAAAATATTGTCAGCAGGATTAAACCGGCCTTTTTCATCCTCAGGCCTCGGGTCCTATTGTTTCTTCGTAGTGCTCCGTTCCCAGTGCAAGTATTTTTGAGATATGTTCGTCGTTCAGAGCGTAAATTACGCTTTTTCCGGCTTTTCTCCAGCGCACAAGCCTTGCGACCCTCAGCAGCTTAAGGTGCTGGCTTGCAACAGACTGTGATATACCAAGACTGCCTGAGATTGTGTTTACATTAGCCTCCCCCGAATCAAGGAGAAAAAGTATTCTGAGTCTTGTCGGATCCCCGAAAACTTTGAAGAAATCGGCAATGTCGGTCACTTCCTCTTCCGGCAGGATATAGTTCAAGTCCATATGCACCTCATTTACTTATAGAAGTATAGTTGAAAAACGGTTGTCTGAAAAGTTAAATAAAGATATCCTTAAATCATTGGAGGATTATATGACAATAGGCTGGATAGGAACCGGGATAATGGGAAGCGCCATGTGCTCTCACATAATGGACGGCGGATATAAAACGGTTGTTTTCAACAGGACGGCAGAAAAAGCAAAGAAACTTGTTGAAAAAGGAGCGAACCTTGCTTCTAATCCCGGAGAAGTTGCGCGAAAATGCGATGTAATTTTTACTATTGTCGGCTATCCGAAGGACGTTGAAGAAATTTATTTCGGTGAAAACGGAATTTTCAGCGGCCTTTCTGAAGGCAAGATACTCATAGACATGACAACAACAAAACCGTCTCTGACCGTCAAGATATACGAACACGCGAAATCCGCCGGGTGCGAGGCACTTGACGCGCCGGTTTCAGGAGGAGATTCGGGAGCAAAAAACGGGACGCTTTCCATAATGGTTGGCGGAGATGCTTCAACTCTTGAAAAAGTCCTTCCGCTTTTAAAGCTTTTGGGCACCTCTGTAATGCTTGAAGGTAAAGCGGGATCCGGACAGCATACAAAAATGGCAAACCAGATACAGATAGCAGGTACAATGATAGGAATGTGCGAAGCTCTTGTTTATTCAAAAGCCGCGGGCCTTGACCTTGAAAAAATGGTAGAGACCATTTCAAAGGGAGCCGCCGGCTGCCATTCGCTTAACAATCTTGCTCCAAGAATCATAAAGGGCGACTACAGACCTGGCTTCATAATCAACCACTTCATAAAAGACATGGGTATAGCCATTGAAGAAAGCCGTAGAATGGGTTTAAAACTCAACGGCCTTGAACTTGTAGAATCGCTTTACAAAAAAATTCAGCAGCGGGGAGACGGTCTTGAAGGAACTCAGGCGCTTGTAAAAGTTCTTGGAGAATTCTAAATCTTCAGGTTCCGATATTACGCAGATTTCATAAAAAATAGGCATAACAATACGTCATGGCAAAAAAAGAAAAGCTTTCCGGAGAACAGAAATTCGAGCAATACTACAGCAGCCTCTATGGAACCAGGTGGAAAGAGCTGAAAAAAGCGCTCCTTAAAGAAACCGCGCCGGTCTCACTTTCGGATAAGCTTAAAGAGCCATACTACATGGACCGTGCCTCTATTTTGGCAGCTTCTATACTTCCTATTTCGGAAAATAATAGAGTTTTAGATATGTGCGCAGCCCCCGGAGGAAAAACGCTAAGCCTTGCTCTGCGCTTAAACGGAACAGGGCAGCTTATTTCAAACGACAGGTCCGCAGCCAGAAGAAACAGGCTGATTAGTGTTTTGGATAACTGCCTGCCGGATAAGCTTAGAAATGTTGTAAAGGTTACCGGCTATGACAGCACAACATGGTCGCTTCATGAAAAAAACGCCTATGACAGTATACTGCTGGATGCTCCCTGCTCATCAGAGCACCATGTGCTGACAGATTTCAACGCTCTTTCCATTTGGAGCCCCAACAGACCGAAACAGCTTTCAGTACAGCAGTTCGCTATGCTTGCCGCGGCTTTGGATGCAGCCATGGACGGCGCTTACATTCAGTACAGCACCTGTTCCATATGCAATCTGGAAAACGAGCTTGTTATAGAGAAGCTTTTCAAAAAAAGAGCCGGATTGTTCGAAGAGGTTGATATGCTTGAAAATCATCCCGAGCTTGAAAGTCTTTCCGAGGCACGCACGCACGGGCGAATTGTGCTGCCCGATGCGCATGACGGTGCAGGGCCTCTGTATTTCTGCTTAATAAGGAAAAAACAGTGCCAGATGAAATAACTTCAGTTGCAATAGATAAATGCATAAACTATGACATTAACAGCATATACCCTTGTCTTAAAAATATATGCGAAAAAGCAGGCATGCCTGATGTATCCGGGAGAAAGGTACTTTTAAAGCCCAATATCCTGTCCGATACAAAACCGGAAAACTGCATAACAACTCATCCGGAAATTATCAGAGCCCTTATCAGGCTGCTGAAAAACCATGGAGTTTCTGAAATATATGTAGGTGATTCCCCCGGTCTTCACACACAGACCTTTAATGCAAAAATCTGCGGTATTGCTGAAGTCTGCGAACAGGAAGGAGCCTTATGGAGCAACTTCCTTGACGAACCGGTTACTAAAAGAATCGACGGTACGTTTGCGAAACTTCCTATGGCCAGGATTCTGGACGAAGTTGACCTTGTTTTCTCAGTATGCAAATTCAAGACACATACTCTGATGTATGCCACAGGAGCAACAAAGAACCTTTTCGGGATAGTCCCCAATGTAAACAAAGCCGTATGCCATGCGAAATATCCCAGCCGCGGGAGTTTTGCGAAGCTGATTGTAGGCATACACGAAACAATCAAACCCGCTTTCTGCATAATGGATGCTATCCTTGCAATGGAAGGCGCAGGTCCCGCAAACGGCACGCCAAGGGCTTTAAATCTGCTTATCGCATCTAAAAGCTGCTATGCGGCTGATGCGGCTCAGGCCACGATAATGGGCTATGACCCGAACGATATTCCCATTTTGAACGAGGCCAAAAGACGCCGTCTTCTCCCCGGAGAAATAACCTACCCTATTCTTGATGCTAAAGATTTGGCTGTTCCAGATTACGAACGCATACCTATAAAAAAGAAGAAAAACCTGATAAAGGCGCTTTTTATCCCGTCTCTTACAGCAGGTATCCAGAGATACAGGCAGAAAAAGGAACCTGCTCCTTTATTCAACGATAAAAAATGTATCCGATGCCTGAGGTGCGTTAAGATATGCCCACCTAAGGCGCTTAGTCTTAAGATTGAACAGGACGGAAACAAACATGTAGTATGTGACTACAATAAATGCATAAGATGTTATTGCTGCCACGAGGTATGTCCTGTAAATGCGATACATGTGGAGAATAAAAAGAAATGACAAAGACCTATCTTCTTACGGTACTTCTAAGCCTGATTCCAATTTCCGAACTAAGGGGCGCTATCCCATACGCATACTTCAACGATATACCGCTGTGGCTTTCCTTTGTTATAGGAGTTCTTGCAAACGCTTTGGTTCCATTAATCGGCTTTCTTTTTTTAGCCACCCTGCACAAGATTCTGGACAAGTGGAAGCCCTACCACAGTTTTTTTGAAAAGACCATTGCAAGAGCGCGTGAAAAAGTGGGAGAAAAGGTTGGTAAGTACGGCTTACTTGGTCTTATATTGTTTGTGGCTATACCTTTACCTGTTACAGGCGCATGGACAGGAACACTTGGAGCATGGGTCCTTGGGCTTGACAGGAAGAAAAGCTGCCTTTCAATTATCATGGGCGTAGTTATTGCAGGCATAATTGTCACAACCGTAGTCTATACAGGCTCCGGCATAGCAAGTCTGTTCACAAAGAAGATTAATATCTAATTACTATAAATAGCTTTACTTAGTTTGTAAGGACTACTCCCGAACATCCGGGCATTGCGATAACTCCGTTTTCAAACCTGAAATTTACACGCTCATGGCTCTTCAATTCAATGCGCATGGACTCGACCATGGGGATAAGGCTTTCAAGACGCACATTTCTGAAGCCGCGGGAGAAGTTAAGGATGACAAGAGTGCATTTCCCACCTGAGGTGAAGCTGTAAGCAAGCACGCCGCACGGGACTTTGCCGGCAAATACCGCGTCGGAAGTTCCTATCTCGGCTCGACTTTTACGAAGGCTGATAAGGCGGCGGTAAAGCATGAGCAGGCTGTCATGGTCTGATTCTTCGGCCTGCACTGTGATACGGCGCCAGTTATCAGAGTAGTTGGGTTCCAGCCACGGCTGAACAAGGCTGAAGCCCATGTTTTCCGAGCTGTCCCACTGCATAGGCCGCCTTTCGCCGTCGCGTCCTTTGTAGATGGGCCAATATTTCAGTCCAAGCGGGTCCTGAATTTCTTTTTTGGGGAAGTCGCGGTTCATCATTCCGATTTCTTCGCCGAAATACATTACGGATGCGCCTCTCTGAAGCAGAAGGTACATTGCAAGAAGCCTTGCCTTATCCGGATTGTTGTGAGCCCTTGTAATAGCTCTGGGGACATCGTGGTTTGAAAGAACCCAGCACGGAATCCTTTTCTGATTCAAGCTGCATAGCTCGTACCAGCGTTTCGCGACCTTTTTGAGATTACGTGCTTTAAGCGGCTGCTTAACCAGAGAAAACTCAAAGCAAAGCTGAAGCTCGTCGTTGGCGCTACCCATGTAAGATGCGCTTTGCTCCATCTGGCCGCTGCCCTGAACAGCAATTTCCCCAAGCAGCACCCTTTCATCATACTCGTCCATAACTTTTCTGAGCTGCCTGATATATTCGTGCGTATATGGAGTATTTCTGTCGTAAATATGATTTTGCATATCATAGGGCCTGGGTGTTTCTCCGAACATGAACGGATTGGACTTCAGTTCGGGGTCCTTACCTATCATGTTTATAACATCCAGACGGAAGCCGTCTATACCCTTATCCAGATAGAATCTAATCTCATTGAAAATAGCTTCCCTGCAGTGATTGTCATGCCAGTTCAGGTCAGGTTGTTCCTTTAAAAACGAGTGAAGGTAGTATTGCCCGCGTGTGCTGTCAAATGTCCATGCTCTTCCTCCGAAGCACGCCATCCAGTTATTGGGAATTTTATCTCTCCATATATAAAAGTTGGAGTACTTACTATCTTTTAATCTGCTTTGCTGAAACCATTTATGTTTATCTGAGCTATGGTTGAGAACCATATCCAACAGGACCTTCAGCCCAAGTTTGTGAGCATTGCTTACTAAATGGTCAAGGTCTTCCATATTACCGAAAATAGGGTCTATAGCTCTGTAGTCCTCTATGTCATAGCCAAAATCCCTCATTGGACTTTTGTAGATAGGACTGAGCCATATGGCATCCACTCCCAGACTTTTAATATAAGGAAGCTTTTCGGTTATACCGTTCAAATCCCCTACTCCGTCTCCGTTTGAATCTCTGAAACTTCGGGGATATATCTGATAAATAACAGCGTTTTCATACCAACTCATAAACACCTCACCTAAACCAGTATACCACTTAAATAGGATATAAACAGAATTTAAATGATTTTTTAATAAGATTACAGAGGATATAAATAATTATGATATTAATTTATATAAAATTGGTATTGATTTATATAATTTAAATTATTTTATTATAATATAATTGTATATAATTTATATTTTTTCAGCCACTTTTTATAGTTATTTTATAGTATTTTTATATTTTTTAATATAGTTTTTATATCATTATTTAATTTTAACTAATAAGTTTAATATTAATATGATTTATGTTTTGATTAAGGAATTTCAGCAGGGTTATTAGGCTGTTTATATGGAAGGAAAACCTGTAATATACATCTATGATATAATACTTATATAAGTTTCATATTAAATTACAATTAAACAAATATGAAATCAATTATTATTTGTATATTTTTTAAGGAACTCTTTAAGGGCAAATCTGATTCCGCCTGCCCAGTTCAGACCCATATCGGCAAAAAGATCTTCAAGTTCTTTCTTGAATGATGGTTCAATGGAAAAAGTTGTGAGTATCTTTTTTTCTTTTGCGCGGATTCCGGTTTCTCCGTTGAAAAGAGTCTTGGCCTTTGCTTTTATGTCTTCCTCGTACTGAACTGAATCTTCAGGGTTTCTCTTTAATGCCATAATTCAACCTTCCTGGATTTAATCAGTCCCAAATCACGGATTCAAGACTTAGGATAGCTTCTATTGTCTTATCCTTAAGCCCTCTGCCATGCTCTTTGAACTGCTGAGGAGCTACCGAAACCTCCTGAGCTTTTCTGAAAACAGGGTCAACCGGAATTCTATGGACTTCAAACGACCCCTCCCGGGCCGCTTTAAATATATCTCTGTGTTGTTTGATTCTTTCGTCGTAGGAGTTGATTATGACTCTGGAATGCTTCACATCGCTGCGAAGATTCTTTTTAAGCCTTTTAAGCTCATCAATAAAAATCTCAAGACCGTCAAGGCTGAAGACTTCAGGCGTCATTGGCGTAATAACTTCATCGCTGGCAACTATGGCTGACCTTTCAAGGCAGCCCAGCCCCGGTGAAAGATCCAGTATAATATGGTCAAACTCTTTTGAAAGCTCTTTGACAAGATCCTGAAGAACAAACGGTTCTTCCGCCAGCTTTGTTTCGCTGTAGTTTTTAAGCACCCCGCCTATACCAAAGGTCGGAAGCAGATAGAGATTTTCAACCTGCCCTACAGGAACAATCGCATCAACGATATAGCATCTTCCCTGAACCACATCCGCAAGCTCATACTTTGGAGTCTTTTTAAGAAACCAGGAAGAAGCATTCCCCTGAGGATCAACATCAATAAGTAAAGTCTTAAAGCCGTCTAAAGCGGACTGGCATGCAAGAGTACCTGATATAGTTGTCTTTCCTACTCCGCCCTTCTGAAGGTGGAATGCAATCGTTTTAGCCATAAAACACCTAAAATCAATATATACTATACTATAAAATCATACAATAGTTTTTTTATTTTAAATATATTTTGTACATATTTAATTAGTTTTAATATTATTTAAATATAACTATGGTATTTTAATTATAAATAGTTATATAAGTTTTGTATCATATTATATTAATTCGATAGATGTTTGCTATAAAAAAGAGTCCTTGAAAGGACTCTTGATTTTTTTAGTTAAAATTGACATTTCAGACATTATCAGATTCAAGAAGCTGTCTTAAAAACTCTTCATCGTCATCGGAATAACTGACATCGCTATGTTTATCGGATTTCTTCTTTACCGTCGTTACAGCCTGCTCATCCGATGTTTTCATTACATCATGACCAAATCCGCCGCTCTTCTTTCGGGGAAAAGAGGTCGTCTTTATCAGCACTATGATAAAATACAGAAGACCAAGTACAACCGTAAGAATTCCCGCGCTAAGAAGTTTCTCTTTAACAATGAAATTCCCAACTTTCCATATAATTGAATCCTTATCAGGAGTATCTGGAGTGCCGTTTGAAACATAATTTGCCGAATTTTCAATCTTCTCAGGTTCAGGTACTTTTTTCGCTTCACTTACAGTAATAATATCAGAAGAAGCGGGTATTTCAGCGTCCTGAGCGGATGTTTCCAAAACTGACTCAGCAGTTTCTTCCGAAATATTTTCAGTGGTTTGAGCAGGTGCCTGTTCAAAGATATAACTCCAATCTTCTTCAGGCTTTATTATCTCTTCTGAGGTTTCTTCAGTCAGGTTTTTCGTTACAGATTCTTCACTTGTTGAATCTTCAACATGCGCTTCAGTTTCAGATATATTTTCGTCAGCGGCAACGGCAGGTTCTTCAAACACAGTTTCAGGTTGTTCTGTTTGTGTGCCTGCAATTTCTTCCCGTGTATTCTCAACTATGGCAGCCTCAACAAATTCTACAGGCGATTCGTCAGTTTTAACAGATTTGGTAGTACACGAAACAAGTAGAGAGAGTATCAAAAACAGAATCAGAAGATATCTTTTCATCGTTGCCTCCAACGCAGCAAGTCAATATATATAAACAAAATATCAGAACGACCGAAGAATGGCTATATGCTTTTTAAGCTTATCAATTTTTTCCTCAAATTCAAGTTTCTTTTCGCGCTCCTTTTCAATAGCTTCAGCTTTAGCATTTGAAATGAAGTTTTCGTTTGAAAGTTTTTTATCAACGCCTGTAAGAAGAACCTGGTTTTTCTTTATCTCAGACTCTATTCTTGCAATCTCTTTATCAACATCAATTGCATCTCTTACAAAAACATACGTCTCAAAACCCATGCCGGCAATCGGGAAAGCTCCATCTACGTTTACGCTTGAATTATCATCAATTTTAAATTCGTCAGCGTTAGCGAATTCCTTAAGAAGTCTGATATGCTCCTTCATAAATGCCGACAAATCTCCGGTTTCATCAATCTTTACAACCATCCTGAGTTTCTTTTCAGGACCTATGCCAAGTTCAGCACGCATATTTCTTATTCCGCGTATAAGTTCCTGTGCCGCAGCCATCAACTGAGCTTCTTTTGAAGAAACTCTGCCTTCATCATATTTAGGAAATAATGCTGTAATAACTTTGCCTTCCGTATTCGGAAGCTTTGACCATATTTCTTCCGTAAGGAAGGAAAGCATAGGATGCATAAGCTTCATTGAAGAAGCAAGGATATCCATCAGTATTGAAACTATCCTGTCCTTCTCCGCATTGTCTCCCGTATAGAGAGAAAGCTTGGAAACTTCCACATACCAGTCGCAGAAATCATTCCAGAAAAAGTCATAAACAGCCTGAGCAGCTTCATTGAACTTATAGCCTTCGATTGCATTGCGTACTTTCAGTATATTTTCGTTAAGACTGTGGTATATCCACTTATCTATAGCGTTGAACTTTGACGTGTCAATTGGAATGAGGTTTCTTCCTTCCAGATTCATCAGCAGATATCTTGTGGCATTCCATATTTTATTGGAAAACCTTGAACCAAGCTTGAAAGAATCCATATCTACAAGGACATCCTGCCCCTGCGTTGCCAGATAACAGATGGTAAACTTCATGGCGTCAGCACCGTAGATATTGACTACATCTATCGGGTCTATACCGTTTCCAAGACTCTTTGACATCTTTCGGCCTTTCTTATCACGAACTAAGCCGGTTATATATATATCCGAAAACGGAACTTTATCTGTGAATTCAAGTGAAGCCATAATCATTCTGGAAACCCAGAAGAAGATTATGTCATAACCGGTGACAAGCGTGCTTGTCGGGAAGAATCTCTTCATATCAGGAGTATTTTCCGGCCAGCCAAGCGTACTGAACGGCCAGAGCCAGGAAGAGAACCATGTATCAAGAACATCCGAATCCTGAACTATGTTTTTGCTTTCGCATTTATCACAGCAGCATGGGTCCTTTCGCTTCACCATCATATTTCCGCAGTCTTTGCAGTACCATACCGGAATTCTGTGACCCCACCAGAGCTGACGGCTTATACACCAGTCTCTTATATTTTCCAGCCAGCTTGAATAGGTATTTTCCCATCTTCTGGGATAGAAATTAATCTCTCCGTCCTTCCATGCTTTAAGAGCCTTATCCGCCATTGAGCGCATTTTAACGAACCATTGCTCGCTCATATAAGGCTCTACAGGAGTGTTGCATCTGTAGCAATGGCCAACTTCATGCTTATATTCTTCACTCTTAACAAGATATCCCTGTTCCTCAAGAACCTTTGCGACCTTCATTCTGGCTTCTTCAGCAGGAAGTCCTCTGAATTGTTCAGGGCATACATCATTAAGTGTTCCGTCCGGATTAAGGATATTTATAGGCTCTAAATTGTGCCGTTTTCCGCATTCCCAGTCGTTAGGGTCATGTGCCGGAGTGATTTTAACCATACCTGTACCGAAATCAATACCTACAAAACTGTCTGCGATAATAGGTATTTCTCTGTCTGTCAGAGGCAGCTTAAGCATCTTTCCAACTAAGCTCTTATATCTTACGTCATCAGGATTTACGGCAACTGCCTGGTCTCCGAACATTGTCTCCGGCCTTGTAGTTGCAACTGTTATGTATCCGCTGCCGTCAGCAAAAGGGTATCGGACATCAAAAAGATGTCCCGCATCTTCCTGGTGCTCGACCTCGTCATCAGCAAGCGCCGTGCCGCAATGCGGGCAATAATTCACCAGATACAGGCCCCTGTAAATCAGCCCCCGTTCGTAAAGCGTAACAAAAGTTTCGCGTACGGCTTTCGAAAGGCCTTCATCCATAGTGAAGCGTTCACGCGACCAATCACAGGAAGAACCTATTTTCTTGAGCTGGTTGACAATTATGTCATGGTGCTTTTCCTTTATCCGCCAAGTCCTTTCAAGGAATTTTTCACGGCCAATATCCTGCCGTCTCAGACCTTCTTTTGCCAGCTGGCGCTCAACAACGTTCTGAGTTGCAATACCTGCATGGTCACAGCCGGGAAGCCAGAGAGTCGGGCGGCCGGTCATCCTGTAATATCGTGTTAGAATGTCCTGAAGAGAGTTGTTGAGGGCATGACCCATATGAAGAATACCGGTTACATTGGGCGGCGGCATAACAATTACAAACGGTTTTCCGTCTGCGTCCGACGGTTTAAAATTTCCGTCTTCTACCCACTGTTCATATATCCTGTCCTCAAAGTCCTTTGGGTTATAGGTCTTTTCGAGTTCAATAGCCTTCATCTAAACTCCTTAGACATCCGCAAATTTACAAATTTCACGTTCATGAATGATGCGAATGCGCGCGAATAATAATTCTAATCTGTAAATATTATACTAAATGGGCTTGTTAAGCAATTAATTAGCCCTGTGAATGGCATATTTTAAAATAATACAAAAAAACTATTATTATGATATAAAAAATATATAAAAATTATATAATTTATATTAGTTTTAGCAGTAATCCAAGTGCAATTTATATTTTCAATTTAAAAATTATATAAATTATATATAATAATGATATAATTTTATATAATTTAACTATGGATTAAATTTATTCTGCGGCAAAATTTTTATGTTTTTGAAAGCAAAACATTTACTTAGAATGAGATGTTTACTAAATTAATACTAAGAAATATTAGGGGCACATTTTTATACATTTTTACATTTTCAGAAAGGAATCAATATAATGAAAGAAGTCTATGATTTTCTAAAGAACGCAGGCGTATATTTTCTGGCAACCGCAGACGGCAATCAGCCCAGAGTAAGGTCGTTTGGAACGATTCACATCTTTGAAGATAAACTATATCTGCAAACAGGAAAAACAAAAGATGTAGCCAAACAGATTAATGCCAACGGCAAGGTTGAAATTTCCGCAATGCATAACGGAGATTGGATTCGACTTTCAGGGACGCTTGTTCCGGATGACAGAGTTGAAGCTCAGGAATCAATGCTTGAAGAATATCCGGAGCTTAGAAAAATGTATAAAACAGGACCTGCCGGCAATACAGCCGTTTACTATTTTAAGGATGCAACTGCCGTCATCTGCTCGTTTACGCATAAGCCAATTGTTATTAAAATCAATACCTGAATTGCCCGTTATTTTTTGGAACAAAGAATTATGGTTCAATATCCATGACTTGTTTCTGCTTCGGATTATAATTCATCCGCAACCTTATATGCTGTCAAAACTTTTATAAGAGTCAATTATCTTATTACTTGACACAGTCCAATCCTTCAACGGCTCTGATTTAAAAACCAGAGCTTCCCGTTTTCTGTCTATTGAAAATGACAAGGTCTGAAGCGTGTCATTAAAATCCTGATACGATTTCATTATAACTTTCATTACCTGCTTGGGATACATACCGTAAAGATTATAAAATACAGCCAGTTCTTTCTTACCGTATTCACCATTCTGCATGAAGCTGAATGTTGAATGAGTATAACTCAAGCCATATCTGCTACAATTGTGATGGCGAGGATTGTCAAAAAGATATTTTGTATCAATGAACAGCGGAATAACTCCTTCAATTGGGAAAAGCCTTACTGATGAACTGAAAAGATGATATCGAAACGTAGGTGTAAAAATATTTTCCAAATCCGTTCCTTTAACAATATTTTTAAAAACAAATTGTCCCAACCCTGAATTCAAACGTTTGAACACATTTAAAACTGACTGCGGATTTTCAGAATAAACTATTGAATGTGAATGATTTGCCATAAGAACATCGCAAATTAACGATACATTTTCTTCAAGACAAAACATCTTCAGATACCTTTCTCTGTACTCATAAACTTTGTCAGATTCCAAAAGATTTAATTTCATGGTTGTCCTTTGAACCGCATGAAATACTTTTGCATTAAATTCTATGGTTCCTCGTTTTCCGATACCTGGTTTTCTATTCATGTACGCCTCCTTTACTGGTTTCATACATCCATATTCTTAAAAACTGCTGGAATCATTAAAAAACAGTCTGACAGTTGACCGGTTTGACTGTTTGACTCTTTGACTGTCCGACTGTTTGACATACGTAACTTATTATATATAAATAAATTAACCCTATTTTTCAGTTTACGAAGACATAGGTTTGACTGTTTGACAGTCTGACAGTCCGACAAATTTGTCAAACAGTCAGACAGTCGCACTGTTAAAAATCGGATACGATTTTAAAGGTTAAAAATATAACTTATTATATTATATAAAATTGTTCTAAAAATTTCATGTCAAACAGTTAAACAGTCATACTGTCGCACTGTCAAACTGGTCAACAGTCAAACAGTCAAACAGTCAAACAGTCAACTGCCCACAAACAAAAAACCCTGCGCAAGGCAGGGTCAACACGACTTAATAAATGACTTTAAAATCAGTTTTCCGAATCCGGAGAAACAACTGAGGTTTCTTCAGCGTTAAATATGACAGTTCCGTCTGAAGCTACAATCTGGTTGCTGTCATTAAGAATAACACCGGTGGCAACTATAGTACCTTCCGAATCCTTTGCAAAGCCGTCGGAGGTTATAGTGATACCCTTGTCTTTAATTTGCGCAATAACTGTAACTTCAGGGCTGATTTTATCCAGTGAAAGCGGCTGTATGCTCTTAAGACGGATGTCAACATCATAACCCCGGGCGTCAAGGTTTTTGAGAATCTCGTCCAGAGAATAACTTTCGATGCTCTTGGCTGTAGAAGCATTGTCAGAGGATCTTGTCTGCGTAATATGGTTGATATCTATCGTAGAGTTAAGCTCCGGCATAATAATTGAACCGTCCGTGCTGCCGTTGTTTCCGAAAATAGCCCATGAACCCACAAAAACTACAACAAAGGCTGCGGCGACGCCTATAAGATGAGGAGTCGAAAGTTTGAAGGTTCGGCGAAGAAATGACTTTTTGCCGCTCTTTTTCGAAATATGGTTTTTCTCTATCAGTGAGAGAACCCTGTCCTTACGTGACTCCATTTCTTCGTCAGTAAGGGCAGCCGACTTGACAGAGGCGCTCAGATTAAGGAGCTTCTGGTAGCGGGTTTTGCAACTTGAGCAGTAGCTCAGATGTTCTTCAACCTGACTTTTCCATGGCTCTGTAAGTTCGTTGTCCAGATAGGTGTTAAGAATCTGATCATCAAGGCACATTCACTTCCTCCCGATCCAGCTTTGTTTCGAGCTCTTTTCTGGCTCTATACACGCGGACCTTAACATTGCTTTCGGAAATATTAAGGACTTTTGCTATCTCGCTGTAGTTCAGCCCCGCATATTCCCGAAGGACAATCGCAGTTTTGTAGATTTCAGGAAGCTCGCTTACTGCCCTACGCACCGCTGCGGCAGATTCCTTCAGCAGAAGTTCCGAAGCTCCGTCCTTAAACGGATTAACCTGCGGACCTTTCATGAATTTCTCAAGTGATGCCGTTTCTCTCATCTTCTTCTTGATATGGTTGATTGAAAGGTTTTTTACAACCCTTATCAGCCAGAACTTGGCATCGTCAAAAGACGGGAAAACCATGTCTTTATCAAAGAATCTGATGAATGCGTCCTGACAGATGTCTTCGGCAACATCCTGATTGTAGGTCACATGATACGCAACCCTCATTACAACCGGAAATACCTCATTGTAAATCTGTCTAAAGGCTTTTTCATCGCCGCTTCTGATTTCCATAAACTTTAACAATCTTCCTCAGCAAAAGTTACATCTTTTTTTGTAAAGACGGTCCTTCGGATGTGTCTTTGAGCAAATAGCCCATATCGTCAATCTGTTTTCTATACCGGTCAGCCGCATCCCAGTCCCTGTTCTTTTTGGCTTCCGCGCGCTTTTGGACAAGGTCCATTATTTCTGCCGGAATTCCGGAATTTTTATCCTCTGGGGTTTTGATTTCAGCAAGTCCAAGGCCTAAAACACTGTCCATATAGTTAACTGCGTATCTTTTTTCCGCGTTGTCAACGGACTCGTCCTTAAGAAGAGTCCACAGGACGGAAAGCCCGCGGGCCGTAGCAAGATCGCTGCACACGAATTCATCGAACCGGTCAAGATATGCGCGCGTCTTTTCGGATATATCCGAGGCCTTGCAGACATACTCCCCAATAGCTGCGATGCGCTCCGTAAGCCCGATACGCGCGGTTCTTGCAGCGTCAAGTCCCTGATAGGAGAACTGAAGCTGAGTGCGGTAGTTGGCTCCAAGGCAGAAATAACGGTAATCCAGAGGTTTGTAGCCGTTTTTTATCAGGACGCTCATTGTAAGGAACTCACCTGAGCTTTTGGACATTTTGCCTTTGTCTGACAGGAGAAATTCGCCGTGCATCCAGTAGTTGACCCATTTTTTACCCGTCGCGGCTTCGCTCTGGGCTATCTCATTGGTATGGTGCACGGGGATGGCGTCAATACCGCCGCAGTGGATGTCAAAATGCTCGCCCAGATACTGCATACTCATAGCGGAACATTCAATATGCCATCCCGGATAACCGCGGCCCCATGGAGAATCCCACATCATGGCCTGCTCACCGAACTTGCTGTTGGTGAACCATAGTACAAAATCTTTCGGGTTCTTTTTGTTGGAATCCACGTCTATGCGGGCGCCGCTCTTTAAATCGTCAAGATTAAGTCTGGCAAGCTTGCCGTAATCCGGAAACGTATCTATCGAAAAATAGACGTTTCCGCCGGCCATGTAGGTGTGCCCGCCTTCCTCAAGACGCTGTATGAGCTTTATCATCTGAGGGATATGCTGTGTAGCGGGGCATATCACATCCGGCCTTATAAGGTTCAGCGAGTCGTAGTCTCTGAAAAAAGCATCTGTATAGAATTTTGCTATATCCCAGACGCTTTTGCCGGTTTCTCTGGCGCTCTTTGACATTTTGTCTTCGCCGTCGTCTCCGTCGCCGGTCAGGTGTCCCACATCTGTTATATTCATTACGTGCCTGACTTTATAGCCGGCATGAAGAAGAACCCGTTTAAGAGTGTCCTCGAAAATATATGTCCTGAGGTTTCCTATGTGCGCATAGTTGTACACAGTGGGACCGCAGGTGTACATGCCTACATGTCCATCTGTTATTGGTATGAACTCCTCAACGGTCCGCGACATTGTGTTGCAAAGATAAACCTTCATATAAACCAAACTCCAAAGTTCTGAATCAAGAATAAGCAATATAAGACAAAAAATCAACAAACACTATAAATCTGCATAATATCACTGGCTTTAAACCGAACCGTTAATACACATACCTTATTGTTTATGTTATTGAACTTGCATGCTTATGCTGATAGAATCAATAAGGCTTTAAAATGCCGCGCACAGATAAACAGATAAAAGAACTGTGTTTTTTATTAATAATCAAGCCAAGAGAGGTAGACAAATGGTTATTCTGACTCTGAACTGCGGAAGTTCCTCCGCTAAATATCAGGTCTATGACTGGGATGAAAAGGACGTGCTGGCAGTAGGCGTCGTTGAAAGGATTGGCCAGGAGTATTCCACCATAGAGCACAAGGCCACAGGAAAGGATGAGTACACGGACAAATTCTCCTGCCCCACCAACAAAGAAGCCATTGAGCTTATCATCAAGCTTATCACGGACAGGGAACACGGAGTAATCAGGGATGTTTCAGAAATCGGAGCTGTAGGCCACAGAGTCCTGCACGGAGGTGAGATTTTCAAGAAGTCAGCCCTTGTAACAGACGATGTTGTTGCAAAACTTAAGACCCTCATACCACTTGGACCGCTTCACATGCCTGCGAACATCATGGGCATAGAGGCTGCCAGAAAAGTTATGCCTGATGTGCCTCATGCAATTGTCATGGACACAGCTTTCCATCAGACAATGCCGCCAGAGGCATTCATGTACGCAGTCCCTTATGAATGGTATGAAAAATACAACGTAAGACGCTACGGTTTCCACGGAACAAGCCATCTTTACTGCGCAAAGAGAGCCGCGGTACTGCTTGGAAAAGAAAATAAGAATACCAACGTCATAATCTGCCACATTGGAAACGGAGCCTCCGTCAGTGCCGTAAAGAACGGTATCTGCGTTGACACTTCAATGGGCCTTACCCCGCGTGAAGGTCTTGTAATGGGAACCAGAAGCGGAGACATGGACCCTGCAATCATGCCATATATAATGAACAATACCGGCATAACGGCCGGAGAAATGGATACCGCGCTGAACAAGAAATCCGGTCTTCTGGGCATCTGCGGCATGAGCGACCGCCGCGACGTTGAGAACGCGGCATCCGAAGGCAACGAAAGGGCAAAACTTGGCATGAACATGGAATGCCACCGTATCCGCAAGTATATCGGAGCCTATTCAGCTCTTCTGGGACAGATCGATGCCATTGTCTTCACCGCGGGCGTTGGAGAAATGGGCCCGACAATCCGTTATCTTTCTACATGCGGCCTTGAGAATTTCGGTATAAAGATAGACGCCGAAAAGAACAGGATATGCAGATGCAGAAATGCCGAATTTGAAATTTCAGCTGACGATTCCTCTGTCAAGATTTACGTTATCCCGACTGACGAGGAGCTTGTAATAACAGAGGATGCCGTTGCCCTGATGAACGGAACCTATGACATCCACACCAACTTCCGCTATGTATTTGAGGACAAAAACTACGTTAACAAAGGCAGAGCAAGAGAACTTGTAAAGAACCTTGAAAAGAAACCTGAGCTTAAGGGCATTATCGCAAAACCAAAAAACAGATAAGTTTTTTAAACGGTTTCCGCAGTTTCACGGTACAGGCAGTCATGAAGAGAAATTTTTTCATGGCTGCTTTTTTTGTTTTTCTGCTCCTGGAATTTGTTTTTGCCGTACCTATTTTCTGCGAAACGGCGGAAATAGAACTGTCTTATCGCCAGTTAAAGTCATCAAGGCTTTTGAAAACCTCTTTCAGCACAGGAGGTATTTCTTTTTCCGTACAGCTGAAACAGAAGAAAGACGGACGTTTTGTTTTTGAGACCCCGCCCTTTTTTGCCGCCGATTTTGAAAACGGTTTACGGATAGGCGAAATGCAGGATGCGGGGATTTTCTCTCTTATGCTGGATTCGTCAGGACTTTCAGGCAAAACGGTCTTCGGAACATCGGCAGCAGGTTCAGACAAAAATTTCAAAAAAATAATATCCCCCGCTCTTCGGCCATCACTGTCAGGTCTTTCGCTCAGCCTTGAAGGTTTTGACATAATCGCGCTTAGCCCTGTGTTTAATCCATATTCGCCTTCAGGTTTTGGTATGA
Organism: Sphaerochaeta sp.; assembly: GCA_052170315.1. Lineage (GTDB taxonomy): Bacteria > Spirochaetota > Spirochaetia > Sphaerochaetales > Sphaerochaetaceae > UBA9732. Next base: position 78,237 of record JBQNAT010000007.1, read on the forward strand.
CAGCGCAAAAAGAAAACGCTTTTGCTGGTTTTCTTCTGGCGAAGCAGAACGAAAGGAAAAACGCAGTGGCGGAATTAGGCTTCAGCCCTGACTGGAGAATTTCCGGCGCGGGGAAACATATGCTGTTCTCCGTTGTGGGAGCCAGCGGAAAAGCTGTTTTTAACGTTTTTCGAGCCATAGGCTCATTATTTCTTCAAAATGCTTTTGAAAGGCTTTCCGGAGGCGGAACCTCTGTTGGCTGGAACCTTAAGCTGAACGGAGAAAAGCTTAATCTTGTAGCAGAGAGAAAACTTGGCAGCCTTGGCCCAAACCTTAAAACGATAAAAGGCAAAGACTCCCCCGCCGATTCTTTTTCGGCAACGCTGGATTTTAAAGGCAAAGCAGAAACTGCGATAGAAATTATATATAAAACAGAAATATTCCGCTCGCCAGTTTACGGAGGAGAAAGCCAGAAACGCAGAGTAATTCTAAACACCTGTTTTGAAATTCGTGGAATTGAAATAAACGTTGAAAACAGTACATCCTACGATATTGACAGGGGCAAGGTCTCAAAAAGCATTTACAGCTTTAGTATGGACGTTTCCGCCCTGGATTTCTTTAATAAAGAAGAATCCAGGCTCAAAGTCCCAAAAACGGAACTCAGCGCCGGGGTAACCTTAAACAGAAATAATACCGGAAAAAATACCTTAAGCGGCGCCTATTTCTCAATCACAACACCGAATGTCGTATTTAAAATGGAAAACGGAAGGACAGGTCTTGAAATATTTTTTGAGTATATTGAAGGAAACCGCGCGTTCAGAATATCGGTAAATCAGGACCGTCTGATAAATGCCAGCCTGAAGCTTAAGAATATATAAAAAAGATTGAGCCCTGACCGGCAGTGTCAGGACTCGGATTTAATGTTGCTCATCGGTATCGGCGGAGAAATGCCTTATACCGATAAACTAACCTTTGATAGCTCCCTTGGTCATTCCCGAAATAAGATAGTTTTCACCGAAAAGGAAGGCCGCAATAGGAATGACGAGGGAAAGGACGGCGACAGCCATCATTCTTCCGTAAGTAGGAATAGCATCGCTTCCGATCATCTGAGCCATTCCTATCTGAATGGTATACATTTGCGGCTTTCTTGAAACAAGCAAAGGCCAAAGGTATGCATTAAACTCGCCAATGAAAAGCAGGATGCTGACAGATGCTACAGAAGGAAGCGAAAGGGGTACGGCAAACTGCCAGAGATAACGCATTTCACCGCAGCCGTCTATTATAGCGGCCTCTCTCATTTCCTTAGGTATGGACTTATAGCTTTGCCTGAACATGAAAAGCGATCTTCCGCCGGCAAAGGAAACTATGGTAAGTCCAAGGTATGTATTCAGAAGCCCAAGCCGTCTTATGGTCAGGAAGTTGGTAATGGTAACTACCTGCCCGGGTATCATCATTGCTATGAGGACAAGAGTGAACAGAAAATCCTTGAATCTGAAGTCAAAGTACGCAAATGCGTAAGCTGAAAGCGAAGAAATCACTATCTGGGCTACTATTACTATCATGCACATTATCAGTGAGGTCTTTATGTATGCCAGAATTGGCAGTGTCTGAAAAACCTTGATATAGTTCCGTATGGTAAAGGTGTTTCTTATGACTTCAAAAGACGGAAGATTGTAAAGCTCATCGTCAGGAACGAAACTGAAGATAATGCCAATAAGAATAGGACTTATGAAAAGTATGCCCAGAAGTATCTTTACAGCAACCTCTATGCGTTCTTTATTTTTTCTGCTGATATATTTATTTTTGCTCATTGATAGAATACCGCCTTTTTCTCGAATATAAACTGGATTCTGGACACCAGGAAGATGACCAGAGAAAGAACCAGGGCGTATACACAACCGGTTTCATATCTTTCGCGCACGAACGCATAGGAATAAAGCTTCAGTATGAGTACAGCCAGGTCCGAATCGTCTACTCCGACAAGTATCTTTATCATTGCAAAGGATTTGAATGCTGAAAGTATATTCAGAAATATGACAAAGAAAACCTGAGGCGATGCTATTGGAAGATATATCCTGAAAAATTTGGTAAACGGATTGGCTCCGTCAAGCTCGGCACATTCCAGAAGTTCTTCAGGAACATTCCTGAAACCTACCAGCAGGTAGATGAAGCTTGAGCCGCTGTTGGCCCAGATAACTATGCACACAACCACGGGAAACAGTGTTTTTCCCGAAAGCCATACGGTGTCCGAGCCCACAATCGCATTGAATATGCCGTATTTGCTGAATATGTAAGTCGCTATTGCTGCGATAGGAGCTGTAGCCAGCGCCATGGGAAGCGCAAACATAGTCTGATATATTTTGGAGCCGCCTACGCTCTTTGTACAGAGGAACGCCATCAGCATCGCCAACGAGAAAGTTCCTATGCCTATGCTTCCTGCATATTTGAAAGTATTCTTAAGCGAGTTTTTGAACTCGTCCGATGTAAGAACCTTTTTCCATATGCGGAAGCCTATGAAGGCGCCTGGCCTTCCTATCGAGTCCGTTGAGAAGAACGTGAGCCTTATACAGTTTATAAAAGGATAAAAAGTGAAGGCAATCAGGAACAACATTGTAGGTATAAGCAGAAGATAAGGCAGAGCATTGAACTTCTTACGTTTCAGCGATACCGCATCTCCAGCCGCTGCATTTTTAAATTTCATTTATGGAATCTCCCCTGCGTTTCGTTTATTCCGGATAAACCTGTTCGGCAATCTTGTCGTAGAATTCAAAGGCTTTTGTCTTTCTTGCTCTGGCCGTTGTTACGCTGCAGTTCCAGCCGTCGGATACTACTCTGACATAACTGTCAATATTATCGTTGAAAACGCGGGCTCCAACCTTTGAATACCATGCATATACAGTTTCGTCTATGGGATTTCCGCTTGTTGCAACAACAACCCTGGGCGTTGTGACAGCACCCCAATCCTTAGTATTTGAAGTTGTCCTTCCGTGATGGTTTGCCTTGATAAGATCCGCATCCAGTTTATCTGCAGCATGGGCAAGCACCTTGTATTCTCCGTCACTGTAAAGGTCTCCTGCAAAGACAGCAGAGAATTTATCGTATGTGATTTTCATTGTTACGGATGCATTGTTCAGTGCGGCCTCGGCATAGCGGCCTCCAACATCCTCCATGTTCGGGTTGAAGATATCAATGTGTACCGACCCGATATCAAGAGTATCGCCGTTAAGAAGAATGACGCTGTTTACATTATATTTCTTCATGGCGGAATCGAACTTGTCAGCAACGCTTTCGGAAATATTGTATGCCCCGCCCCAGAAGAAAGTGCCTATATCAAATTGGGCAATCACGCCATTAGATGAAAGAAGTCCGCCGTAATGGTCATCATGCATGTGGGACAGGACTACATAGTCAATCTTTTTAACTCCAAGCAGCTTGAGGTTCTGCACAAGAATGGGTGCATATCCCGGCATTCCGCCGTCTATAAGCATTACCTGGCCGCCGGGAAAGGCTATCAGACAGGAATCACCGAACTTGATACCTGAAGTCTCCGAGTATTTTCTTTTTTCACCGGACATGAAATAGTATCTTATGGTACCTGTCCTGACTGCGGTTTCGGAAGCGTTTTCATTCCACGGTACGGTGTAAACACCCGAAGGACTTTGTTTCTTTTCATCAAGAACAGCATATGTGTATACCGGTTTTTCGCCACGTACCGAAGTCTGAGTCTCCGATGTTCTGCATGATGCCGCCGTGAGCAGAACCATAACAACAATAAGCGTAAGGCATATTAATCTTTTCATGGCAACCCTCCTTTTCCATGCTCATTTTTATACTCTAATGGGGAATGCCCAGTTTTTCAACTTTTTTTATTATTTTATGACTTCATATTGATAAATTTAATTGTATTTTATCAGTTTTTTCCCAATTTTTAGCCTTAAATACCACAAAAAGCTGATATTTCTTGACATCAAAAGAAACATGGCTTACGTTATTTCCATGTGTATGTGATGAAACATAAATGCAAACAAGAGGAGAAAAAGATAATGAAAAAGGCAGGTATAATTTCCATAGTCATTGTACTGTGCACTCTGCTCTTTTCCTGTGCGACAAAAGCTCCAAAAGAAGAAGCTGTTCATGTAACTACATTCGCCGAATTCACCGAGGCCTTCAAGCTTGCAAGCCTATATCATTGATAATCGTTAGAATCCTATCCCGATTCAACCCAATACCTGAAGGTCTGTCTCGTTGAGGCAGGCCTTCTTTAATAGACAGGTATTGAAATAATTTTACATTGCGGAGAAAATCAGAACATGCGGTACATAAAGCAGAACAAGGCTAATCTTCATACACATACAAATTTCTGCGACCATGCAAAAGGTTCTGTCAGCGATTATGTCAAGGCTGCGGAGCGCGCAGGTCTTGAAGCTCTCGGTTTCACCGAACACGCACCTGTTCCCGGGAATCCTCTGTCTCCGAACATGATGACGGAAAACCTTGCAGGATATGTAAAAGCTGTGAAGGCCGCAAAGAAAACGGCAAAGCTTAAAGTTTTTTTGGCGGCAGAATGCGACTTTGAACCTATACTTGAAAATTTTTACAGGGACGAACTGCTGGGCAGGTACGGCTTTGACTACCTTCTCTGCTCTGTCCATATTTACTTTGACCATGATGCAAGGAAGATAAGCTTTGTATCGCAGTCAAAAGATTTTGCAAGATATCTAAGCGATTACACAAGCCGTTACTGCAGAGCCCTTGAATCTGGTCTTTTCCTTTTCGGCTGCCATCCTGATTTATTCAGAGCTTCTTATCTGCCTTGGGACGAAAATGCAAAAGCGGCCGGTAGAGACATTATCCAATGCGCAAAATCACTGGACATGCCGCTTGAAATCAACGGGGCAGGCCTTAAGAAGTGTCTTATTGATACGCCTGACGGCAAAAGACCCCCTTACAGCACGGACGAATTTTATCTTACGGCAAAGGATTACGGTCTTAAGCTGTGCTGCAACAGTGATGCCCATGAACCAGAACTTGTTGCCGACACAAAAGATTGCTTTGAAATGGCAAACAGGCTTGGCATCAGTTTCATTGACTGGGCAATTGACGGCAGCGGAAAAATAAGCGTTAATTAGAGCTGTTCCTATTTGATGTAAAAATGCTAACTCACTCAATTGAAGCGCATAATCCGTGCTTTTCAAGACGCCAGCGGCAGTTCTCATAAGAAAATACAGAAATGGTACAGTTATCTATCCTTAGGTTTTTGAGATCTATCCTTGTTTTAAGGACATAATTTATCATCTGGTGAACAGTTCCCTCGTGGCCGAAAACGGCAATACGCTCAGCGTCCTGAAGACCTTCAAGATTTTTCATAAACTCAAAGATGCGGTCGTGAATCATGTCGTCGTTTTCCCCGCAGAAGGGAGTGTAGTCATGATTTTTTGAGGCGTTGGTATAAACATCGCCGTAGGTATTTATACAGTCAGTCCTGAGCATGCCTGCAATACTTCCCACACAGATTTCTCTAAGCAGAGAACTTGTAACAGGTTTGCATCCCGGAATGGCATCGTGTGCCGTCTGTATGGCTCTGACAAGGTCGCTGCTGTATATGATATCGAATTTAACCTCTTTTAAAACCGGAACAAGCGCACGGGCCTGGCTGTGTCCCAGTTCCGAAAGCGGAGACTGGAACCAGCCTGAAGCTCTTTTTTCCAAATTGCCCTGGCTCTGGCCATGGCGGATAAAATAAACTTTCATAAGCTAAACCAGAAGTTCCTCAAGCACCCTGCCCTCGGCCTGAGGAAGAGACTGTCCAAGGATGGCTGCGAAGGTGGGAGCTTCGTCAATTGTGAAACAGAAGGGTATCTTCGCGTCCCTGCGGAACGCCGGACCTTTTGCGACGAACACCGGCTGAGGGCCTTTTTCTGGCTTGTAGCCATGGGTGGCCTTCCCAAGTCTGTAATCGTTAAGGTCAATTGTGCTTGTAAGAGGTTCATTCCAGTCTTCGCTGTATGTGGTATAGCCATCAGTTTCAATGACAAAGGAGAAATCACCGGACCATCCGTAGGCATCCTGAACCTCTTTACGGGTCAGGACTTCTCCAATGCCCCAGACTTCCTCGTCCCGCAATTTGCAAAGATAATCGTAGACCTTCTTTTCTATGCTTTTGTCCTTTACCACAACTATAGAGCTCATGCCGCCTGACTGGACGTAGGCTTTCCAGTTTGAGATGGTTTTGTCCGGGGCAACGGTAATCCAGCCCTGTCTTGCAAAAAGGACGTTAGGTTTAAGGCGCCTGACAAAATTCATCTGTCCGTGGTCGGAAACTATGACAAAGTTGGTATCTTCAAAAACTCCGGCATCCTCCATTGCGGTTATGATTTCGCCAAGCCAGACGTCAGTAATGTCAAGGCCGTCAGTGACGAAATTGTTGAACACCCCGTTTTTGTGGCGCAGGCTGTCCAGAATGCAGTTATGGGCAACAAGGACATCCGGCTGATAACGGCGTATGAGGCTGCAGGTGCACCCGTTTATAAAGTCGTCGAATGTCTGTTTAAGAGTCGGCTTCCCTACCCTGTTGTGATATTCGGTGGGAAAGCGGTTCATGTTATCTTTTAAGGCAAGGATGGTGTCCTCGTTCGCACCCAGCTTTCTGTATCCGTCAAAAATTTTTTCCGGCGTCTCGGACTCGGCCGGATCATAGAAGAAATATTCGTCTATGAGGTAATCCACGTTGGGGTTAAAGCCTGTCACGGGCCAGTAAACGGAAGCAGTGGTGCATCCTGCTCTCTTTGCGGCGGCGAAAAGGTCTTCCACCTTGATTTCGCTGCTGTAAAGATGCCATGCGGGATAGCCCTTTGACGTCCGGAAATGGGTATTGTTGAAAATCCCGTGTTTGCCGGCCCTGCACCCCGTTATCATGCTCACATGCGCCGGATAAGTGATACTCGGATAGATAGTCTGAACTTTTTCAACCTGGGCGCAGTGCCTCATCAGTCTGGAAAAGTTGGGCTTGGTTTTAAGATATTCAATATCCTCGCCCACCATTGCATCCATAGAAAGGACAAAAAGCTTATGTTTCATTTCACACCTCTTTTTTTCCCCGGAACAAGGTTCTCTCCACTGCCCGGAGCCATTCGTCTATTCTGGTTTTTCTTTCTTTTTCACTCATTTTGGGATAGTAAACATGTTCAGGTGGATTAAGACCTTTAAGAGAATCCGCAGTAAGAGCGGATCCTATACCCGAAAGCGCCATGCAGGCGGCGCCGTAGCAGGGTTCGGTCTGTACGGGAAGCTTTACGGGAAGGCCGCAAAGGTCCGCCTGAAGCTGCATCAGGAAACTGTTTGAGGTTATACCGCCCATGGCGTTTATGCCGTTTATTCCAATGCCGCTTACGTTTTCTATTATACGGCTGCAGTTGGCAACCTGAAAGGCGGAGCTTTCAAGTACAGATCTGACAATATGGGCTTTTGAAGTGCCGCCTGTTATGCCCATGAAGGCACCTCTTGCGCTCTGGTCCCAGTAGGGAGTTGCAAGGCCGTTCATGGCAGGTACAAAGAAAACTCCGCCGCTGTCAGTAACGGACTCTGCAAGAGCCTGTGTTTCGGAGGCGGAAGAAATAAGCCCAAGGCTGTTTTTCAGCCATTTGACGGCAGAGCCTGCCGTATAGCATATGCCGTTAAGCTGGAATACTTTACGGTTATCGGAAAGTGCAAAGCTACATGAAGACGTAAGGCCGTTGTAAGGGACAACAAATCTGTCTCCGGTTATAAGGTGCAGGAAATTGCCCGTCCCGTAGGTTACAGTCATATCGCCTTCGTTCATTGCGCCGGACGCGATTATTCCGGCAGAGCAATCGGCAAGCGAGCATGTAACAGGGATTTCAGCCCCGAATATATCCGGATCCGTCACTGCCAGAACCGAATTACAGGGAAGTATTTCAGGAAGCATTTTACGAGGAATATTAATTTCGGACAAAAGCCATTCGTTCCAGCCTGTGACACGGGGGTCGCACAGCATCATTACATCGGCGGAGCTTTCATCCGTAACGAAAGTGCGGTTTTTTGAGAAGTTCCAAAACAGCCAGGTGTTAAGCGTTCCTGCAAGAAGTTGACCTTCTTCCGCCTTCATCTGACCGTCTGCGATATTATCCAGTATCCAGCGTATCTTCCATGCGCTGTAATAGGAATCGGATCTGAGTCCGCTGACTTTCTGAAGTCTGTCTCCGCAGCGTCTGCCGAATTCTTCAGAGGCGTCGGCCATGCGTCTGTCCTGCCAAGTTATGACCGGATAGACGCATTTGCCGGTTTTCCTGTCCCAGACAAGGCAGGACTCGCCCTGATGGTCAAGGCCGATACAGCTTATGTCTTTTGGAGACAGCTTTGTTTTTGCAAGAAGAGTGCGGTAGCTTTTCAGGCACAGCTCAAGTATCTCTTCACCGTCCTGCTCGCACCAGCCGGGACGCGGAAAAAACTGATTCTGTTCTGCGGTCTCAAAAGCCAGAATTTTTCCTTCCTCGTCCGCCAGAACAGATTTTATGCCCGTAGTGCCTACGTCAATCCCCAATGCAATCTTTTTCATTATTTTCGTCCGGTTTTAAGGTATTTCTTTATCTGGTCAACGGAAAGCCCTTCAAGTCCCAGCTTATCCGCCTTTATACCGACTTCACGCCAGTTTCTTTCGTGCACCACGCTGTAAACGCTGATGACACTATCCATAACGGGAGTTTTGACTCCTCCTATTTTTCCCAGTTCGCTCCACGGTACAAGGCCGTTCGGGCAGTCTTCAGTCAAATATCGGTTCCAGATACTGTCAGGGCCTGTGATGGGAGTCAAAGAAGGTTCGCCGTGCATTTTCATGTAGATATCCTGCCATGTAAGCCGGCCCTTGGGCTCTACAAAATCCTCAAGCGGACAAAGTTTATAGCCAAAAGCTTTTCCAACGGCCTTTCTTTCGTTGTCTATAGCCATGTCTATCTTGGCCGCGCCGAATGTAAAATGTTCGTACATGCAGAATTTGCCGCGCAGATCCTGCTGCTCTATGGCCCCCATGTTGATAAGGCACGGACCGGAATGCACAGACGGGTTTACAAGCGAAAGATCGCACTCAAGAACGTCTTCGTAAACTCTTTCGTACGGAGAAATTTCCATGACGTCCTTAAGAATCGCCCTGTCCGCATTGCCGGGGAACATGGCAACGTTTACCGGACTTTTTCCTGTACAGAATACGGAAGCAGGTCCGTTCAGGCGGGTATCGTAGGGAAGATTGTTTGTCTGCACGATAACGGGGCAATCATCGCCGAGTATGCGCTTGAACTGCAGGGCTCCGAAACCGCCCGGATAAATGAGAAGAATCTGGTTTTTTCCGATTTTTCCCTTAAGCTCCATGGCAATGGACTCGTGGGCAAAAGAAGGTGTTACAACGGCAATGTATTTGGCTCCGTCAATAGCCTCTTCAATGTTGTCTGTAAGCATGCCTATTCCGGCATCGCCTGAAAAAATGCCCGTACAGCGGATTGTAAGAGTATCTTTCAGAGTGCTGAGCTTTCCTATGAACCCGGTCTGCTCATACATCCTTACACTGTAACCTCTAAGCGCAAGATCGCCTGCCATTGTGTGGGCCCCGTTCCCACCGCCTAAAACCGAAATCTTCATTTTACCCATAAAAATCTCCTAGCAATTTAATCCTTAAAAATAAGAACATTAGTTTATAATTGATGGGACTGAGGGCGATATTAATTCTAAACATTCAGCTTCTAAAGGAATCTGCCCCAGTTCTCTTTTAATCCCTATAGGTTGATTATTAATAGTTGACTCCTTTCCGGATCTTCCGGCATTCAAAAAGCAATGTAAAAAAAACAATGTTCAAAAAATGACACCGGAAAACCGGCGTCATTTTTATCATAGCATTATCATTATAGCAATAAGTTCATTTAAAGCAGCCTCAGAGTACTATCCCCTTCGAAAGGAAATACATCTCTATGGTATCCTTCGTTTCCTTGTAAAGGTCGTCTACGGCCTGCCGGGCTGTATACTCAGGCGTCTTTATCAGCTTGCTGAATATGTTGTTGAAAGCCGTCTTGTAGTCTGACGCATACGGAACAAGGGCGTAACCTACTCCTATCGGAGTGCTGTCAAGCATATCCATGATAACTGCCGCAGACGGGTTCTTTTCTTTTATGTAAGTCTGATATTCGGGAACCATGGCACCTGTTGTCGTGATTGGTACATAGCCTGATGCCATTGCGAATTTACTTGTCCATTCATCCTGCATGAAGAACTTCAGGAACAGCCATGATCCGTATTCTTTCCACGGGTCGTCAACATCGCAGACAAAAATACATGCTCCGCCGGGGGCCTGGCCTAAGCTCTTTGTGGATGCGAAAATGGTTGGGGACGGCCTGAACACGAAATGAACATCTTCCTGAAGAACCTTAAGGGTCGGGTCTATTCCTGATGAATAACCACCCATAATAGCTATATCACCCTGCCCGAACATGTTTCTTGCATCGGTATTGCCAATGTCAATGTCCATCAGCATGTCTTCCTGAGCCATTTTTTTAAGAAAGGTGAAGAATGCCATGGTTGCTTCATAGCACTTGCCTTCGTTGAAGAAAGATGCAGTAGGCACGCCGGACCTTCCGTTATCTTCGTTGAAATACTCAATACCCTCCGCCGTAAGAGCGTAGTTAAGATAGTCAACGTTGATTCTGAAGAAGAACGGATGCTCAACACCTTCGGCCTTGAGCTTTACACACGCATCATAAATTGCCTCATAGCTCTTGAGGGTTTCCACGTCAATGCCATGTGCAGAAAGGATATCGGTGTTGTAGAAATAACCGGTGCTTGTGTTTCCGTAAGGCACGCACTGCCAATTACCGTTTCTTGTGTAGTTTGTAGCAAGGTTGTTGACGATATTTGACATGCTGTAATTGTCGTGGTCAATATATTCCTGAACCGGAACATAAAGCCGGTTCTCTCCTGTCATTGAAATATACTTTGCAGAATCGTTTCCTGTACTGTGAACCAGATTAGGACGGTCTTCAACTGTAGACGTCATCATCTTGGTAAGGATGCCTGAAGTATAAATGACTTCAACTTCGTACTTATCCTGAGATGCATTGAATGCTGCTGCGGCATCTGTCGTGCAGACCTGTGAATCTCCTGACATATTTGTCCAAAATACAAGATGGATTTTTTCTGGCGGAACATCACCTGTGGGGATATGACTCTCATTCGTCTCTGCCGGTGTGGTTTTGCTTTCAGAATCGCCGCCTGCGAAACATAAAGACACAGCCGATAAGAGAACAAAAAGCGTTATCAAAAGTTTCTTCATTTGTTACCTCCAAATTTCCTTTTGTTTTTTCACCTATACAAGAACATTAAGCCAGTTTTTTGAATAAAACAAGCAAAAAGTTATCATAAAGCTTGTATAATTCCACATTTTTTCTTAAATCGGCATTTTTTCGGGCAAATTAAGTAAAAAGCGCCCGTGAACGGCAAATTCGCGGGCGCTCTGATTATCTTACTTTTATGGCAAGTTTGACTCTACTTTGTCTTAACATACTCGTTAATGTTTTTGACACAATAGAAATTACAGTCAAACTTATCCGTTGTAACGTAACCGCTAGGCGCGTCTATGAGCTGAGGAATCCTGTTAAGAATTGTGGCGCAGGTAAGCTCAACCGTTGCAGGACGGTTTGTTATAACTGTAGTTTCGGGCTCTCCGCACAGCGTCCATTCATTTTTATCGAACTCGTCCGGATTATAGACCTTGCCCACACATTCCGTTTCCAGGGTGATGCCCTCTTTCGTGGTGGTTGTCACAACCGCTCTCATACCCGTTGCGTATCCTGCCGGTATAGTCATGCCCAGAGTGGATGAGTGAAGCTCCTCCTTATCCACGCACGGAAGGCACTTCTGCGTCTGGGATAGTATTGTCAGCCCCATTTTGCTGCAGAGCCAGCCATTCTGGTTCCACATATAAGAAGGAACGTACTTCCCGCTCTCAACCATCTTCCTGATTTCGGCCGAGGACCATCTGTTGCAGGTCCCTATTTTCTTTTCGAACTCATCAAGCGACAGTCCGGCGCCATGGCCCTCAGCAAGAGCTATACCGTAATCTTCAACGTTGTACCATGAACTTCCTTTTATCTTTTTGATTTCAAAAGATGACCCCGCGAGATTGGTGACCATAGTACCCCAGAACAAATCGCAGTAGCCTACTCCCGTTAACGTGCATCCGCCCGCTTTTGCCAGTTTGTCCAGCTTTGACGTTATAGCAGGTGAAGAGTTCCAAGGGTAAAGAGCCTCCTCACATGTGGTGATGGCATTTACGCCGTTTTTGGCGCAGACAGTAAAAATGTCCTCCAATTCCGCAACCGTGCTCCGGGTAGCAATGATACATACATCAGGCTTAAGAGAAGCCATCATTTCATCGGCTTTGGAAGCATCTGAAACGGCAACCCCAACTTTGCGGTATCCGTTCCCTATGATTTCTCCTACATCCCTGCCTACAACTGCGGGATTCATGTCAAAGGCGGCCAGAAGCTCACAGCCTTTGCCCATTGCGTAACGCATGAGATAGCGGCTCATTTTGCCGCAGCCATACTGCATAAAACGAATCTTTCTGTCCATGGGAAACCTCCTGTTCTGTATTTCCATTTTCAGGATAAAGGTTATACCAGGAACAAAGTCAAACGTTTTTATATCAGGTCGGACACGGTTGCGGGGCTTTTGACCGGAATCTGAATCTTGTAAAAAATTCCCCCGTCCGTATCGGGTCTTGCTGAAATTTCCATGACAACCTCACAGTAATAGTCTCCGGCTATGCTGTAGCCTTTGGATTTTATCTCATCAAGAAGTGCGCAGGCCAGAAGTTTTTCCCTGCTGAAAGCATCGGAGCATATGCAGTAATACAGCCCGCGGGGAAGCGCTTCCGCCCCGTTTTCCGCAGAATCGCCGTCCAGAAGTATGAAAACTTCGTTTGAAAAAAAATTCCGCAAAACCAGATTCTTTTTCCTGAGCACAGTTCCGACATTGCAGAAATCCGATATTGGAATATCCTTATTCAGAAGATGCGTCTTAAGCTCCCTCAGCATTGATTCATATCCTGTCATATCAAGGCTTTCAAAATAATTTAAAGAGGTTTTATAGCAGTATGCATAACGTGTGGGCATGTATTGAAGAAAAGGTTTTTCATCCTTTGGCAGATACCGGCAGCGTTCAAGATTGTCAAGCCTGCGCTCGATTGCCCTGCGGCGCAGCTTCATCGCGTATATTTTCTCATCCAGCACTTCAAGCTGACGTACAAGTATACCGTGAAGATTGTCAAGACTTTCGTTGGAAAGCTGTTTTTTGATTTCCTTAAGCGTCATGCCGTAGAGCTTCATGCTTTGGATTAAGTCCAGCCGCGCACACTGGGTTATATGGTAGTAGCGGTATCCTGTGACAGCATCCACATGCGCAGGCTCCAGCAGCCCGCTTTTGGCATAAAGCCTTAAAGTCTGCTCGGAAACGTTGTTTATCCTTGCCATTTGGCCCACAGTCAGATGAGATTTATCCATCAGCGCACCTCTGCTCTGTTTAATCTTCACCTGTAATGCGGCTTTTGTAAAGCGAAACGGAACAAAGGGCTCAGAAGTTTCTCATGTTGCTGGTAGGAAACTTCGGTTCACTTGTCACGTTTATGCCAAGTTTCCTTAAACCGGATGAATCACCCGCGCTTGGGATGTGACTCATATGGGACTCGCAGCCGCGCAGCTGGGGCAGCATGTCCAGGGCCTTCTTCGCATCGCTGTTTATTGCAGCTGCCATCGCAAGACAGATAAGGGTTTCGTCAAGATTAAGGCTTATGCCCCTGCCTCGCAGGATATCGCGCTTCATGGCGTAGACGCTGTCAAGAACCTGATGAGGAATAAGCTCCGTCTTTTTGTCTATTCCCGCGAGAACCTTGAGCGAATTAAGAACAAGGGCGCTGGAAGCGTGCATAAGCGAGGAGTTGTGAGCTGTGACAAAGACTCCGTCATTAAGCTGTATCGCGGCTGCGCAGGCAATTCCGTCTTTGCCCCTGCCCCTTTCAACAGCATCTTCAAGAGCCGTTTTGGCAACATTAACAGTGGGTCGGTCCTCACAGGAAAGCCCTGCCCTGTTCATAATCTCGAAGCTTCTCTGAACCGTCTCCTTTGTGCCTATGCCCTGGGCATACTCACAGGCCGAACGGTAGTAACGCCTTATTATTTCCTGATTTGCGGCATCTCTTACGACAGCGTCATCCGTTATTCCGAAGCCAAGACGGTTCACGCCCATGTCGGTAGGAGAATTGTATGTAAGCGAGCCTCCTGTTATCTTGTCCAGAATCCTCTTAAGAATCGGAAAAGCTTCCATGTCGCGGTTGTAATTAACGGCAATGCGCCCTGTGGCGGCGACATAATAGTGGTCTATCTGGTTGCAGTCGCTCATGTCGGCCGTTGCGGCCTCATAGGCAATATTTACAGGATGGTCAATGGGAAGGTTCCAGATTGGAAAGGTTTCGAACTTGGCATAGCCGGATTTACGCCCGTCCCTGAAGTCGTGATATATCTGGGAAAGACAGGTGGCGAGCTTTCCGCTTCCGGGACCCGGAGCTGTAACTATAACAACAGGAGCCTCTGTTTTAATATAGGGATTCACACCGTAGCCTTCGTCACTTACAACAACGTCGACATTGTCCGGATAGCCCATAATTGGCTTATGAAAATAGACCCGGACACCTCGGCGGGTAAGCATATCGGCAAAGTTATTCGCGCTCAATTCCCCGTTATAGCGTGTGATTACAACCTTGTTTGCCTTTATACCCCATGCGGCAAAATCATCTATCATCTTAAAAACGTCGGTATCGTAGGATATACCGAAATCAGACCTCATTTTGCGGTGTTCGATATCACCCGAGTGTATGCAGATGATAACGTCAAGCTTATCTTTGAAAGACTGGAAAACCTTCATTTTGTCGTTGGTGTCAAACCCCGGCAGTATGCGTGCGGCATGGTAGTCAAAAAGCAGCTTACCTCCGCATTCAAGATAAAGTTTCCCGTCTACCCTGGACATTCTATCAAGTATGTATTTTTTTTGCTCTGAAAGATATCTTTCATTGTCAAAGCCAATCTTCTTCATGAACACCGCCTATACGCAAATCATGCCGTCGTGAACTTTTCCGCTTACTTCCTCACCGTAAAGCGCCCGCGCTATAAGAAGTCCGAACTCCAGCGCGGCTCCGGGACCAATGGCCGTGATTATATTGCCGTCCCGAACGGCGCGGAAGGAGCCGAATCTTACAGAAGGAGATACGACCTCACAGCCCGGATAGCAGGTAACATTTTTACCGTCCAGTATCCCCATAGGCCCCAGCACATAGGCAGGTGAAGCGCAAATCGCGCAGACAAGTCGCCCCGCTTTGAATGTGTCCTCTAGCACTTTACGCACAAGGGCGCTCCTGCTAAGGTTTAAAGCCCCGGGCATACCGCCGGGCAGAATCACCGCATCATAGTCTGAAGCGGATGCCGAATCCAGAGTTGTATCACAGAGGATATTTACTCCGTGAGCCCCCTGCACCGCAACATCCGAAAGACCCGCAACGGTAACGGAAGCTCCGCACCTTCTAAGAACATCCACAGGGGCCAAGGCTTCCACTTCCTCAAACCCCTCCGCAAGAATAACAAGAACCTGTTTGCCTATCATTGCCACCTCCTCCGCGGATTCTAAAATTCAGCCTGTTTCGATGCCCTTGGATACGGGATAACGTCTCTTATGTTCTGCATTCCGGTAACATACTGGACAGCCCTTTCAAAACCAAGTCCAAAGCCGGCATGAGGCACTGAGCCGTACTTTCTAAGCTCAAGATACCACCAGTAATCCTGTTCATTCAGTCCGACTTCGGCCATCCTTGCCTTAAGAACATCAAGACGAGCCTCTCTTTCCGAGCCGCCTATGATTTCTCCCAGCCTTGGAGCCAGAACATCCATAGCGCGGACGGTTTTGCCGTCATCGTTCATCTTCATATAGAAGGCTTTTATCTCCTTAGGATAGTCTGTAACTATCACGGGTCTCTTCGCGACCTCTTCCGTAAGGAACCTTTCATGCTCGGTCTGAAGATCACAGCCCCAGAAAGGCTTGAAATCGAACCTGTCGGAAGCCTTTTCAAGCTCCTTAACGGCCTGCGTGTAGGTCATGTGGACAAAGGGACTTTCCACCACATGTATAAGAGTATCCTTAACGCCCGACTCAACGAACCTTGAGAAGAAATCCATGTCTTCCTGGCAGTTTTCAAGGACATAGCCGAAAACATACTTCAAAAAGTCTTCCGCGACCTTCATATCGCCTTCAAGCGTGCAGAAGCTCATTTCAGGCTCTATCATCCAGAACTCGGCCAGATGGCGCTTTGTATTTGAATTCTCCGCCCTGAACGTAGGGCCGAAGGTGTAGATATTCTTCAGCGCCGCGGAATAGGTTTCGCCTTCAAGCTGCCCGCTAACCGTAAGGCAGGTTTTCTTTCCGAAGAAATCCTTCGAATAGTCCACAGCTCCGTCTTCCGTCCTTGGAATGTCATTCATATCCAGCGTAGTTACCTGAAACATCTGACCCGCGCCCTCGGCGTCGCTTGCCGTAATAAGAGGTGTGTTCACGTAAGAAAAACCGTTTTCCTGAAAAAAACGGTGTACGGCATAAGCCATTGAGCTTCTTACTCTCTGAACGGCACCGATTGTGTTGGTTCTTGCCCGCAGATGCGCGATTTCCCTGAGATACTCCAGCGTGTGTCTCTTCTTCTGAAGCGGATAGTCGCCAGGGCAGTCACCTACCATTGTTATGGCCGATGCCTGCAGTTCCACCTTCTGGTCCCCTCCCATAGAAGGCACAAGAACACCTTCACAGATTACCGAGCACCCCGTTGAAAGCGAATTTAGGAGATTACTGTCAAAGGAAGACCTGTCCGCAACCACCTGAAGCCCCTTGAGGCAGCTTCCGTCATTAACTTCAATGAATGTAACGGTTTTACTGTCGCGTTTTGTTCTTACCCAGCCTTCGACCCTGATTGTTTCAGGCCCGGCTTCCATTGTTTTCAGCTTACTGATTAGCTCTGCCATATAAATTATCTCCTATGGGTTCGTATACTAGTTTCAAGTCTGATATTAGTCAAGTTTATAGTTATGCTGCACCATGCATGCGATATTTAAAAAATAATCATTCCGAATTAGGAATTATATTATACTATTTCATCTAAATATGCTAAACCTCTTGCGCAAACTCTGGCATTAAAACCCTTCATTGTCTCCTCAACAAGCTCAACAGTGTTGTTATTGGATGAAAGATGTATGAGGTAAACACGCTTTTGGGTGCGGTCAAAGCCCGCATCAAGCAGAAAACTGCGAGCCTGGTCGTTGGAAAGATGGCCTCTTGTGCCTGCTACGCGTTTTTTAAGATATGTGGGATACGGACCGTTTCTAAGAAGCTCCGCATCGTGATTGGCTTCAAGAAACAGCACGTCGCATTTTTCCGCCTCGTTTATCATTATCTCATCGTAAACGCCAGTGTCCGTGACTATTACAAAGCGCCTGCCTTCCACGGTGATGCTGTAACCGCAGCTGCCCGCGCTGTCATGGCTGGTGTAAAAGCAGCCTACGGCAAACGGACCAATTTCAACTTCTTTTTCAGGTTCAATGGAAAATTTACATTCGTCAGGAAGATTAAGAGCAAAGTACTCGGACACTGCCCTTTCCTTGCAGACGCGGCTGACAAAAACAGGCTTCAGAGTCTGTCTGGCGAACGTGCCTGCCGCCTTGCAGTGGTCCGGATGAAGATGGGTAAGAAACAGAGCCCGGATGGAATCAAAATCAAAACCGTTCTCTTCCGCTCTGAGCCGTATCTGGCGCATTGAGTAGCCTGCATCCACAAGAATTGATTTCCCTTCACAGGTAAAAATGTAGCTGTTACCGCAGCTTCCGGAACCAAGAACCGAATATCTTATCATCAGAAACCGAACCTTAAGACACGATATAAAATAAAATGCCAGGAAAAACCTGGCATTGTGTTTAGCGGCGAAGGGCCATGATCCCCTGACCGATCGGATATGAGCCGATTGCTCTACCAGCTGAGCTACGCCGCCAAGACTTTGATTTTATAGAACATTTACAAAAAAAGAACAAGACCTTACCTGACTTTTTTCCAAAATGCGCGCTACAGCTCCTTCATCGCAATTATCTTTCCTTCAAAAAAAATGAAAGACATGCACGCGGAGTTTCCGTCATTATGAAGTATCCTTGCGTTTATGCCCATACTCCCGTCTCCGTTGATATGGCTTTCAGAAAGCAGGAATGAGACTGCCGGAAGATTAGATGAAAGCCATGAACCGAAAAGCCGTACAAGCGGTTCCCTGACGGAAGGCGATAAATACTTTTCAGTCCATTCAAAAGAGTAAGGGCTTTTCAGAGCGGATGACAGAAAGGCGTGCGCCTCACTTGAATCCGTGTACGCGGTAAGACCAATAACCGAATCGGAAGGAAGCAGGCCGTAACCCAAGGAAAGAGACGGGAGAAAGACCCTGACGCTTTCATAGCTTTCCTGTGTTTGCGCAGAAACGGAAAAGCAGAGGCAAAAGCAGAGGCAAAAAATAAGATTTATAAGCAAAGCCGCTTTTTTCATTGGTAATATTTTCCTTTAAAATGTCTTTTTCCTCAACAGTTTCCTCAACAGTTTTCAAAAACTTCCATTTTCATTATCATCAACGCGGAATGAAAGAAACAGCAGTAAGCGAATTTGACAGTACGAAACTCTCATACCGCAACATAATAGACGGAAACATGCAGCCATGGGTCATGCGCTTCATTAAAGACGTAGGCAAAGGCATAAACGACTTTGATATGATAAGAGACGGCGAAAAAATCCTTTTGGGAATTTCGGGAGGTAAAGATTCGCTGGCTCTGGCAATGGCGCTTTCCGTGCGCCGCAAATGGCTTCCCATCACATACAGCCTTCACGGCGTAATGATAAACTGGCTGGAACATCCGATACCCCGTACAAGCGGAGAAAGGCTTCACCAATACTTTCGGGATTTGGACATAGAGTTTGAGATAATAGATGAATCGCAGTTTCCAAGCCTGCAGCCGGATGATTACAACTGTTACATATGCGCCAGAAACAGAAGAAGACTTCTCTTTGAAATCGCGAATAAAAGAGGCTTCAGGCAGATAGCCATGGGGCATCATCTGGACGACCTTATGGAAACAACCATGATGAATCTCTTTTTCAGAGGCGACTTTGCCACAATGAACCCCGTTCAGGAATTTTTCAGCGGAGAGCTCTATGTAATCAGGCCAATGATAGAGGTTCATGAAAACACGCTGATAAGGCTTGCGCAGACCTACGATTTTCCGGTTGTAAAACCTGTATGCCCATACGAGCAGACCAATATCCGCTCACAGCTGAAGCCGCTTGTCAGGGAAATATGCCATATGGACAGATTCGCGCGCGAGCACGTCTTCAGCGCCCACAAACTTGACTGCAGAATAAAACGTGAAGAAGACAAACCGGATAAGCAGCGCGGGGTATGATACATAGCGCAATACAAGCATTGTAAAAAATACATTTATTGGTTATCATTATATATATTTTGAATGAATAAGTTCTACTCGAAGGAGTTGGTATGAATAATTTTTTCAGAGATGCAATAAGCAGAAAGGTCCTTGCGGCAGTTCTGGTTTTACTTCTTTCCGCGTGCGCGGTTTTTGCTTCGCCTTTTAAAGTATCAGGAAGCCTTGGCAGTGCCGCCGTCTATGACAGCAGTTACAAGGCTGTAAAAGATGCCGAAGGATTGATGGACGGTTATCTGATTAAGACCGCGGAAAACAGCGTCATCTTCACAAACGGGACTGCTGAAATTGAAGTTCAGGGCAATTCTCTGGTTAAATTCACAAAGCTTGACTCAAGAACCGAGATATATGTTCTGTACGGAAAAGCATCCGTTTTTTCTGTGGAGTCTTTCACAGTAAGAACACCCGTTACAATCTACAACGCAAAGGCAGGCTCAAAGCTTTACGTCATAACAACGGACGATGAAGAGACCGCGTACGTTGATACCGGCAACGCGAAAGCCACAAACCTCATCACCGGCACACTTACGGACATTGAGGCAAACAGCTATATAGACAACTCCAGGGGCGGTTTCAAACCGGAAAATACAACCCTTGCAGGCTACTGGAAAACATCCGACAATTCAAAGAATTATGCCGCAGGCGCGGAAAGGATGCCTTCAGCTCAGATAGTTCAGAAAGAAACCGAACTTGCGGTAACTGCCCGGGAATCCGCGGCATCTGCCGAAAAAGCCGCGGCTGCAGAGCCTGAAAAGACTGCGGTAACGGCACCTGAAACTGAAAAAGATAAAACCGCTGAAACGGCGGAACCTGCAGGCCCGCTTACAAAGACTTTCACATTCATGGGCTACAGCGCGTCAATAGAAGCCTACACCGGCATTGCATATCTGACATACCCGGATTTTGTGACAAATCAGGAGCTGATTGCCGCAGCTGCGGCCGCAGTTTGGAAGTACCCTCAGTACACACAGGGAATAAGCTACAGGATAATAGAACCCGGCAAGGCTGAAATCTACTATCCGCAGTCTTACGGCGAACCGGAATTCCGTCTTGCAGCTTCTCTGCTGGAAAACGAAATACCGGCATACGTTGCGGAAGTACTGGGACTGCCTGCGTCAGATACCGTACAGAATATCGCAAAGGCACAGACGGAAGAAAATCCCGCGACCTCAGCTGAAACAAATACTGAACAGGCAGCGGCACCGGAAGCTCCTGCAGCTCCGGCAGCGGAAACACAGACAACAACGGAAGTTCAAATTTCCGGACAGGAAACAAATCCGGCAGAGACAAAGACACCTCTTGCCACATCTCCCAGACCTGAAAAAACAGAAGAAAAAAAGCCAGAGAAAGAACCCGCGGAGTTCAAGTTCGGCGCGACTGCAGGAGCTGTTTTCGGAAACAGCGGACCTGATACATATTACCACGCAATCAACAGGCTTCATAATAGAGTCGGAGTATATATTCACAACCTGAACCTTTACTTTGACCCCTATATTACATATAACGGTTTTACATTCGGTCTTCATATTGAAGAGAATGTTATTCTTAAGCCTTTCAAGCTGACAAATCCGCTCACATTCAATTCAAACGGCTGGACAAACAGGATAAATTCTCTGATGAATTATATTTCCGTCATTGGAATTGAAACGGAAAAATTCTCCCTCAGGGCCGACAGAACAACAGAACTTGATTTCATAAGCCCTGTTATTGATGAAAGCAGCCGCATGTATGACAATGACAGCAAACTTTTGGCAACAATGAAGTACAATAGCGGAAAGATTAAGGTATCCGCTTTCTTTGACGATTTGAAGCTTTCAGGCAGGCTTGAAGGACGCAGCCAGTTCGCGGGCCTGAGAACAGACCTGAAATACGGTGATATTGTTATAGGCGCGGGAGCAGTTGCTGAAATCACACCTCAGGTTTCACAGTCAATGATATATCCTTCTCTGGATTTCATCATTCCGTTCACACTGGGCGACAGCGCGGCAAAGCTTTCCGCGTCAGTCGCGGCCGAACTTAACAGAGCAGGCGCAAGGGCGTCGCTGGTGGAAGGCAAGTTTGAGATAACTGAAGGAATCCTCACCATTGGCTTCAGCGCGTCATACAATCAGAATTATCACTTCAACAATCTTATCAACAACGGTCCTTCAACTGTTACAAAGCAGTATCAGGGCAGTTCCCTTGACGCGGGCATAAGCGCGGTCATAAACACAAAACATTTTGCTTTAAGCGGCTCATTCACGCTGCCTCTGTCAGTTGGAAATAAGTTTGGTAAGCTTGCTTACAATACAGTCATAACCAGAAGCGGCAAAATAGAAAACATAAGCGCGGATACTTTCAATTTCAGGGCAGACCTGATGTTCGGAAACTTCATGTTCAGCGCAGGAGCGGCATATAACGGCCTTAGCGGAAAGCTTGCCTCGACACTTAAGGACTTTATCAACAACGGACGCGCCGGTGTTTCTCTTGGAAAACTC
This sequence comes from Sphaerochaeta sp., assembly GCA_052170315.1. Taxonomy (GTDB): domain Bacteria; phylum Spirochaetota; class Spirochaetia; order Sphaerochaetales; family Sphaerochaetaceae; genus UBA9732. The sequence continues at coordinate 100,306 of JBQNAT010000007.1, forward strand.
GCAGATACCGAAAATGCCAGCTTCTACGGCATCATGCAGTTGGATATAAATAACTTTAATTTCTACGTAAGAGCCGATATTGCAAGAATAAACGGAACACTTACAATGCCGGTATCCGCCGGAACAAAGATATCCTTCTAAGGAAAGAACTAAGGGCAGGCGATGGCATCAATAAGGCAGCTGGACCCAATTGTAGCCTCCCGTATCGCGGCAGGAGAGGTGATTGAAAGACCCTCCTCCGTGCTCAGGGAGCTTTTGGACAATGCCATAGATGCAGGAGCCTCAAAAATAAGCGTCTACGCGGAAGAAGGCGGAATAAAAAGCCTTACCGTGATAGACAACGGCAGCGGCATGTCCGAAGAAGATCTTGCTCTTGCCTGCGCAAGTCACGCAACAAGCAAGGTATATACACTGGATGACCTTTTTAATTTAAAAACACTTGGTTTCAGAGGAGAAGCCCTAAGCAGCATAGCCGCCTGCTCAAAACTTACCATTAACTCAAACGGAAACAGGATTATCGTAGATAACGGCGTGAAGGGGCAGATTGTCCCGGGTAGTGTTGAAAAAGGTACGTCCGTATGCATGGAAGGCCTTTTCGAGAACATACCCGCACGAAAGCTGTTTCTGAAAAGACCTCAGAGTGAACTTGCGGACTGTAGGAAAACACTTATTGAAAAAGCTCTGGGCTTTGAGGAAATTGAATTTTTATTTTTCACCGACGGCACGCTGAGTCTGCATTTTGAAAGCGCAGACCGCAAAACACGCTGCATGCAGATAATGGAACTGGACAAAAGCTTCACTGCCAATCAGGTAATCCAAATGAACTACGAAGGCGATAACCTTCACATGTATGGCATATGCTCGGAGCCATCATGCTACAAACGCGACAGGACACAAATCAGAATCCTTGTCAACCGCCGCATAATTGACAGCTATCAATACATGCAGGCCATAAACAACGCCTACTCGTCCGCGCTGCCGGGAGGAGCCTTCCCCTTTTTCTATCTTTTCATCGAAGACAATCCCTCTCTTGTAGATTTCAACATCCACCCCTCAAAACGTGAATGCAAGCTGCGTAACGGCAGCCAGGTCTACGGCAGCATCACCAACATGATACGCAAAGCTCTCATCAGCAAGACCTTCGACACGGACGAAAGGACGTCCGAACCCGAAACTCCCCTTTTCACCGCCCCTCATAAGGCCGAGTCCTCTGTCCCTGTTCATTCCCCCATTCAGGAAAAACCGCGTCGGAGCTACAATGAAAAACCCTTTGACCCGTCATGGTTTGAAAGCGCCAGAAACATACTTTCAAAAACCACAAAACCGGCTGAAAAACCTTTACCGGAAAAGACAAAGGAATCGGCTGCCGACTACCGCTATATAGGACAGGCTTTTAATACCTTCCTTATAGCGGAGTTGTCCGACAGAATTCTTTTCATTGACCAGCATGCCCTTCACGAAAGGCTTCTGTATGACGAGATACGTTCATTGAGAGACGTACAGCGCCTGATAGTGCCGTATGCGTTTGAAGTTGAACGCTCAGTAGACGAGTACCTGCAGAAAAACTCGGTTCTTTACTCCGATTTTGGAATTGAGCTTACAAGAAAAGAACCTCTTTTATGGGAAATGGCAAGCATGCCTGCAGTATGCAGAAAAAATGAAGACACCCTTGTCTCCTTCATACAAAGCCAGACCGGAGACATAGAAAACATGCAGAAGGAACTTTTTGCAATAATTGCCTGCCATGCGGCAATAAAAGCCGGAGACCCGCTGGATACCGTAACCGCCTCTTCACTTGTTGGAAAATGTTTCGAGCTTGACAGGATGGTCTGTCCTCACGGAAGAGCTTTCACCTATTCCGTAAGTAAGGAAGAACTTTACAGGCAGGTAGGAAGGCTAATTTGAAACGCAGGGAATAACCGTAATATTTTCGGCGCTGTCAAAAAAAGCTCCCTTGCTGCCGGAAGAATCGTATTTTTCCAGAGCCTTTGCCACATCACCGTAAGAAACCTCAAAGAACTCGTGAAGCGTACGCCCGTCACTGTTTATAACATCTAAAGACCATGTCCCGCGTGGAATCGGAGCAGAATCGGGCATTACGATATCCGAACTTCCATAGTAGGAAACCCCGTCGAAATCCGCCTTTGAGGCATGAAAATTCCAGGTAAGCGTGCCGGAAGGAGCCGTTACCGCCATCTGAAAATCTCCGTCATAGGCATGGCCGGGAATAAAGTAAAGAGAAAGCCCCATGGATGAGTGTTGACGGACATAAACCTGCACCCGCACGGCAGTAATACTAAAATCCTCTTTTGAGCAGGAAATACAAAGAAGCAGGCAAAGAAAAATCAGGAAGCCCCAAAGCCTTTTCATTTTAATCCCCGGATTGTGTCTCTTCCAGCATTGAAGCAACCGGATTGGCATAGGTTTTAAAGACCATGTCGCGCACATCTTTCTTAAGGTGGCTGTAGTGCTTTATAAAGCTTTTGGTGTTCATGTTTTCGTATTTGTCAGCGAATGTTTCAGCCGAATTAATATAATCATATGAAAAGTAATTGGTGTCCCAAAGCCTGTAGTTAAGGTGAATTTGTCTGTCAATCTCCCTGGTCGCGGCTATTGGGTTAGAAGCTTTTTCTCCATACAGTTCAGAGCCGACCTGAAGATGGACATTGCCCTTATACATCCTCAGGCCTCTGACAAGGTCAAGTATATCCGCGTACTTTTTCTTGACGTAAACGTTGTTGTATACGCCCTCGGCCTTAAGCTTTCGAATCTGCTCCTCGCTCTTGGAAATATCGCAGGGGTCGTACTGATAGCTGATGGCCACGGGGACTACGGAGACCCTGTCAATGAAATCCCGGAATGAGATGCCGTCTTCGCGGTAAGCCAGATAAATCATTTTGAGGATGGCTGAACTGGTATTGTCAATGCCGTCTTTGCTGCGGCCGCTCTTCTGGGCTATCCACAGGCTGGCCTTCTTTTCCTCGACACAGTATCTCATGTAGCGGCTTAACCTGAGAGTTTCGGCACGCAGCTCCGATGTGGATGACAGAGAACGTTTTACCGTTATTGCGCCGTTGACCTTAAACAAATCGGTTGTGAACTGATTCACAAGAAGATTGTCGCCTATGACCATTTCGCACATTCTGCGGTTGTTGCTTCTGTAAAGGGCAAGATCCAGAAGCGCGGTATCCAAAACTATGTCGCGGTGATTGCTTATGTAGATATGAGGCCTATCAAGACCAAGCTGCTCAATACCGTCAAAGGTAAAAGAATCAATACTGGAATTTTCTATCATCTGAAGGAAGATATCGCATGTGATGCACTCCTGAAACTCTGTACAGCTGTGGACCTGTCCAAGCATCCTCTCAAGCATCTTTTTTGCATGAAAGGACTTCCATTTATTTACAACCCTGTTGTGACGGGAGATGATATCTGTAAAATTATTAAGGAGCTGCGGATATTGTATAAGACGCGACATCGCATCCTCAAAATCCTTTCCCTCATATGGGGCTATGTCCCTGAAATCATCTTGTTTCATAGACCTCTCCTTTTGGCTGAAACCTGTTCCAAATACCTTATTTCCATTAATTATAACAAAAATGCATATCAAAATAAATAAGGAATAAAAATAGTGGTTAAACACAAAGGTAACGGAAAATATTGATTTTTTCATCAGTTTTTAATATTAAAATTTGACTTATACGAAATCAGTGCTACAATAATAAGTGCAGGGCCCGGCGCTCTGAATATAATTATAACGTTTCACCTCTCACAGAGGGAAACCTATAGGAGGCTATCAATATGCTTATTCTCATTTCAGATGCTTTCGATGCATCCCTTGAATCAAAACTTCAGGCTTTCGGAGAAGTCACAACCGATAAGGCCAGAGTACCTGAGGCAAACGTAATTCTCGTAAGAGCAAAAACAATCTGCAACAAGGAATATATCGACACCGCAAAGAACTGTAAGCTTATCATCCGCGGAGGCGTCGGAATAGATAACATCGACAAGGCTTACGCGGAGTCAAAGGGCATCATAGTAAGGAACACGCCAAAAGCAAGCTCAATCGCGGTTGCAGAGCTTACATTCGCTCTCATGCTGGATGTGCCTAACCGCATTGAAGAATACGACCTTGGAATGAAGAGCGGACAGTGGCTGAAGAAGCTGAAGAGAACGGAGCTTTACGGAAAGACTCTTGGACTTCTTGGAATCGGAAACATTGCTACAAAGGTCGCGGAGCGCGCGAAAGCCTTTGGAATGAACGTTGTCGCATATGATAAGTATGTTACAAGCTCGGCAGTGGCAACACTTGTTCCTACAGTAGAAGATGCGGTAAAGGACGCGGATTACATTTCCATCCATATGCCTCTTACAGATGAAACAAGAGGAATGTTCAACGAGAAGCTCTTCTCAATCATGACAAAGAAGCCGGTCATCGTTAACGCGGCCCGCGGCCTTATCATTGACGCAGACGCAATGGTAAAAGCTCTTGATAACGGACAGGTTTCATGGTACTGCGCGGACGTCTATCCAAGCGATCCTCCTGCGGAGGACTACCCAATTCTTAAGGCTCAGCATGTTACGCTCACACCTCACGTAGGCGCGAACAGCGTTGAGAACCTTCTCAGAATCGGAGAAGAGATTGTTGATACAATCAAGGCTCTGAAGGACGAAAAGAAAATCTGATGAAACTTGACGACACCAACAAAGCAATAATCAAGGAACTTAAAAACGGCAGACAGCCGTTCTCTTCGATTGCTGAGGTCATAGGAATCACGGAGAACACCGTAAGGTCAAGAGTAAACAAACTCCTGGAAGACGGCGTTCTCCAGATTACGGGATTAATTGATCCTCAGTGCGTTCCCGAGATGCAGGTGGTTGTTATGGGTATAAAGCTCAGCACACTGGATCTTGAAGGAAAAGCAAAAGAGATAATGAAGCTTAAGGGAGTTATATCCGTTGTCGTTGTAACGGGCAGATACGATTTGATTGTACAGATAGTAACAAGCTCTAACGACGACCAGAGTCTTCTGAACTTCTTCAAGAATGAACTTGGAAAGATAAAGGGTATATCGGACGTTGAGACTTTTGTGGTCTACCAGAGTCATAACTATATGATACCTTTCATCCTTTGAAATCTCCTTCAGGTTTTGATAATGGAAAGAAATATCAAAACGCGGGCCATTGTTCTGTCTGTGAGAAAGTACGGTGAGCTCCATAAGGCGCTCACCCTGCTTTGTCATGACCTGGGCTTTGTGGATGCCTTTATCTACGGAGGGCGCAAAGGGCGTAAAACCGCTCTTGCGCCTCTTTTTTCAATAAATACTGTAGAGCTCTACCATAATCCTGTAAAAAAGGAATATTCCGTTACGGAAGCCGTCAGCACCTTTATCCCGGATGCCATAACAAACGACCTTGGCTGCACCTATGCGGCTTCTTTCTTCTGCGAGATAATCGCGAAAACGCCGACTGATGAACCTGCGCAGGTATTCAGCCTTCTCGGCAATGCCTTAAATGCGCTGGAGAAAAATCCGGAAATTCGTAAGAGGATTACCGCTGTCTTCATTTTGAAACTTATGCAGCTTTCAGGCACTGCTCCTGATTTACAGAACTGCCCCGTGTGCGACAAAACCTATTCCGACAATGAAGTTCTGTTTTTTTCGGAAGCTATGGGAGTTCCCTGCTGCAAGAGCTGCTCCGACAGCGAACGCCTTATACTTCTTCCCGGTTCAAGACGCTACCTGCGCTGCACAATGGATCTTGATTTCAGCGATGCAATAGCCGTTGAACTCAATCCCGCGGCAGAGCAGAGAATATACACATACATGCTCCGATGGGCTGAAACATTCTCACAGACGCATCTTAAAACAGTCAAAGAGCTTCTTTCTTACTGATTTTGCGGTTAAGGAAAACAAGCAGGATAATAAGAACGGCCACTGCAGCAAAAGCTGCCGCCCAGATATTTTTGTTCGGCAAAAACGAAGTTGTGCCGTCGCTGTTTAAAACAACCTGAGCGTTTTTCAGCACTCCCGCACCTATTGCGGGCCCAATAATACCGGGAATAAATACCTGCCCTATTATCCTTACTCCCTGGAACTGCCCCGCCTTGTTCTCAGGAATGTTATCTCTTATCATAGCACCGAAAACCGACATGCCCGTAAGATAGCCGCTGAGCATAAGAAGCGAACCGATGAAAACGGGAACCATTGACCTGCAGAAATAAAGGATGATATAGCCGGAACAAAGGAGCGCCGCAACAGGCCTTATGCTGAACATGAAGCCTTTTCCGTCATAGGTTTTTCCGTAAAGCGCGGTAATTACCGCCGCCGCAAGGATTGCGGGAGCCATGATAATTACATAATTTGAGATTTGCAGAGTCTGCTCGTAATAGATTATGAGATAAGGCATGAATATCTGTATGGAAATCCCAAAAACGGCAAAGAGTCCCAGAACCTGATAAAGAAGCACATTTTCTTTGATGACTGATGGCCTGAAACTGTATAACAGTGTCTGAATAAGCGGCTGTTCGCTTTTTTTAAGCCCCTTTTTTTCATCAATAAGGAAAAGTCCGATAACTCCGATAATGAAAGTGGCCACGCCGATTATGTAGTATATGGCAGTCCATCCAGATTGGGAATCCAGATTAAAATTCATAAAACCGCCGAAAACCACAAGCACCGAAACCAGAGGCATCATAGAATTCATGCCTTCAATGCGTCCCCTGTTCGTAGAGTCGCCTCTGTCCGTAAGCCAGGCATTGTAGGCAGCGTCATTAGCCGTTGAGCCGAAGAATGTCATCACGCAGTCCATTACAATGGTAAGCGTTATGCTCCTTATGTAGGCAAAAGCAACTATGGAAACGCCCCATAGCATGTAACCCGCGCTCATGAAGGTCTTTCTTCTCCCTATTTTGTCCGATACTGCTCCCATGACTATTGTTGTAAGAGCCGCCATTATTGCACTGGCCATAACCATTGCGGATATGTCCGAGGCCGAGGCATGGAACATTTTGTATATGAACACGTTGAAGTACATGTTCTCTACCACCCATGCCACCTGCCCCATAAGGCCAAACACCAGCATGGATATCCAGAATCTCTTTCCTAATTTTGTTTCCTGCATGAGATGATTATATACTAAAGGTCGGGCTCATAGTATTAATTTTTAGAATTGATATCGTCTGTATATATAATCCATTTGCCTCTCTGGATGTATACATCATATTCTGCCTTTAGCTGGTAGTAGGTCGGCTTAATTTAATTGATAATGTCAGACTTTAAGTTTTCCGGTACATAAAAAATCTCCGTTTTCCCGTCTTTAGAGGTTAACACCAGAAAGTTCAGAGCTTAGAAATTATAT
>JBQNAT010000008.1:0-106323 GCA_052170315.1 Sphaerochaeta sp.
ATAATTTTTTCTTAAACTTCTTCCATTATAATCGTATTTCGTTTATGCTTTTTATAGGATTTTTGAAATTATGAACTTTTTGGATTTGCATTCGCATCTTCTTTTTGATGTTGACCACGGTGTTCAGACCAGAGAACTGTACAGAGCTCTTTTGACTGAATACAGTAAATACGGAATAAACACCCTGGTATTTACTCCCCATCTTTTTCACCCCACGGTGAAAACAAAGGTGGAAAACATCCGTAAGAACTTTGCTCTTGCCTCAGAGGATGCGGCAAAGGTTGGTATAAAAACCGTCCTTGGGGCGGAACTTTATCTTGGGAGTCAGCTTGAAGTACGGACTATTCCAATAGGCGGGCGCTACGCGCTGGTGGAATTCCCGGTTGAGGCCATGCCGATAGGCCTTGACAGAAAGCTTCAGCAGCTTGTGGAGCAGGGGCTTGAGCCTGTGATAGCCCACATAGAGCGTTACCGATGGCTGACGCCTAAGAGTAAAACTGTTGATATGTTCAAGGATATCGGTGCCTGGATACAGGTCAATGTTTCAGGCATTGAAAATAAAACGGCATTGCCGTACATCCGGCAGAACCTGGTTGACATCATTGCGGATGATAACCACGGAGACATGACTCTCCCCGGAAGACTGAGAGCGTGTCTTGATGCCTATCCCGCGATATGCTCCAGGATGGAAACGCTGGATTTGTAAGTTAACATGCCGCGCCGCGGCAAAGGAGGCCTTTGTGCTTATTGATATTACCATGGCCAATTTCAGGTCAATAAAGGATCCGCAGACCCTTTCGTTTGCGGCGCTTAGGGACAAGAGGATGAATCAGTCCAAAGTCCATGTCGTTTCCGACAAGCTGAAAATCCTCAGAACAGCTGCCGTCATAGGTCCGAACGGAGTAGGAAAGAGTACCGTAGTCAGAGCGCTTGAGACAGTCAAAGCAATTATCACAGCAGAGGCCACGGATGAAAATCCTCTCAGAAGAATACTCGCGGGCTCCATCTTTGCTTACAACGATGTGAAAAACCAGCCTGCCGAATTCACGCTCAGATTCCTTCTCAGAGAAGCTACGGAGCTTGAGCCGGAAATTGTTGCCACTTACAGTGTAAAAGCAGACCTTGACCATATCTGGGAAGAAAGTCTCTACTACAATTTCGGGACTTCCAAAAAACTCATGTTTGACAGAATCGCAGCTGAAAGCCTTGATGAAAACATTACATACAAAGTCCGCTGGGGAAAACTCTACAGAGGCGACAAAAAGAGGAACGAGAAAGCCGTAGACTGCAGACACTCATTTGTAAAGAATGCTGCGGACAAGGGGGGCGAGACATGCTCGGAAATCTATAACTGGTTCACAAACGTTCTGGACATACTTCCCATGGGAGTGGGAACATCTTCCGAACGCTACGTTGCCGCAATGCTCAATGCCCATCCTTCATGGAAAGAACAGCTGATAAACTTCTTCTGGAGCATGGATGTTACCGATATCAGAGACATAAGAGTAGGTTCCAACAACGACGGAAAGTTTGTACAGTCCAATAACGGAGATATGGTATTCTTTGTCCATACAAACACCAAGGCCGCGATGTTCAGCCCGTACGCAAAGGAGAGTCTTTCAATGAAGAGACTTTCGCTTCTGGCTCTTGCCTTCTTTGAGGCTTTCACAAAACAGAAAGTCCTTATTGTAGATGACTACGGCATGTTCCTTCATCCTGAAGTCCTTATTTACCTTACAAGCGTCTTTATAAACGGCTGCAGACGAGCCAGCCAGTTGTTCGTTGCAGACTGCAATCCCACAATGCTGGAAGACGGACTGCTCAGGAGAGACGGCATCTACTTCGCGGAAAAGGACAGCCAGGGTTCAACGGTTTACTATCCGCTGAGCAATTTCAGAATAGGCGCGAACGGAAAAACACGCGCCATGTATGAAAGCGGCGCCTTCGGAGCACTTCCGATAACAAGTGAATTCCGCTTTGTCAATGAGGAGGCATGAACATGATAAGAAAGAGAAATCCTATTCTTCCAAAGAAAACAATACTCATCGCAACTTCAAACGCTGCAATTGCAACTTATTTCTCAAGAGTCAGAAAGGACTGCAGATATGTCAACATGACGGTTGAATATTTCCCCGCGGATTCTCTTGAAGGTCTGATAAAAGCAACGGGTAAAGCCCGTATCGCAGGGAAGTTCGCTTCAGCCTGGGCCGTATTCGGTCTTGACGATTTCGGCCTTGCCATATCCGATGTGGCTGCCGCTCAGGAGTTTGCGGATTCAAAAAAGGTCAAGCTTGGCTGGACATCCCCGAATCTGAGTATGTGGCTCTTCCTGCACCTTAACTCGCTTAATGTGTATGTTGAAAACGCTTCCTCTTTTGATCAGGCCCTTGCCAAAGTCTTCCCGGGCTACGAGCCTACGGCGGAGTATTTTGCCAATGAGGGACAGGAAATCCATATCAGGCTGTTCTCATCCTTCAGTAAGGCAATTCTGAACTCAAGCACGTACAACAAGATAGCCGAGAAAAAGAACGGCATTGCCGCGACCAGTTTCCCGCTGCTCTATGAAGATATAAAGGAATACTGCGGCGAAGCCGATCTTTCTCATAATCAGAAGCTCCTTTCAAAGTAAAACAAGCCGATGAACGGATTTCTGCTGTTTACATACACAGTTTCTATCGCGGTTTCCTGCATGTCGCTGGCTTTGGCTGTAGCTTCGCACATCCTTCATCAGACATCCTGGAGCGGTAAGTACATCGTTTTCCAGAGCTGTCTGATAGGGACGCTTGTAATGGCCCTCGCATCAAAGCTGTCTCTGTTCTTCATGCCGGACAATATATTCAGCGTGTTCAATTTCATTTTTGACACGCTGGTTATTGTGGGCATGGCTTTTGTGATAATTTTCCTGCCTTATTTTCTAAGCTGGGTAATTGCAAAGCCGTGGAGACAGGTTCAGATGCTGCGTTTCCTGCCTCTTGCGCTGGCCTATTTCGGCGTTGGTCTTACCGATATAATCCTTGTCAGCCCGACCTTCCATTTCTGGGCCGTGCTCTGCCAGACGGTTATCTTCCTGGGAATGTATGTTTACTGCATCGTCACGCTCTGGGTCAACCTTAAGAATATCACGGACAAGTCCGCAAGGAGCGTCTCACTTTCCATCAACATTGTCAGTCTGTCGCTTATCCCGCTTTCCATTTTTTCCCTCTTCTTTGAAGGGGTCGAGTCTTTCAGCTACCCAATTTACGTACTTGCGTTCTCCATTGTGATAATGGTCTACAACTACATAAGATTCGGGCTGGATAAGCAGATGGCGGAAAGCCGTCCCGAACTTAAAATAGAAAGCCTTGCAAAGTACAAAATATCGGAAAGGGAATTCTCAGTTGTCCGGCTTATCTGTGAAGGACTTACCAATAAGGAAATAGCTCAGGAACTGTCAATTTCCGTAAACACGGTTAATAACCATGTCTCAAATATCTTCAACAAAATGGAGGTCCGTTCAAGGATTGACCTCCTTAAGGCTCTGAAAGAAGGCCCCTGGTCCTGATTTAAGCCTGCCTGCAATTGAAAGAAACCTCAAATTACTGTACAACTAAAACGTTATGGGTATACATACCCATATGGAGTGATATTATGGAAGTCAGAGTAAGATATGCGCCGTCCCCAACGGGCCTTCAGCATATTGGCGGCGTAAGGACCGCTCTTTTCAATTACTTCTTCGCGAAGTCCAGCGGCGGGAAATTCATCCTCAGGGTAGAGGACACGGACCGCGAACGGTACAGCGACGAGTCCCTTCAGGATCTCTATGATACTTTAGACTGGCTCGGAGTCAAATGGGATGAAGGTCCCGTTGTCGGAGGCCCGTGCGGACCCTATATTCAAAGCGAGCGTTTTTCAATCTATCAGGAATATGCGAAAAAGCTGGTGGATATGGGCAAAGCCTATTACTGCTACTGCTCCGCGGAAAGGCTTGAAGAGCTCAGGCAGAAACAGATAGAAGAAAAAAGTCCCGTACAGGGATATGACGGGCACTGCAGACACCTTAGCGCAAAGCAGAGGGCGGAGCTTGAGGCTCAGGGGATAAAACCCGTTATCCGCTTTAAAGTTCCCGAAGAGGGCAGCACAACGTTCCATGATGTCCTCATGGGAGATATAACCAGGGATAACAAGGATATAAGTCCCGACCCTGTACTTCTTAAATCGGACGGTTTCCCGACATACCATCTTGCCAACGTCATAGACGACCATCTCATGGGCATAACCCACATAATGAGGGCTCAGGAATGGATACCTTCAGGACCGCTTCACGTGCTTCTTTATCAGGCTTTCGGCTGGGATGTTCCTGTCTACTGCCATCTGCCTATGGTAATGGGAAGCGACGGACACAAGCTCTCCAAGCGCCACGGCTCTACAAGCGTCAGAGATTTCAGGCAGAAAGGCTATCTTCCTGAAGCTCTGCTTAACTATGTAAGCCTTGTAGGCTGGTCTTATGACGGAGAAAAGGAGTTTTTCTCAAGGGAAGAGCTTGAAAAATGTTTCTCACTTGAGAAAATCAATAAGGCTCCGGGGGTCTTTGACTACCAGAAGCTTGACTGGTTCAATGCTCAGTACATACGTTTGAAGACGGATGGGGAGCTTGCGGACCTTCTTATGCCTTATCTTGTAAAATCAGGCGCGCTTAAAGAAACCGATTATGAACGGCTTCTTGCCTTTGTGCCCGGAATAAAAGACAGGATAACTCTGCTTTCCGATATAATCCCCATGACCGAATTCCTTCAGGATAAGGGCAATCCCGAAATTTCTCTTCTGATACCTAAGAAGATGGACGCCGCTTCAACGCTTAATTCGCTTAAACAGGTCTTTGATGTCGTGAAAAAGGGACTTGAAGCAAAAAAAACGGATGAAGAGCTGCAGAAGGACCTCATGGAGCTTGCTCAGAAGCTGGGCATAAAGAATGCCGGTGTCTTTAATCCTCTCAGAACAGCCGTTACAGGGATGGCCGTGAGCCCTCCGCCTTTCAGCTGTATCAGGCTGCTGGGAGATGAAGAATCATACCGGCGCATAGAACGCGCAATCGCAATACTTGAAAAAGAGGTAAACAATGTCTGAAATTACAATGGATAAAATCGTATCGCTCTGCAGAAGACGCGGATTCATTTTCCAGAGCAGTGAAATATACGGGGGCCTGAACGGGGCCTATGACTACGGGCCGCTGGGCGTTCAGCTGAAAAACAATATCCGTGACCTGTGGTGGAAGGAAATGACACGTCTCCATGACAACATCGTAGGGCTTGACGCTTCTATTCTGATGCATCCCGGAGTATGGGAAGCAAGCGGCCATGTGAGCAACTTCACAGACCCGATGGTTGACTGCAGGCAGTGCAAGAGCCGCTTCAGAGCCGACCAGATAGACCTTAACGCCCCGTGCCCGGTCTGCGGAAACAAAGGGACATTCACTACTCCAAGGAATTTCAACCTTATGTTCGCGACCCACATTGGCGCGGACATTGATGCCGCCTCAACCATCTATCTCAGACCGGAAACGGCTCAGGGCATTTACACCGAGTTCAAGAACATTGTCCAGTCCTCACGTGTAAAGGTGCCGTTCGGCATTGCTCAGGTTGGAAAGAGCTTCAGAAACGAAATCACAACAAAGAACTTCATCTTCCGCTCATGCGAATTCGAGCAGATGGAAATGCAGTGGTTCTGCAAACCCGGCACGGACGAGCAGTGGTTCCCGTACTGGAGAGAGCAGAGAATGAATTTCTATATCAACAAGATGGGTATCAGGGCTGATCACCTCAGATGGCATCAGCACGGTCCGGATGAGCTGGCTTTCTACGCAAAGGACGCCTACGACATCCAGTTCCTGTTCCCGATGGGCTGGCAGGAGCTTGAAGGTGTACACAGCAGAACTGACTATGACCTGACACAGCACCAGAAGTTCTCCGGCAAGGATATGTCCTATCTGGATCCTGAGACAAACGAAAGGTACATTGCCTATGTTGTGGAGACATCCGCAGGCCTTACCAGAAACGTCCTCATGGCTCTTTCAGATGCCTATGATGAGGAAGAGGTCGCAGAAGGCGATGTAAGAACTGTTCTTCACTTCCATCCGGCAGTTGCCCCTGTCACCGTTGCGGTTCTTCCTCTTGTAAAGAAAGACGGTCTTTCGGAGTTGGCCTTAAATCTTGAGCATGAACTCAGAGAAGACTTTGCCACATACTTTGACCAGAGCGGCGCAATTGGCCGCCGCTACCGCAGACAGGATGAAATAGGTACTCCTTACTGCGTTACCGTTGACTACGATACCTTAAAGGACAACACGGTAACGCTCAGGTTCCGCGATTCAATGGAACAGGTCAGAGTCCCGATTGCGGAGCTGGTGCCTGCTATCAGGAAGGCTGTAAAAGAATACAGAAGAGGTTGAATTTAAGCCGTCAGAGGAGGAATTGTCATGAATAAGGCGCTTCAGGTGCTTTTTGACAGAGGTTTTGTAAAGGACTGTACCAATCTGGATGGTCTTTCAGATATGATGGACAGGGAGCCTGTGACTTTTTACTGCGGAACCGACCCTACGGGACCTTCTCTGCATGTAGGCCACATAGTTCCTTTCTTTGCCATGCATCACCTTCAGAAGTACGGCAATAGGCCAATAGCTCTTATAGGCGGCGGAACCGGCCTTATCGGAGACCCTTCCGGCAAAACTGAGATGAGAAAGATACTGGATGCGGAGACGATTGCCGAAAACGGAAAAAAAATCGCGAAACAGCTTGCAAAGGTTGTAAATTTTGACGAAGTTCCTCCTGCCGGCTACGGTCAGGGAAGGATTGCAAACAATGCGGACTGGCTTGTGGGGCTTAATTATATCGAATTTCTAAGAGATGTAGGCAAATACTTTTCAGTAAATCGCATGCTTACCTTTGAAGGAGTTAAGCAGCGTCTTGAACGCGGGCTTTCCTTCATAGAGTTCAACTACCAGCTTCTTCAGTCCTATGACTACCACATGCTCTATAAAAACTACGGCAACCGCCTTCAGATTGGAGGTGCCGACCAATGGGGCAACATTGTCGCAGGCATTGACCTGATTCAGAGGATGGGCGGACCGGAGTGCTTTGGTCTGACGTTCAACCTTGTTATGAGAGCTGACGGCAAGAAGATGGGCAAGAGCGAGCAAGGTGCCGTATTCCTTGACCCGGCTCTCTATTCTCCTTACGATTTCTACCAGTACTGGAGAAACGTTGCGGATGACGATACCGTTAAATTCATGAAGCTTTTCACTTTCATGGAGCTTGATGAGATAGCCGAATACGCGGATTCCGCCAGAAACATTAACGACGCAAAGGCCAAGTTTGCCTATGAGATTACAAAGATAATCCACGGTGAGGAAGAAGCGGAGAAGGCTGTTGCCGGCGCAAAGGCCGCTTTCGGCGGTTCCGGAGACCGAAGCTCCATGCCTACCGTTGAAATTGAACTTGGCGAAGGCAAGGGCGTCATAGACCTGTTCTTTGAAGCGGGTCTTGGCAGGACAAAGAGCGATGTCAGGCGTCTTATCGAAGGCGGCGGCTGTCTTATCAATGACAATAAAGTGAACGATGTTAAGGCAGTTGTCACAAAGTCAGATGCCGATTCCGCGGGTGAGCTTATCCTAAGGGCGGGTAAAAAACGCTTTATGCGCGTAATTTCAAAGTAATTTTTTCTGCGCGCGGGGCATTGCCAAAAGAGCCGTCAGACCAGACTTGATACAAAGATTTCAATTCCAATGCTGATAAGGATGATTCCGCCCAAAACGGAGGCCGCGTCGGCTATTTTAGTTCCGAAGATTTTTCCCAGCTTAAGACCCGCAATGCAGATGAAGTGCGTGACGCATGCTATTATCAGGGATGCGGTCAAAGCCATTGGAAGAGGGTGGGGTTCAATCGTAAAGCCTACGGAAAGTGCGTCAAGCGATGTCGCAACTCCCTGCAGAAAAAGTTTTCCGGGACCCGGAGTTCTGTCGCAGGAGTCTTTTTTGCTTTCGTTTTTCCGTATGCCGTTTACAAGCATTTCGCCTCCGATGAAGGAGAGAATGGCAAGAGCTATCCACGGGACAACCTTCTCCAGCGAGCCGAATTTTTCCACTATCGTATGGACGCAGAACCAGCCGGTCATAGGCATCGCGAACTGCAGGAACGAATACATGCCGGCTATCATGTTCATCCTGCCTGCCTTCATTTTGGGCTCGCACATGCCGTTGGCAAGCGAGACGGAGAAAGCATCCATCGCAAGGCCAACGCCAAGGAGAATACTGTTTAAAAAGAAGACAAAACCCCATTGCATAACTTTTACAAATATAAAGCTAAAAAAACTTTGTGTTAATATGTTTTTGCCTTATTTCCGAATCCGCCAAGCCTGTTTGACCTGCGGCTTATGATTGTAAAAAAATGCCTTTGTGCCTATACTTCTCACATGCAGTTGACAGAAAAACAGCTTAGTCTGAAGGATACGCTTACCAGCGGTCAGTGCTTCAGATTTTCCGAAAAGGACGGCGCCTGGACCGTGAAGGCGGGAATTGGAGATTCAGTCAGAACTCTTACTGTAAGACAGAATGATTTGTCTCCCATAACCGACGACCCGTTCTGGTTTAACTTTTTTGATATGGGGACTGACTATGAAGGCCTTAAGGCGGATTTTTCAAAAGTTTCGCCACTTATGAAGCAGGCCTGCGACTATGCCCCCGGAATAAGAATTCTGAATCAGGATTCCTGGGAAGCTCTCTGCAGCTTTGTCGTATCCCAGAACAACAACATAAAAAGGATTATGGGCATAATTGACAGAATGTCAAATTTCTACGGCAGCGGCGGTTTTCCAACGGCGCAGACTCTTGCGAACGCAAAGGAAGATGACCTGAGGATGCTTGGACTAGGCTTCAGGGCATCCTATGTAATCAATACGGCAAGGGCTGTCTATGATGGTCTTATTGACATTGATTCTCTTAAAAAAATAGATATAGATGAAGCAAGGGCCATTCTTATGAAGGTGAAAGGTATCGGCCCCAAGGTCGCGGACTGCGCTCTTCTGTTTGGCTGCCACAGGCTTGACTGCTTTCCGATGGATGTATGGATGAAGCGCGTGATGGCTTCATGCTTCCCTGGGCGGGACAAATCAATCTTCGGACCCTGCGCGGGCGTGGCACAGCAGTATCTTTTTCACTTTGCCAGAACCAGCGGATATTTTGACGATAAGGAAGTTTAACTATGGTTTTTGATACTCTTGACCAGCTTGAAATGTACATTCCTATCCTTCCCGCGCTCAGGGTTGTTGCTGATGTTATGGATCACGATGACTTGTATGAAATGAGTTGCGGCAGGTACAGGACCCCTGATTCCAAGGTAACTTATACTATTTCCGAATACATGACATCGACTTCCGACAAGCCTTTTGAATACCACAAGTCTCACAGCGATGTGATGATTGTTCTAAGCGGTCAGGAGATGCTGAGTACCAGCTGGCGAGAGCTTAAGAGCCAAAGCGAGTCCTACGACGCCAAAGCCGATACGGGTTTCTTCCAGGCCGAGCCAATAAGCGCTTTTCAGGCAACGCAGGGACGTTTTGCCGTTTTCTTTCCTGGCGAGCCTCATAAGAGCGGTGTTGCCATGGGTGAGCATTCTCCCGTAAAGAAGGTAGTTTTCAAGATAGAGGACTGATATATCCTTTTGTGAAGAAAGTTGTGTTTTTCTCTCTGCTAATTTGTTTTTCCGTGCACAGCCGTTATATTTAAGCCGGAAATCACGGAGGTTTCAAACTATGAAAAAGGTTTCAGTTACAAGTCTGGTTATTGCAATTATTCTTATAGTATGTTCGGTTGCCCTGTTTATATTCGGTTTTTCCGAAATAAGTTCCGGAAGGGTCGTAAGACATATGTCTAACGGTTTCATGAGGGTATCTTATGTCACGTCAGCGCCGTCAGATAATTTGAGTTTGACATTCGTTGTCCTTGGCGGCTTCCTGCTAAACGGCGGTATCCTTCTTCTGATACTTTCCGCGATTACGGCTATGCATCCTCATCATTTATGCGGTCATAAGGACGAGCCTTCCTGCGAAAAGCCTGCTTTGAACGAACATGACAAGCCGGAATATCTGACTCCTTCAGAAACTCTTTAATTTAGTCATCCGAAACTTCTTCGTTTTGGTTATAGTTTTCCCTTCACAACTGACTGCCGGGACCGGACCCCACCGCCCGGCAGTCTCTTTCTGTTTTTTGAGTTTAAAACAGTCTGACAGTGCGACAGTTGACCGGTTTGACAGTGTGACAGTTTGACACTTTGACAGTATGACATGAAATTTTTGCTATAATTTTATATAATATAATAAGTTATGGCTTTAGCCTGTAAAAGTGTGACCTGTTTTCAACAGTTTAACTGTCTGACTGTTTGACAAATTTGTCGGACTGTCCAACTGTCAAACTGTTAGACTGTTTTGGGAATGCGAAACGAACCCTCTTTTTTTGATTATGAATAAAGCTATGTAGCCAAAAAGTGTTCCATAATGGCCGCACCGGTTGACGCAAGTGGCAAAAGGTGATAAATAAAAAGGGCAAAGTAGTGCGCTATATCACTATTTTGAGAGTCTTTAACACTTAAGGGCGGGCGGCAATAGCTCAGTTGGATAGAGCAACTGCCTTCTAAGCAGTAGGTCCTTGGTTCGAGCCCAAGTCGCCGTAAAAAAGAACTGACGCAAGTCTTATGCTGGTAAAACAATAATCAGCGAATTTTTGGAAACAGGTATGATTTCGGTCATGCCTGTTCTGATTTTATCAGCTTGGTTAAAATTTTCCGGCGGCTGTTCCTTTACTTCAATATCCGTTTCTATGGGTTACCCTATAATAGATTCCTTCCCGGGTAGGGTTAGTAAGTAATTTTCAAGAGAGCGATAAATAAGAATTAATCTATGAATCAATTCTTCATTGTAATGGGCTGACGTGTGTTTTCCAGCACATCGCGCCAAAGGGCGCTTTCCGTATTTACAAGGCTGCGCGAAGAGATTGCGAGCTTTATCGGAAGGTTTATGAAACGATCGTTCATCATGCTTGTGAGAACATCCGTCTTTCCCGCCATGGCAGCGTGAACAGCGTTGGCGCCCAGACGCGCACAGTAAATAGAATCGAACGAATCGGCCGGCGCGCTGCGAATTATGTAGCTTGGGTCAATGTATTTGATATTTACAGTCATCTTCTGCTCTTTGAAGTACTTGTGAATTTCATCTTTCAGAAACAGTCCTATATCGTTGAATTTTACGTTTCCGGAGGCATCGGTCCGGCCTGTTTTGGGAAGAAGGTCCTGTCCTGCGCCTTCAGCGACAAGGATAACGGCATGGCCGCGGTCCTGAAGACGTTTTTTAAGAAAAGGCAGAAGGCCTTTTTCACCGTAGAGGTCAAAGGGGTTTTCAGGGATAAGACAGAAATTGACATCGCTTTGAGCCAGAGAAGTGTGGGCTGCGATGAAGCCGCTTTCGCGTCCCATGACTTTTACAAGCCCAATGCCGTTGATGGCGTTTTTAGCCTCGACATGAGCACAGCGGACAACAGGCACGGCCATTGAGACGGCAGTGTCAAAGCCGAATGAACTCTGGATGAAGGCAAGGTCGTTGTCAATTGTTTTGGGAACACCTACAACAGATATTTTAAGACCGCGTTTTTTGATTTCGGCGGCTATGGCATGGGCGCCGCGAAGGGTTCCGTCCCCGCCTATCGTGAACAGGATATTCACGTTCATCCTTTCCAGCGTGTCCACAATATCCGCCGTTTGTTCTCCGCCTCCGCGGGCACTGCCTAAAATGGTGCCGCCTTTTTCCTGAATATCGTCAACTACATCCGGGTCAAGTGATACAGGGGCTTCTTTTGAGGTTGGAAGAAGACCCTGATAGCCGAATCTGATGCCGCTTATTCTGCGGACTCCGTAACGGTACCAGAGACAGCGGACAACCGCTCTTATTACGTTGTTGAGCCCCGGGCATATACCTCCGCATGTGCAGATTGCTGCATGTACGTGTACAGGGTTGAAGTAGATGTTTTTTCTGGGACCCGCGAGCTCTACGGTCTCTTCGTTTTCAGGTATCCAATGGCCATCTTTGCTCATTACCGTGTCAATGCAGTGGAGAATCCTTTCGTCATCCGAAACATAGTCCGCAAAACCGTCGCCGTCTACGCTGCTCATACGAAGCGGAGAGGGTATCCGCGCTTCTCCCAAAGTCTCAATTGTAAAGTCGTCTTTATTCATATTTATAATATACACATAAAAGGGGAGCAATAGTAAAAGATTATTTTAAAAAAGTCAGAGTTCCGCCTGTGTTTTGATGATTGTCATTTCTTTGGCTATGGTAAATAATCGTTGATATGAAACCCGAAAAAAAGAAGCTGAACTTTTTCCTTGATGTTGACGGTACTCTCCTGCCTGTAGGAAAGGGTGTGCCTGAAAGCGCGGAAAAGGCTTTGGAAAAGGCTAAGGCTTTGGGACACCGGCTTTTTTTCTGTACGGGAAGAAGCCGGAACGAACTTTCCGAAAAGGTGAAATACCTGCCTTTTGACGGCGGAGTTTTTTCGGCTGGTGCCTGTGTGATGTTCCATAACAGAATAATAATGCAAAAATATGCTTCAAATGAACAAAAGAAGCTGTTTTTTGAAGCGGTTGATAAATATAATCTGCTTTGTTTCAGCCAGGGGCCGGAGGCAACTTATACTACAGAGGAAGCCGTTGATTTTTACAACTTTCTTACCAGAAGTATCTATTCCGGGACTACAGACCTTGAAGGTTTCAGGCTTGTATCCAGATTCCCGGATGATGTTCCGCTGATAAAATCCTATATAATGTCCAAAGAAGGCAGGGTTCTTGAAGCAAGGAGGGCACTGGAAGGGCCGTTTCACTGTGTCAACAACACAACGGGGCTGCCTGAAATAAATGCGGCAGAGGTAATGGTCGCAGGTATTTCCAAAGGCTTCGGTATGGAATGGCTGATAAATTTCCTTGGAGAGGGGCTGGAGACATCGGTTGGTATAGGAGACGGGGAGAACGATTTGGAAATGATTGAAAAGTGTCGTTTAGGTATAGCTATGGGCAATTCGGACAGAGCTTTGAAAGTACGTGCCGATTTTGTAACCACGGATATCGGGGATGACGGGCTTTCAAATGCAATTGAGTATGCTTTGAATGTTTTAGGGAGTCAGGCATGAAGATTCTTATTATCGGCGGCACGGGTACTATAAGCTCCGCAATAACAAAGCTCATCTCGGACAGGGGTAAGGATGAAGTTTGGGTTCTTAACAGGGGAAACGGCTCGGCTTCTTTGGCTGAGGGCATACACCGGATTACTGCAGATGCCTATGACGGAGATTTTCTGTCCAAGGCCTTAAAAGGTATGTATTTTGATACTGTATGCTATTTTATCGGCTTCACTGTCAGTCAGGTCAAAACCGCCTATGAGGTTCTTAAAAACCACATTGGGCAGTTTATTTACATAAGTTCCGCGTCCGTTTATCAGAAGCCTCCTAAAAGCTGGCTTATAACAGAGGAAACGCCTCTTGAGAATCCGTATTGGGAATATTCCAGAAATAAGATTGAATGCGAGAATTTCCTTATGGGGAAGTACAGGGACGAAAGTTTTCCGGTAACGATTGTCAGACCAAGCCATACCTACTGTGAAAAGTCGGTTCCGGTTGGGATTCACGGGGTCAGGGGAAGCTGGCAGATTCTAAAACGAATGCTTGAAGGCAAGCCTGTTATTGTGCACGGCGACGGTACGTCTTTGTGGACAATGACTGACAGCCGGGATTTCGCAAAAGCCTTTGCAGGTCTTATGGGAAATCCGAAGGCCATAGGCAGGGCTTTCCACATTACAAGCGATGAATCCATTCCGTGGAATCTGATATATACGGATATCGCGGATGCTCTGTCAGAATGTCTTGGTAGGAAGGTCAATGCAAATCTTGTTCATGTTGCGTCGGACAGGATAATAGCGGAAGGAAAAGCTTTCGGCTATGATTTGGAAGGGAATCTTAAAGGGGACAAATCCAACAGCGTAGTGTTTGACAATTCCAGGGTAAAGTCTGTCGTTCCTGATTTCAGAGCTGAGATAAGCCATAAAGAGGGAACTCTGAGGGCTGTGAAGTATATTCTGTCTCATCCTGAGCTTCAGATTGAAGACCCCGATTTTGATAGATTCTGCGACCGTTTGGCTGAACTCTGAGAGTTTCCAATCCATTCCCGTTTCCCCTTTTTTGCTTACAAGCTGTCTGTTTTACTTGTGCCGAATAAAAAACGCGATAAAATTTAAGTTGATTTATCTAAAGAAATTTGAATTTGATTAGCCGGAAGATTGAAGAGTTTTTTAAAATATGTTAGTGTACCAAGGTTTTTAGTGTAAAGGACTTTTGAAGATTTTATTTGAGGATTTAAAAAAATGGCAACAGACCTGTCAATGATGAGAAACATAGGAATCAGCGCGCATATTGATTCCGGAAAAACAACGCTTAGCGAAAGAATCCTGTTTTACTGCAACAGGATTCACGCAATACATGAAGTTCACGGCAAGGACGGCGTAGGAGCCACAATGGACAGCATGGAACTGGAGAGGGAACGCGGCATTACAATTGCCAGCGCCGCTACCAGTGTACATTGGAAGGGTTATGAAATTAACGTTATAGATACTCCGGGCCATGTGGATTTCACAATAGAAGTGGAGAGGTCTCTCAGAGTTCTTGACGGGGCCATTCTGGTTCTATGTTCTGTAGGAGGCGTACAGAGCCAGAGCATAACCGTTGACAGACAGATGGACCGCTATAAAGTTCCAAGGATTGCCTTCATAAACAAGTGCGACCGCGTGGGCGCAAATCCCTATAGAGTTGTGGGTCAGATGAGGGAAAAACTCCATCTTAACGCAGTTCTTGTTGAACTTCCTATTGGTCTTGAGGACAAGCTTGAAGGCGTTGTTGACCTTATCAGGATGAAGGCCATTTACTTTGATGAACCCAATGGAACGGTTCTCAGGGAAGAAGAGATACCCGCTTCAATGCTTGAAGAGGCCCAGAGCAGAAGAGACGCTCTTATAGAAGCTGCCTCCGACTATGACGATGACCTTATGGGAATGATACTTGAAGGCGAAGAACCTTCCGCGGAAATGATAGAAGCCGCCATCAGGCGCGGAACGCTTTCGCTTAAGATGTGTCCTGTCTTTGTAGGCTCCGCTCATAAAAATAAGGGCATCCAGCCTCTGCTTGACGGCGTAACGAAGTATCTCCCTGAGCCGAGGGACGTTGAGAACAGGGCTCTGGACCTTGATAATAACGAAAATGAAGTAGTGCTTGAATCTGATGATAAGAAGATTCCGGTTGTGCTTGCTTTCAAGCTTGAAGA
This sequence comes from Sphaerochaeta sp., assembly GCA_052170315.1. Lineage (GTDB taxonomy): Bacteria > Spirochaetota > Spirochaetia > Sphaerochaetales > Sphaerochaetaceae > UBA9732. The sequence goes on from JBQNAT010000008.1 coordinate 15,381, forward strand.
CGGACGCTACGGCCAGCTTACATACATAAGAGTATATCAGGGCAAGCTCAGAAAAGGCGATGAGCTTACAAATACCAGAACCGGCCGCCGTTTCAGGATAGGCAGGCTTATCAAGATGCACGCTTCGGAAATGGAAGACATCAACGAATGCGGAGCCGGCGAGATAGCTGCAATGTTCGGAATTGACTGCGCAAGCGGAGATACCTTCTGCGGAGCGGGGCTTAACTACGCAATGACATCCATGTTTGTTCCCAATCCCGTAATTTCTCTTGCCATACATCCTAAGGATAAGAAGAGTCAGGACAACATGAGCAAGGCGGTTAACCGTTTCATGAAAGAAGATCCCACCTTCCAGTGCTATGTGGACCCTGAAAGTAACGAGACAATAATAAAGGGAATGGGAGAGCTCCATCTTGACGTTTACGTTGAAAGAATGAAGCGCGAATACAACTGCGAGGTAACTGTGGGCGCTCCTGAAGTTGCCTACCGGGAAGCTATTTCCCAGAGGGCGGATTTCAACTATACCCACAAGAAGCAGACAGGCGGAAGCGGCCAGTACGCGCGTGTCGCGGGCTACATAGAGCCTATCATTCAGGAGCCGGGTTCAGCAGAGGAACCTAAGGACTTTGAGTTTGTGAACGAAGTAAAGGGAGGCGCAATCCCCACGGAGTACATCCCTTCCTGCGAAAAAGGCTTCATGAACGCAATGAAGAAGGGGCCGCAGCTTGGTTTCCCGATTGTGGGCGTGCGTGTGTGCGTCAATGACGGCGCATGGCATCCTGTGGATTCTTCCGATATGGCCTTCCAGACTGCGGCGATTGCCGCGTTCAGGGAAGCCTTCGCAAAGGCAAAGCCTACAATTCTTGAGCCCATTATGAAGGTTGAAATCGAAGGGCCTTCAGAATTCCAGGGCGCGATTTTCGGCACTGTGAACCAGCGACGCGGAATGATTGTCAGCTCCACGGAAGACAACAACGTCTGCACCGTGGACGCGGAAGTCCCTCTTGCCGAAATGTTCGGATACTCGACTGTCCTCAGGTCAATGACCCAGGGAAAGGCCGAATACACAATGGAGGTTTGCCGCTACGCCAGGGTTCCGCAGTCAATTGCCGAGGAACTTAAGAAGCAGAAGGAAGAAAAGGATAAAAACGGGAAGTGATTTCCTTTTTTCGTGTTATAGTTGTTGTAGTAAATATCGCAAAAAGATAAAGGACAGACATATGGAAGTTGCAGAGCTTATCAAGAAAAGCCCAATAAGAGTATTTGAAGAGTCCATAGACGGCGGACTGGGCCGCGGAAACCTGGGAGTGCTTGCCTCACGCCACGGTGTAGGAAAGACCGCCTGTATGGTGCATCTTGCAATTGACAAGATACTTAGGGGAAACAACGTCATTCACGTATCGTTCGGCGCAAACGTTGAGCATATCATGAACTGGTACAAGGAAGCCTTCAGGGAGATTTCCGAATTCAGGAGTCTTGACGATGCCTTTGACGTATATCAGGCTATAAGGGCAAACCGCGTCATGATGAATTTCTCGCAGGAAGGCGTTGGTGTGGACAAGGTTCTCTCAAGTCTTGAAACCCTGATAGACCAGGGTTCTTTCAAGGCGGATGCGGTATTCTTTGACGGATACAAGCTCACAATCGCTTCTGATGAGGATGTGAGGAAGATTAAGGAATTCGCAAAAAAGATGAACATTGAAGTCTGGTTCAGCATTTCGCCTACAAGGCCTAACGTTGAATTTACCGAATATGGCGTACCAGTGACTATGGAGCCGTATCTTGACATGATAGATGTTCTTGTGGGGCTTCACTATAATGACGAAAAAAGCAGGGTTATCATGACAATTGTTAAGGACCATGGAAAGAATATTCCGCATCCGTCAGGAGTTGCCCTTGACCCAAATACAATGCTGATAAGTGAATAATTTTTTTATGCTGAATCTGAAAGGCTCCATTTCGGGAGCTTTTTTTTAAGTTTCCGCAAAGCATTCAAAAAAGAAGAAAAAATACACAAATAAGGCTTGACCCGTACCCCCTTTGGGTTTATGGTTGCCCTTGTAAAGTGTGGGGACCAGCTACATCTAAGAATCCCCACAGTTCTGAAGGCAAACAATGCATGTGGTGCCACCCTAGTCAAGTAAGACGACTTCAGAACGAACTGCATTTTACCTAGGGTTTTTGCAGAATGATTGAAGTTCGGCATTTGAGAAAGGAGTTTGATGACAATACAATTCCGCTCAAGGATGTTAGTATTACCATCAACAATGGGGATGTGATAAGCATCATCGGTCCTTCTGGCACGGGCAAGTCCACATTGCTCAGGTGCATCAACATGCTCACAGAGCCTACAGGCGGTGAGATTTTGGTTGATGGCCAGGACATCACAGCACGAGGTTGCAACCTCAACGAAGTGAGAAAAAAGATGGGGATGGTTTTCCAGTCCTTCAATCTTTTCGGACATCTCACAGTTATTGAGAACATAATGAATCCTCAAATCACGCTTCTGGGCAGAAGCAGACAGGAAGCCTATGACAAGGCTATGTATCTGCTTACTCAGGTTGGTCTGGCGACAAAGGTGTTCTCCTATCCTGATGAACTCTCCGGTGGACAGCAGCAGAGAATCGCGATTGCCAGGACTCTGGCCATGGACCCGGACATCATTCTTTTTGATGAGCCTACCAGCGCCCTTGACCCCAGCATGATTGGCGAAGTCCAGTCTGTTATCAAACTCCTTGCCAAAACAGGCAGGACAATGATGATAGTCACCCATGAGATGGACTTCGCAAGAAAGATTTCCAACCGCATTGTTTTCATGTATGACGGCGAAATCTACGAAGAGGGTACCCCGAAGCAGATTTTCGAACATCCCAAACGCGAGATGACCCGCAAGTTTGTCCAGAGGCTTTCCACTCTTGTCTATAAGATTGACAGCACTGAATTTGATTTTGAGGCTATGAACGAAGAGCTTCAGAGCTACGGCGAAAAACTCCTTATCGAGTCCGAACGCCTTAGTAAGCTGAGTCTTGCAATTGAGGAAATCTGCATAAACAACATTGCCGCTTACTCCGAAAATCCGTTCATCATGGTCAAAATCGAGTATTCGGAAAAGCAGGACACCCTCTATCTTTCCATAAGATACAAGGCCGATGAGCGCTTTGACCCCAAAACCTCTGAAAGCAGCCTGTTCACTCTTCTTCTGGACGAGCCCACAACCACCATTTCCGAGCGCGCGCTTGAAGACGACAAGGATGGGTGTCTGTATCAGATAGACATGAGTTTCAAGTGGGTGGAGGAGTGAAGATGAAAAAACTTATAATTTTATTTATCGTTCTGCTCCTTCCGTTTCCGTTCGTTTTCGCAGCCGATGTTTCGACGTTTGACTCTATTGAGCAGTTTGACGGACTGACCATAGGTGTCCAGACGGCGGTTCTTTATGAAGAACTCATTAAGGACAGGGTTCCTAATGCCACTTTCCAGTACTATACAATGCCCAATGACATGATTCTGGCACTCAACGCAGGCAAAGTGGATGCCTATCTTATAGAGGCTGTCGGATACGGTGTACAGAAGGCAAACCATCCGGAACTTACGACGTTCAGGGAAATACCCGGCTACATAAACGCCAGCTGCATAATAGGCAACAACAGCAAGAAAGCAAGGCTTTTAGCCGAGCTTAACGAGTTCATTGCCAACGGCTACAAAACAGGTCTTTTGGGCAATGACGGCATCCTTTATCAGTACTGGATAGCTGACTTTGACCCCCTTACGGACAATATCGGTTTTAAAGACTTTACCTTCACGGGTGAAAACGGAACCGTCAATGTCGCTGTTGAAGGGGGCTATGAGCCTTTCTCCTTTGTAAGCGACGGCAAACTTGCGGGCTTTGACGTTGAGTTCATCTGCCGTTTCTGCGTTGAATACGGCTATACTCCGGTTTTCAACTCCGTTCCTTTCGAGTCCATTGCCCCCGGCGTTGAGACGGGAAAGTTCGATATAGGAATGAACATAGTTATAAGCGAAGAGAGAAACGAAACAGGAACGCTTTCCGGCGTTTACTACAGCTGTCCTGTGCTTTTGGTCATACCCGGCGAAAATACTAACACCATGAGTATTTTCCAGCAGATACAGGCCAGCTTCTACAAGACCTTTATCCGTGAGAACAGATGGAAACTCTTTGCAGAAGGCGCGGGCGTCACGCTTATCATTACCGTATGTTCCATACTTGCCGGCACGGTCATAGGCTTTGCCGTTTACATGGCATGCAGGCATGGGAACAAGCTTGCGAACAGGATAACAAACTTCTTTATGTGGCTTATCCACGGAATGCCTACGGTACTCCTTCTGATGATTCTGTACTACATAGTGTTCGGGAAATCACGTCTCAGCGGCATGTGGGTATCTGTCGTGGGCTTCTCTCTGATGTTCGCCTGTTCCATGATTGACATGCTCCGTGTCGGCTACAACGCCATAGGAAAAGGTCAGTCCGAGGCCTCAACTGCGCTTGGATATTCTGACAGCCAGAGCTTTTTCAGAATTCTCCTTCCTCAGGCCGCAAACCATTTCCTTCCCATTTACAGCAATGAAGTCGTTACTCTTATAAAGGAGACTTCTGTTGTTGGCTACATTGCGGTTCTTGACCTGACAAAGATAAGCGACCTTGTAAGAAGCAGAACCTATGAGGCTTTCTTTGCCCTGATACTTACGGCGATTATGTACTTCATCATTGCCGAGGTGATGATAAGGATAGTCAGGTTCGTCCAGAAGAGAATAGAGCCAAGACGCCGTTCGGAGGACAAGATACTTGCGGGTATCAGGCAGTGGGAATAGCGCTGTTTTAAATTGACATTGTAAACTTTTTTACGGGCGCAGGTTTTATGCCTGCGCTTTTTTTAGCTTTTATATTATTAGACTCTTATTTGAATAAAATGTGATTTGAGATAAATATTTTAATTCAAGTAAAATAATTGTGGAAAAAGGAGAAATAGTATTTTATAGTTTACTTAAACAAAAAAGGATTTATCTATTTAAAGTCATTTTAGGAGGTTTCTATGAAAGGCTTTGCGATGTTGGCTATTGGAAAAGTTGGGTGGATAGAGAAGGAGATTCCCAAGTGCGGTCCTCTGGATGCTATTGTTAAACCTATTGCTATCGCTCCCTGTACTTCAGACGTACATACAGTATGGGAAGGCGCGGTAGGAGAAAGAACGGACATGATACTCGGCCATGAGTGCTGCGGCGAAATCGTTAAGGTCGGAGAACTTGTCAAAGATTTCAAACCCGGCGACAGAGTTCTTGTACCTGCGATTACTCCGGATTGGAATTCCCTTGAAGCTCAGGCAGGATATTCGATGCATTCGGGAGGAATGCTGGCAGGATGGAAATTCTCCAATTTTAAAGACGGTGTTTTCGGTGAATTCTTCCATGTAAACGACGCTGACGGAAACCTTGCTCTTCTTCCTGAAGGCATTGAGCCTGAAGAAGCATGTATGCTGTCAGATATGGTTCCTACCGGTTTTCATGGCGCTGAGCTGGCAGATGTTCAGTTCGGTGACGAAGTACTGGTTGTCGGTATCGGTCCTGTAGGCCTTATGTCGGTTGCCGGCGCGAATCTCAGAGGAGCCTCAAGAATCTATGCTGTAGGTTCCAGACCCGTCTGTGTAGAAGCCGCGAAGTTCTATGGCGCGACAGATATCATTAACTACAAGAACGGTCCTATCGCAAAGCAGGTTCTTGCTCTTACAAAAGGAAAGGGCGTTGATAAGATAATCATTGCCGGCGGTACGGTTGATACATTCGGTGAAGTAATGGGATGTCTCAAACCGGGCGGAAAAATCGGCAACGTCAACTACCTTGGCTCAGGCGACAACATCAAGATTCCAAGAGTCGAATGGGGTGTGGGAATGGGCCACAAGCAGATTCAGGGCGGTCTGATGCCTGGCGGAAGACTTAGAATGGAAAAGCTTGCCAAGCTTGTCACATGCGGAAAACTTAACCTGTCAAGGCTCATAACTCATAGATTTGAAGGCTTTGAGCATGCTGAAGATGCTCTGATGCTTATGAAGAACAAGCCGTCAGATCTTATTAAGCCTACAGTAAGAGTTGAAAAGTAATATCGTATGTTTTTATAATTGACCTGCGGTAAAACGCAGGTCAAAATGGCTCGTGTTTACGAGTCATTTTTATTTTAAAGGGTAAGTGCCGACAATGAAAGTATTGATAGTTTCAGGTTTTCTGGGAGCAGGAAAAACAACGTTCATAGAAAAACTCGCGGCTAAGGTAAAGCACAACATAGTAGTCCTTGAAAACGAATACGGTCAGGTGGGCATAGACGGCGACCTGCTGAAAAAAGACAAAATGAACATATGGGAAATGACGGACGGCTGCATCTGCTGTTCAAGGAAGTCTGATTTCGCTGCCTCTGTCCTTACAATTGCCAATACCATAAACCCTGAAGTTTTGATTGTGGAGCCTACCGGGGCAGGCTTTTTAAGTTCAGTAATTGAGAATATCAAAAACGTTACCTACGAACGAATAAGGCTTCTTGAACCTGTAACGATTGTTGACCCTTCCTGTATAGACAGATATACGAAGGAATATAAGGATGTTTTTACCGACCAGATAAAAAGTTCACGACAGGTTGTAATTTCAAAAACCGCGGATATGAGCAAAGCGTCCCTGCTTGAAGCTGAAATAAAAGTAAGAAAAATAAATCCTGATGCCCTTATATATGATGATGTTTATGAAAATTACGATGAAAATTTCTGGGAAGGTTTTCTGCAAAAGGAACTTTCATATGCGGGGTATTCAGAAGCTGAAAGCCGGGGCAGTCTTGAAATAGCGAATATCGGCTTTACAGGCATAGAGTTTGCTGATATCGGCACCTTTGAATCCTATATGGGAGCAATAATGCGCGGGGATTTCGGTGATATCATAAGGGCTAAAGGCTTCATTCCCATAAACGGCGCATGGGCAAAATTTGATATCGTAAATAAAACATACACTCTTACGCCTATAGAGGATATGAAGGTTCCCAAGCTTATCCTTATAGGCAAAAACATAGACAAGGTTCGTCTGAACATTCTTTTTGATTCTGTGACCAATGAAAAATATAAGAAACCCGGATATCCCGAAACGCCGGCGGAGTGGCCCGGGTCTTCCATACGTAAGCTTTCTCCGCGCGTAGTAACGGAAAAAAGGAAAATAGGGGCTAAAACTTCTTGACTATTAATCGCGTTGAATATTAATCGCGCCTGTCGTCACCGCAGTATCTTTTAAATTCCTGCTTTGTTCCGAAGAATATTTCATTACCTATTTGGAGTACATGCGTGGCATATTTTTCTACCGCATCAAGGTCATGTGATATCATCACTATCGTAGTTCCTTCCTTGTTTAGTTTTTCTATGAGGCTGTACATGAGAAGGGTGGCTTCAGGGTCAAGACCCGCTACGGGTTCATCCAGTACCAGCATGCCGTCTGACGAGCATAACGCTCTTGCAAGCAATACTCTTTGCTGCTGGCCACCGGAAAGACTGCTGTACGGATGGTTTTCCAGATTTGTGATTCCAAGTTTTTTTAAATTGTCTATTGCGGTTTTCTTTTCGATTTTGCTGTAGAAGGGTCTTATTCCCGTCTTGTTGTGAAAGCCGGATGTAACTACTTCCATTACTGAAGCGGGAAAATCCCTCTGATGCTCCGACTGCTGAGGCAGATAGCCTATATTCCGCGTCATAAAACCATCGCCCGTATCAATATGGCCGCCGATTTTTGGAATGAGGCCAAGCAAGGTCCTCATAAGTGTCGTCTTGCCTGCTCCGTTGGAACCTATGATGCAGAGGTAATCTCCCTTTTTTACCTCAAAGTTTATGTCATTAAGAACCGTTTTGCCGTTGTAGCCGACTACCAGGTTTCTGCATGTTATCTGTGCCATAAAATTACCTTCCGATATTTTACAATGTATTTCATACTTCAAATTTATGCTATACATTTACGCGCCGTCATCCCGCTATCCTTTTAAGAGCAAGTTATTCTCAAAATTCATTTCGTCTTTATTACATCAGGAGAAACAATTTGAGGGCAAACTTCTGCGGCAAAGCTCACGGAATCCGGAACTGTTTTAATTGTCGAAATTTTTTTGTGTCAGTTGCATTAAACTTTGCGGAGTGCTAGTATATCGGTGAATTGGTTAGACATGTTTAATTTAAATTAATTGAATTAAACAAGATGAGGGAATTATGAAAAAAAAATTACTGTCCGATATTCTTACCTGCGCAGTTTTTATATTAAGTATTTTCCTTGCAGTCGGCTCTGTCTCGATTTTCCATGCCTGCGGGCCTAAAGCTGACGGAGATTTTATGATTTGCCATTGGGCGGAGAGGACAGTTACCGCAATGGGCTGCGTTATTTCGGTTATAAGCCTTATTGCGCTTTTATCAGGAAAAAACATGGGGCAGAGAAAAGGAGCTCTGCTTTCAACGCTTCCGTGTCTTATCATGACTGCTTTTGTCCCGAATAACATTATAAGGCTTTGCATGATGGAAACAATGAGATGCCATACGGTGATGAAGCCTGCGGTCATAGGGATTGTCATTGTAATTTTCACTGTAGCCGTTATTGCTGTGTTTGTAAGCCGCGACACTAAGGCCGCTGGCGCGGAGAGAAGAGGATGAATAAGAAAAGCCTTCCTGTTATAAACTGCATCAGAAAGCCCGGAAGAACCGCTGCTCTGACGGTTCTTTCATGCATTCTCTGCTTTTGCATACTTGGAGGTTCCCTTTTCATAACCGGACTCAGAAGCGGGCTTGCCTCGCTGCAGGACAGGCTTGGAGCGGACATAATGGTTGTTCCTTACGAAGCCTCAACAAAATCATCCCTGAAAAACATAATCCTTCAGGGAAATCCCGGCTACTTTTATATGGATAAATCGCTTTATGACAAAATTGCGGCCCGCGAAGGGATTGAAAAAATCACAAAGCAGGTTTTCCTTGCGACTGCCGCCGCAAGCTGCTGTTCGTACAAAGTTCAGATAGTCGGATTCGACCCTAAGACGGATTTCGCGATACTTCCCTGGGTGGATATGTCCTACAAGGGAGAACTGGGCTACATGGAGGTGTTCGCAGGCTGCGATATTAACGCACTCCCCGGGGACATGCTTTATTTCTACGGCGCGAAGGTAAAGGTCGCGGCAAGGCTTGATAAAACGGGTACGGCCTATATAGACCGCGCCATTTTCTGCGATATGGATACAATCAAAACCCTTATCGCCAATGCAAAGGAAAGGGCCATCTATGGTTTCAGCGATGTAAACCCTGACAGTGTAGTGTCAAGCGTACTGATAAACGTGGCGGACGATTATTCGATAGAGCAGGTGCTGAACGACATAAACATCCATGTCAAGAAAGTACAGGCCGTGAAAACCGAAACGCTTATTTCGGACGTGGCCGAAAAACTGGGCGAAATATCAAATGTCGCGGGCGCCCTTGTAATTGTTATATGGGTTCTTGTCCTTGTGATAATGATGCTTGCTTTTGCAATGATTGCCAACGAAAGGAAAAAAGAATTCGCGATTTACAGGGTTGCAGGAGCTTCCCGCAGGAAGCTTTCAGGCATCCTCTTTTCAGAGACAATGATTGTGAGCCTTACGGGAAGTACGGCGGGGGCTGCTATTGCAGTCCTTGTTTCAGTTCTGTTTTCAAAGGCTGTAGGGGTAAGGCTGGGTCTGCCGTTCCTGCTTCCGGGTTTCCCCGGCATGATTCTTATAGTTGGATTGTCCATTGCGCTTTCTGTAGGGTGCGGCGTCCTGGCTTCGACCCTGAGCGCGGCAAAAATAAGCAAGGTTGATACAGCCTTCATTCTGAGAGGTGAAAACTGATGTTGCTTGAATGTAAAAACATATGCAGACAGTTTAAAAGACTCAGAGGCGAAACAAATGTTTTCCTTGCGGTAAAGAAGACTGACTTTGCGATAGACCGCGGCGAACTTGTAACTGTTTACGGCGCATCCGGCAGCGGTAAAAGCACTCTGCTTAACATGCTGGCAGGTCTTCTGAAACCTACCGGGGGACAGGTTTTCATAGACGGAAAGAACCTGTACGAAATGACTGATTTACAGCTTTCGATGTTCCGTAATCGCAATATAGGTGTTATTCCTCAGGGACAAACTGCAATACAGACCCTTAATGTGCTTGAGAACGTGCTTCTGCCGTACACGCTTTTAAAGGAAAACAGAAAGAATTCGGGATATGAAGAAACCGAAAAAAAAGCACAGAACCTTTTACTGAAAATGGGTATAGCGGAGCTTGAGAATATTATGCCGTCAGAGCTTTCCGGAGGCGAGCTGAGGCGTATGGCAATTGCCAGAGGCCTTATAATGGAGCCTGAGGCGGTACTTGCGGATGAACCCACAGCCGACCTTGATTCTGAAAATACTCAGGTCGTTCTGGGCCTTCTCCGTCAGACGGCGGATGCCGGCAGGGCTGTCCTTGTAGTGACCCATGACCCTGAGGTTTTAAGGTATTCGGACAGGGCTTTTGAGATGAGAAACGGAATTATTGAGGAGATTAAAAATATATGAGAAATTCAAAGGCTTTTAAACGCTGTTTTATTATTGCAGCCATCCTTGTTCTTGTATGTACAGGCGTGTTTGGCGCAATAAACGATTCGCTTCCTTCAAAAGGCGAACATTATCTGACATATGCGGATTATCAGGCTGCCGGTTACAGTGCTCCAACGTGGAGGTCCAAGGCTGCGGTTATAACTCAAAACGTTCTGGAGTACGCAAGAGAACTGTATGCGTCCGGGGAACTTAAAGAAGCGTACAAATGGGTAAACAACGGTGGTTATTTCGGCTGGTATGAAACAACCGGCTTCGAGCGCAACACCATGGGCTACATTTCCGGCGCGCGCGTCAGCGCGGTTGAGCTTCAGTTTAAGACTACAAGGCAGTCCATAAAGAAAGATTTGGGTGCCGATACGGTTAATGCAAATCTGGATACCCTTATCGCGATGCTCACGGAGGACGGCAAGATTTTAGGTGAAAGATTCGGCGACGCGGACGCGGGCGAAGGTACATCTTCCGCAGCGACCAATTCCGCAAACACATCAGCTTCCGGAAGCACTTCCGCCGCCGTAACAACTTTCGTTGCTTGCTATTCCATACTTCTTCGCGAAGGCTTTGAAGCTATCCTCATAGTCGGTGCAATCCTTGCATACCTCAGAAAGTCATCGGGCGAAGACAAAATTGAAGCCGCAAGAAAGTGCAGGCCGGTCTATCTTGGGTCTCTCATAGGCATAGTCGGAAGCCTGCTTCTTGCGTGGCTGCTTTACGCAATCAAGCTTGCGAATACCGCGTCGCAGGAAGTCATTGAAGGCATTACCGCGCTCACAGCGGTGGTTGTCCTTTATTATGTCAGCAACTGGATGCTTTCCAAGTCCGAAACCGATGCGTGGGTTGGCTACATCCGTTCAAGGGCCGAAAAGAACGGCGGAAAGGGACGTGCCGGCTACTATGCGCTTGCCTTTACAGCCTTCCTTGCGGTATTCAGAGAAGGGGCCGAGGTCGTACTGTTCTATCAGCCCCTGCTTTCGCAGGGTTATCCGGGCTCTGTTTGGGCAGGCATGATTTTCGGAGCGATATCGCTTGTTGTTGTGTATCTGCTTATCAAGTACCTGAGCGTGAAGATTCCTATAAGACCTTTCTTTACCGCTACAAGCATACTGATGTTCCTTATGTCAGTTTCGTTCCTTGGCGCGGGTATTAAAGAGCTTATTGAAGGCGATGTTCTTTCAGCTACAACCCCCAACTGGCTTTCGTGGATTCCCTACACGGATTTCCTTGATGTTCTTGGCATATATCCGATTCTGGAAACTCTCATACCTCAGCTGCTGCTGCTTGCGGTATCGGTTGTCATATTCGTAATCCAGACGAAGAAGAACAATGCCATCCATGCTCTGGCTGAAAAGAAGAGGCTTGAGGAAGAGGCCGTTGCCGAAGCTAAGGCAAAGGCTGCGGAGGAAGAGGCTTTCAAGGCCCGCGTGAAAGCTGCGGTGCTTGAGGTGCTGAAGGATATGAAGCAGATTCCCGGAAAGGACTCTGCCGATAAATAAGTGTTGTTATCCGGGGTAAGCCTGCGTTGCTCGCGAACCTACGGTATGAAACAAATCATTTTGACCATAAGGTAAAGGAGAAATTATTATGGTAAAGAAAATTATTATGTTGCTTCTGGTTCTTGTCCTTGCAACAGGCGTTGTCTTCGCGAACGGGACAAATGAAAAGGCCGCTCCTGCCGGCACCGCCGCGTCCGATAATGCAGCGGCCGGTGATGCTGCCGGTTTCACCGAATATCCTATTTTCGAGGATGAGGAAGTTGGTTTCATCAATCTTTCCGCCGTCTATTTCCAGCCGGTTCCAATGTCAGCAGGAAATGAGAACATCGAAGGCTTCAACATTCACCTTGAGGCTGATATTTCAGCTCTTGAGAACAAACTGGGCTATGGCGTAGGCGACTGGGTACCTTACCTCACAGTAGATTACAGGGTATGGAATGCCAAGGGAACTGCCGCTGAGGGAACATTCATGGTCATGAGCGCTTCCGACGGTCCTCACTACGGCGCAAACATTGCCCTGCCGAAGTCAGACACCTACAATGTGACTATTACAATTCACAGCCCTGAGGAGAACGGATATCTTCTCCACATTGATGCCGCGACAGGTCCGGGCGGAACCTTTGACGAGTATTTCGCAAACGGCAACCTGAGCTACACCTTTGAGGGTTGGGACTACACAGTACAGGAGTGGTAACTCCTTATTGTAATCTCATTGTAGATTTCGTGCGTACGTTGCGTCTGTCTTCTGGACGCAGCGTACTCTTTTATAAGAGAGGAGACGGCTGTGCTTAAATACTTCGTTTCGAGTACAGAGCAACTTATAAACATGATGACGGCCATAGGACTTGTCTACGCGTATGTCGTTAACGCCTTTGATTTCAAGGGCAGGCGGTATATGAATGCGGCAATCCTCTGCGGTCTTGTTCTTTCGTTCGTTATCCTGTATTTCAGGCAGTATACGAACATGTATGCCACGGGTTTATGGAATCTCAGGATATTCACCGCTTCGGGAATATTTTTCCTGACTTTGATTGTTTTCGTTATTCTGACTTCAAAATTCACTGAAACCGGAAGGATAGGCGTCTGTGTTTCAGCGGCGGCGCTTACAGCGCTTATAATGGCCTATTACATGCCGGCATTTTTAATGCTGCCGCATACCGCAATGCTTACAGAAAAAAGCGTTTTGAGTTCCAGCTTCCTTCTGAAATTCATAGGGATGCTGTTCGGTCTGATTCTGACGTTTGTCCTGGGACTTTCCTCCTATAAGGGAAGCCTTAGGTCAGGGAAGACTCATAGCCTGATTTATATGCTGGCTGTCCTTGCGCTGAATACAGTAAAGTACCTGGGACTTTCATTCGGCATAATGCTTGCCAGAAGGCTTATAAAATCAAATCATACGCTTTTCGTGTTTTCCAAGAACGTTACCAATTATTCCGATTGGTTCACATATGCAATTATAGTTATATGTCTTGTAATGCAGGGCATTATCTTCTTCAGAAGCCTTACATACAATGAGCCGTATACCAATCCTGCCGAGCACAGAAAAATCATAGCTAAATGGAGAAGAGCAAGACGCTGGTCCGTAACGGCGCTGGTCTGCGCGGTAATTTCAGTATGTACCATGACGGTAATAGATTACTACGCCAACCGTCCCGTTGAACTTTCTCCCATGGAGGATGCCGCGAAGCTGGATGACAGAAATATGTACATTTCTTTTGAGCAGGTCAGCGACGGAGCGCTTCACCGCTTCGGCTATACTACGGAAGACGGAATAACGGTTCGTTTCATAGTAATAAAGAAGCCCAATTCCTCGGCCTACGGGGTTGGCCTGGATGCCTGTGATATCTGCGGAGAGACAGGGTACTACCAAAGAGGGACGCAGGTTGTCTGCAACCTGTGCGATGTAGTGATGAATATAAACACCATCGGTTTCAAGGGCGGCTGCAACCCGATAATAATCGACTACAGTATAGCCGACGGGTACATAGTGGTTCCGTATTCGACGCTTATTGAGCACAAGTCGGAATTTAAATAGGGGGTATGGAAGCATGTTTGGAAGAATGATCCGCGGGACTTTCATCCGCCAGCTGAAAAAAATGGCGCTGATAGCCCTCACGATAGCGTTGGGAACGTCCCTTGCGACGGCAATGATAAGCGTTGTTCTTGACATAGGAGACAAAGTCCATCAGGAACTTAAGGCTTACGGAGCCAACATTACCGTTGTTCCCAAGTCCTATTCAATAATAAACAATCTGTACGATATAGAAGGCGGTTCCCGGACAAAGGCTTATCTTAACGAGAACGAGCTTGGGAATATTAAAACCATTTTCTGGGCCTTCAATATTGTAGACTATGCGCCTTTCCTTACTTCAAAGGCCTTGCTTGACAGCGGGTTCTCTGTCGATGTTGTGGGAAGCTGGTTCAATCATCATATGGAACTGCCTACAGGAGAAACTCTGGACGCGGGAATAAACAGTCTCAGAAGCTGGTGGGAACTGAAAGACGGCTCATGGGTCAATGAACAGGACCCCTCCGGCAGCGGCGGTGCGATGGTGGGGCATATTCTTGCGCAGAAGGAAGGTCTTTCCGTTGGCGATAGACTGCATGTAAAAGGTTCTGTCTCGGAAGCGAACCTGACTGTTGTAGGAATATTTGATTCGGGCGGAGAAGAGGATAACAAAATATTCGTTACGCTGGATGCCGCGCAGGCTCTTGACGGTCTTGACGGCTGTGTTGAAAGCATAGAAGTCAGCGCCCTTACAACACCCGACAACGAGCTTGCCGTAAAGGCGGCCAGAGACCCCGGTTCACTCACCGTTGCCCAGTATGAACTTTGGTACTGTACGGCCTATACAAGCTCCGTATGCTACCAGATACAGGAAGTCATAACAGATTCGGTTGCGTCTCCCGTAAGGCAGATAGCAGCTTCAGAGGGCTCCATCCTTGATAAGACAAAACTGCTGATGGTCCTCATTATGGTTCTTAGCCTTGTAGGTTCCGCTCTGGGAATAAGCAATCTTGTTACCGCAAGCGTCATGGAGCGCAGCCAGGAGCTGGGCCTTATGAAGGCAATTGGGGCCTATAACAGCTCCGTTACAGCTCTTGTGCTTGTGGAAATAATGATAACGGCAGTTGTCGGAGGCCTTGTCGGTTTCGGCGCAGGAGTGGGATTCGCTCAGATAATAGGGCAGACAGTTTTCGGCTCCGCCATAACACTGAGGACAATGGTTATCCCGATTGTTGCCGTCCTTATAGTCCTTGTGACTTTACTGGGAAGCCTTCCCGCGATAAGGATGCTTATGAAACTTGAACCTGCGGAAGTCCTGCACGGCGGGCATTGAGGGGGATGAAATGAACCGGAACAGAAAAATGTTTTTAAGAATGGTTACCGCGTCCCTTTTAAGGCGCAGATCAAGAATGCTGATAGCTCTTTTGGCCATTGCCATAGGCGGAGCTATCCTTTCCGGTCTTGTGACCATATACTACGATGTCCCAAGACAGATGGGCGCGCAGTTCAGGAACTATGGGGCAAACATGATAGTTACCGCAAATGATGCGGGTTTTAGCCTGGACGATTTTGAGCGCAGCAAGGTCTGTATAGCTTCCTCCGATCTTGTAGGCGCAACAGCCTTCAGATATAAGACTGTAAGGATGCATGAACAGCCCGTACAGGCTGCGGGCACAGATATGGAAAGCATACGCAAAACCAGCCCGTACTGGTCTGTGGACGGGGATTATCCGTCCGGGAGACGCAGTCTTCTTGTTGGAAAGAATATTGCCGAAAACCTTGGACTTTCCGTTGGCGGCCGGGTCACGCTCAGCTTCACGCCGGAAGACCTCAGCGCTCTTGATACCCAGCTGGACTTTCTTGTTTCAGGGATTGTAAATACAGGCGGAAACGAGGAAAACTACGTGTACATGTCTTTTGAAGACCTGAAAGACCTTACCGGGGATGCGGATATCTACGATGTAGCCGAGCTTAGCGTGACTTCAGGCTCTGACAGCCTTGAAGGCTATGTAAAAAAAATCACTGACAGCGTTAATTCCGTCACCGCCAACCTGGTCAAGCGTGTGACAGCAAGCGAAACAACGGTGCTGTCAAAGCTTCAGGCTCTTGTCCTTCTTGTTACCGTAATTGTTCTTGCCCTTACCATGATATGCGTGGCGACTACGATGAACGCCGTGGTATCTGAAAGGCGGAAGGAAATAGGGCTTAAAAAGGCCATAGGGGCGTCGGACGCAAGCCTTTTCAAAGATGTTATGGGCGAGGGTCTGCTGCTTGGCGCAGCCGGCGGGCTTTTGGGCTCTGCCATAGGCTTCGCTTTTGCGCAGACGGTAAGCGTAAATGTTTTCGGGAGCGCGATAAGGCTTAAGCCCCTGCTTATACCTGTAACCGTACTGGCTTCCGTCCTGGTGACCGGGCTTTCCTGTCTTTCGCCTATAAGAAGCGCAACGAAAATAGACCCGGCTTTGGTTTTGAAAGGAGAATGATATGAGTTTGCTTGAATTTAAAAACGTATTTAAAACATATGGTAATCTCAATGCTTTGAACAATGTAAGCTTCAAAGTAGAAAAGGGTGAATGGGTATCCATCATGGGGCCTTCCGGTTCCGGAAAGAGCACTATGATGAACATAATAGGGTGCATGGACAAACCCAGCAGGGGAGAAGTCCTGATTGACGGCGTGGACGTTACAAAGCTTCCCGACAAAAAGCTTACCGCGATAAGGCGCGACAAAATAGGCCTTATCTTTCAGCAGTTTCATCTTGTTACATATCTCACCGCTGTGGAAAACGTCATGCTTGCGCAATATTACCACAGCATAACGGATGAAAAAGAGGCTCTGGAGGCTTTGGACAGAGTGGGGCTGGCAGACAGGGCAAAACACCTTCCCAGCCAGCTTTCCGGCGGAGAACAGCAGAGAGTCTGCGTAGCAAGGGCTTTGATAAACCATCCAGAGATAATACTTGCGGATGAGCCTACGGGAAACCTTGATGACGCAAACGAGGAAATAGTTGTTGACCTTTTCAGCAAGCTGCATGCGGAAGGGACAACCCTAATAGTTGTCACCCATGACCCTGAGGTTGGCGAGGTTGCCCAGAGGCAGCTTTTCCTTCGTAACGGCAGCCTTGTCAAAGAAACGGTGAATCCCGATTTCACCGGCAAGATAAGATTTGATATACTGTAGTCCGGTTATTGGAGTTTGTCATGAAAAATAAAACTTTAATTTTTATTTTGGCTATCGTTTGCCTTGCTTGCCTGCTGTTTGTCAGCTGCGGCAAAAAAAGCGTAAACTACAGTGACGGCACATACACAGGCAAAAGTTCCGTCTATGTGAACGACGACGGCACTGATGACGGAAACGGCTACGGTGTCGTAAGCCTTACTCTGAAGAATAATGTGATAACCGAATGTACATTTCAGACTTTCCAGGAAGACGGGAGTCCTAAGGACAGGGAATACGGAAAAGCGGGCGGAGTTGTAGCCAACAGGGATTACTACAACAAGGCTCAGAAGGCGGTTGCCGCCTGTGATGAGTATGCTTCCAACCTTGTCAGAACCAACGATATTGAAAAAGTTGATATGATAAGCGGAGCGACCATAAACTACAAGGAGTTCAAGGAAGCCGTGTCTGTGGCTTTGGATACAGCGTCTTCAAAATAAGATGAGTTTCGGAAATTTTGTCAGGCATACTGCAATAGTCATACTCGGTTTGACGGTTCTTCTGGGTATACCGTTCATTCTTACAGACTACGGCAGAAACCTGATTTTCCGCGGAAACGTTGACCTTATAGGCTCGGCTACGGTAATTTTGGATAAACCTTCGGGACGGTATTTCGTCCTTATAAACTCCGACATGCACAAAGACAAAGAAAAACTGGATTTCTGGGTTGACTTCTTCGGAGGGGGGGATGTTTCCTTTATTTTTGAAGATATCCACTGCTCCGTCGCCAGAGGGGATACCGGCGCACTGGATATGGCTAACAGCTTCCGTTCCAGACTTCCTGAAAATCAGATGAGCCTTAAAATTGAGGATTCCGTTCTTCTTCTCTCCCGTGCGGACAACGGTAAATTTGATATCATAGTAATGTCCTCCGAATTCGCAGAGCGCAACAAGGCTTTTTCTGCGGTCAGAGACAATGTTATCCTTATAGATGTAAACGATAAGGAGGAACTGTGAGAAAAATCAACGCGGTTTTGGGTATTGCCCTTACTGTCCTGCTTCTCATACACGGCATTTCGGGAGCCTTCCAGCTTTTGGACGTAATTGCGGGAGGGAATACAATAAGAAAAGTTCTTTCATGGCTTATGGCTACAGTTCTTTTTCTTCATGTCATAATAGGTGTAATTCTTACAATCAGGACTCTGAAAACAGAAAAAAAGTCAAAATGGGTCGGTTATCCGGCTGAAAACAGGCTTTTCTGGCTTAGGCGGATAAGCGGTTTTTCCATTCTTGTTTTTGCTGTGTACCATGTTGTTATTTTCACCGGCCCGGCAGGCAAAGTGTTCAGGCTTTCAATGTTCGGAGCCTTCCAGCTGGCAGGAAGTCTTCTTCTTGTCCTGTCCGTTGCAGTGCATCTTCTTTCAAATATAAGACCTTTAATGATTTCCTTTGGAGCGGTTAAAAGCAGGAAATTTCTTATAGATTTTCTTCTTGTACTCTCTGTTGTTCTGCTTCTCTTTTCATTTGCCTTCATCGTCTACTATCTTAGGTGGAACGTGCTATGGAAACAGTGAATATCGTAGGAGCGGGTCTTGCAGGTCTTTCCGCGGCGCTGACTCTTTCCTGTGCAGGCATCAAAACAAACCTCATTTCCGTTCAGGCTTCCGAAAGGGCCCAGTCCGTTCTGGCTGAAGGCGGTATAAACGGGGTGCTGGACTGTATGGGCGAAGGCGATACGGTGGAAGCTCATTTCGCAGATACTATGAAGGCAGGCTGCTATCTGGCGGACGAAAGGGCCGTTATGGACCTTGTTTCCCATGCGCCGGGGATAATCTCTGATTTTAAAGCCATGGGTGTTCCGTTTAACAGCGTAAATGGCGTTATACAGCAAAGAAATTTCGGAGGCCAGAAAAAAAAGCGCACAGCTTTTGTGAAAAGCAGTACCGGCAAGACCCTTATGACCGCTCTGATAGACAAAGTTCGGTTCTATGAGGCCAAGGGTCTTGTTATTCGTTATTCACATCATAATTTTGAAGGTCTGGGCATTGAAAACGGCACTTGTCATGGCGTTTATATTTCCGATGTCTATTATTCAACCTCAGCTGACGTCGGTACTGAAACGTTTTTTCTTGAAGGACCTGTAATACTTGCTTTCGGCGGCATGAACGGTCTTTTCCCCGGCCATACCACGGGAGTGGTGACAAACAGCGGGGAAGCCGTTGCAAAGGTCTTTTCGCAGGGCGTGAAACTGAGCAATCTTGAGATGATACAGTACCACCCCACAACCATAGGCATCTGCGGCAAACGCTGTCTTGTGAGCGAAGCTGCCCGTGGAGAAGGCGGACGGCTGTACATAGAACGCGACGGAAAGCCCTGGTTTTTCATGGAGGAGCGCTATCCTGAACTTGGAAATCTCATGCCTCGCGATGTGGTTGCCCGCGAGATGTATTTTGTCTCCCGTGACCCTTCCTGCGCAGGCCAGGTTTATCTTGACCTTACACGCATTCCTTCAGATATATGGAAAAAAAGGCTTTCCGACCTTAGAAGCGAAATAACGGATTATCTTAAAATTGACCCCGTGAAACAGCCTGTTCCGGTTGCGCCGGCAATCCACTACTTCATGGGCGGCATAGATGTGGATATCCGCCACAGAACCAATATCCGCGGTCTTTACGCGGCAGGCGAATGCTGTTCCCAGTATCACGGGGCCAACCGCCTTGGAGGAAATTCCACTTTGGCGGCCGTATACGGCGGACGCGCGGCAGCCTCAGACATTATTGAAAACCCTATAGAAACCGAAGGTTTTTACTTCAGACCAATGCCTCATGCCCCGGCTTCGCCAAGAGTTACAGAAGAAATATGCAGAATACTGACCACCTCTATGGGAATAGTAAGAAACGGTTCGTCTCTTAAAACAGCTCTGGCGGAACTTAAGGAAATGAAAGCCCTGAAATACGATAATGCCAATGAAATAAATATAATAACCTTATCTCAGGCAATTGTAATGTCCGCTTTGCTCAGACGGGAAAGCCGCGGAGCCCATTATAGGGAAGACTTTCCCAAAAGCGATGACGCCATGAGGCACATGACAGCTGCCGTACTCAAGAATGGGGAGGCGAAAGTTGAGTTCAAAGAATAAAACATCAGTTATCCGCCTTCGCGTTCTAAGAAGAAAAAGCCCGGACAAGCCTTCCTACTGGCAGGAGATAGATTACTGTATAAAAGACGCAGGCGTTACGGTCGCAGGCGCACTTACGGAAATCAACGGGGCTGGGCCTTTCAAAGACATTTCGGGAAAAACCGTTGAGCCCATACGCTGGGAATGCGGCTGTCTTCAGAAAAAATGCGGAGCCTGCGCAATGATAATCAACGGACGACCCTGTCTTGCCTGCGACAGCAAGCTTACGGACTTCGTGGGCAAGGTGAAAAAGCTGACAATAGAACCGCTGAGGAAGTTCCCCATAGTTGCTGATTTGGTTGTGGACCGTAGCAGGCTTCATGAGAATCTTAAGGCTTTCGAATTGTGGTCTGAAGAAAACCTTGATGTGCGAGACAAGACTTCAGAGCTTGTCTATGAAGCCTCAAAATGCATCCAGTGCGGCTGCTGTCTGGAAGTCTGTCCCAATTTCAGCTTTGATGAAGAGTTTTTTGGGGCCTCGGCCTTTGTATCGGCTTCAAGAATGCTTCCGGCAATGTCGGAGAGCGACAGACTGCGGCTTTCGAAGGAATATGATAAGCATGTTTTCGCCGGCTGCGGCAAGTCTCTGGCCTGCAAGGATATTTGTCCAAGACACATAGACTGCGAGAAGATGCTGCTGAATTCAAATGCCATTGCAGTCTGGAGGCGGAATGAAAAAAAGTAAAAAGGGTATTGCTGTTGCGTGCGCCACGGCCGTTACAGCTTTGGCGGTAGCTTTTGTTCTGTTTTGGCTTTTCAGTAAAAAACCTGCCGATATTCCTGTTGAAAAGGCCGAAAAATGGGACATTGTGAAATTCGGGACTTTCGCGGGTGAGCCGATAGAATGGCTTGTTATAGACCGCTATGAAGGAAAAATTATGCTCCTTTCGCTACGCTGTCTGGAAGTTCGGCCGTATCAGATGCCGATTCGCAGCATAACATGGTCTGAATCTTCCCTGCGGCATTATCTTAACGGCGATTTTTATGAAAACGCTTTTTCCGAATCTGAAAAACTTTTGATTTCCGATTCCGAAAACTTTAATGAAGGCAATGAGTTTTACAATATAGACGGAGGTCCGGATACGGTTGACAGGGTTTTCATCCTGAGCGAGCAGGAATACAGAACCTTCTTCGCATCGGAGGAGAACATCTGGCTTTATGGGCGTTCGCAGCCTGCTGAATATGCCAAAGGTCAGGGAATATCCACGGATTCAAACGGATTTTCTTCATGGTGGCTTCGTGGGCCGGGAAATGAGACTTACAGTGCTAAGTTCGTAGAAGGCGACGGCAATGTTTTCAGAGGCGGGGCTGAGGCTGATATAGACTATTATTACGGGGTAAGACCTGTAATCTGCCTTTCCGTTGGGAATTGAGGTATACGATTCGTAACCGTATCTGTTTCCCAATGACCGAAGATTTGCCTTTCCGATGCTTCTTTGGGTCTGTAGATAATGCTTTTGGCTACAAAGGAAGCATTCTTATGATGTCTGTGATTGTTCTTAGGTTTTCTTCTTTTCCCTTGAAGAAGCAACTTGCCTGAATCCACTTTTAGTATCAGGCCTTCATAAATATAGCTGTACAGTGTTTTTATTGTACTACGCTCAGGAGCTATTTGCACAAAACTATTTACAGTCGTTTTTTGCTCGGGTTTGTTACTTTTTCTTTTTCAATTGACCCTTTAATCTTTCTATTAGTTATCATTCACACATGCTTGATTTAGGTTTCAAAACACATGATTTCGGGAAATTCGGAAGCGCAGAAGCCCTTGCGGATACTGTGTAAGCACCTTAAGAAAAAATGCCTGCCTGCATTTTGCTTCGTACAAAGCTCTGAACAATGTTCCAAAGCCCTTAAATGCAGAATGGGCAGTTTCTGTGCACCGGAGACATTATAACACCAAAACTCATTTTTTTTGTGCTCCTTTCTTGAAAAATCCGAACATGGAATCAATTACCTCTTCCAAAGAAAAGGTCTTCTTTTCCGTTTCGGTAATTTTTTTATTGACAAATATATGTAATTCAGTGCCCACAGAATAAGCCGTGCATAGAACCAAAGGGCTTTGTTCATATAAATAATCCTGTAACTCATATGCTTCTTTTTCAAGTCTATCCAAATCATTACAATATGCGAAGCCCAAATAGTTTATTGTAATAATTGTGCTATTCTTTAAAACTTTTTTTACTTGAGCAACTTCTTTTGAAGGAGTTTTAAATCCATGGTCGGTCACAACGGAAGCATCAAAAAAGCAAAGAGAAAACAAATTTAAAATATCTAAAGAGCAATCTTGGAACTTATCAAAACTCATCTCTTTTGTTATGTAGAGCCTAACATTCTTATGCATATCTCCTATAACATTCTTAAACGAGGAATCAACAAGTTCTCTTGAGTTAAGAATCACCTTTGGAGCCATCTGCTCCAAAGAGAACTCATTCATAAATAAGCGACAAAGAAAATATGAAACTAAAACAGATATTTTAAAATTGTCCAAGAATTCAATGTTTGAAATTGTAAAATGCAAATGTGAATTTGTAATATTTTCAATAAACAGTTCCTTTTGGGGAATTTGGCACTTCGAAATTTTTTTGTAGTAATCCGAATTTTCGATTATCGAAAGAGAGTTTTTCTTGCGTAACAATTCGCAATAATACTTATAATCCGCTGTCTTGGGCAAATCTTTATTCATCAAAATTTGAGCAAATTCATTCTTGATTACCGATATACAGGATGCAT
Source organism: Sphaerochaeta sp. (assembly GCA_052170315.1). Classification (GTDB taxonomy): domain Bacteria; phylum Spirochaetota; class Spirochaetia; order Sphaerochaetales; family Sphaerochaetaceae; genus UBA9732. The sequence goes on from JBQNAT010000008.1 coordinate 38,557, forward strand.
CGGAAATGCAGTGGTCTAAGGTAAAATGAACAACAAATCCATAAGGCGTCTCTATCATAACAGCCACCGAGGAAAAGCCATCAGAGTACCGAGAATAGAAAACCAGTGAATTAATGTATTCCAGATATTCAATCATTTCTCCTTCTTCTAACATGGAAATGTCACAAATTGAAACAAAAGGGAAAACCTCACTTTCAGAAAGTTCATACTCCTCAATATATAGTTTATTGTTTTTGACGTTATGATATAATTTTGAACGCAAAATTGGGTTTCTTGTATATAACTTACGAAGTGAGAGCTCGATTTCTTCTTTTTTATGATCAGAATCGACATGATAGGCAAAGCTTATTGCTCTGTCAAAGCTTTCCCTATAGTATCGATATTGATTGTAGATTGCCTCATATTTTTTGACCTTCAAACTGCCTTTTGAAAAAACGAAATCAAGAATTTTTATGTTTAGTTTTGATATTTCCTTGATAAGGGTTCCGTGCGTTCCACTACATTCTATTCCACGATGAATCATTTTAGATAAAACCTTCCCGGGTGTTCGTGCCATGTATATATCGTCAACATTTACACGGATATTGAACTCTTTTTCCAGTTTACTCGCCAACAATAAAACAGATAATGAATCACCTCCAAGTTCAAAAAAATCCGAATCCTGATGAACAACTTTTTCATCTAAGCCCAAAACCTGTTGAAACAACTGCAATATCTTGACAACTTCTATGTCAACTTTTTCACATTTTTCGTTTTTTTGCCTTTTATTGTTGATACAATTTTTAACAACCAAATTGCGATTTATCTTATTTGTAGAAGTTTTGGGTAGAGAACTTACAAAAGCAATATCATTTGGAATCATATATGATGGAAGGGTTTTGCTTATTAATCCTAATATTATTTCTTCTTTGTCTTCTGCTCTTTTTTCGATATTGGCAAATATTTTGTTATCATGGAATGCGACTGCAGCATCGGAAACTCCTGAAATGCTCCTTATTTCATGCTCTATCTCGCCAAGCTCAATTCTAATTCCATGGATTTGTACCTGATTATCTTTTCTTCCGTGGAAATATAATAACCCTTCTTTTTCTGATACCAAATCGCCGGTTTTATAAAACCAAGTATTCTTTTCTTTGTAGAAACTTTTATTGATTATCTCCGAATTCCCAAGATACCCTGAGATAACGCCATCTCCCCCTAAAACCAGCTCTCCTATTCCATTCTCATTTTTTTGCAAAATATGAAAACAACATCCATCAAGGCATTTCCCTATTGGGATTGAGTTGTAATTAATGCCTTTTTTTAATTCATAGCAGGTTGCGTAAACCGTTGCTTCTGTAGGTCCGTATAAATTAAACAATTTAAAATCCCAGTTTTTTTCATTCCATATTGTTGCAATTTTTGACTTAAACGCTTCCCCCGCAATCATTACAAATCTAAAATTCTGCACCATTTTGTCTAAATCTTCACTGGAGAAGAAACTTAGCATATGAAGAAAGCTCGAAGGAGAAGCCGCGAAATGCGATATTTTATTTTCAAATAAAATATCGGGAAGTTTCTTATATGTAGCAAAATCAGTCAAATCGATTGATAGAATTTTTGCCCCAAACAACCATCCGAAAATTTCTGTGATTGAAACATCGAAGAAAAAAGGAGTCGAGAAAACATATGTTGAAGAATCATCGGCAGGGCAAATCTTTTGCATATTGTTTAGAATATAAAGCAAGTTTTTGTAACTTACAGAACAACCTTTAGGTTCCCCTGTACTGCCAGAAGTATAAAGCACATAAACTTCATCAGAAAGCTTAGGCTCATGAGGTTCGATAAACACACTCCTTCTACTTTCTTCTTCTAATTTAGCCAATGAAATTTCTATTGTTTTGAGGTCTTTTCGCCTAAACGTCCCATCAGTTATTACAGTTTTAATCCCTGAAGTTTCAATTATTGAATCAAGTCTCTTTTGAGGCATTTTACTTGAAAGAGGGACATAGCATTTCCCAACTTTTAAGAGTCCTATTATTGAGATAATAGTAAGTGAAGAATGAGATAAATGAAGTCCAATGCGAGTTTCCATGGTTCCACACAGAGTTAATATTTGAAATGCGAGGAAATCTGACATTTTATCAACCTCTTCATAACTCAATTTTTCATTTTTCCCAATAAGAAGGATTTCTTCTTTTTTAGAAGCTGCCAGATTCTTAAATCGCCCCAATACGTCATTTATCTTGTATTCCATGTAAATTCCTTTTTTTTTCTATTTAGATGTTCGCATATAAAAACTGTTGAACATGTAATTATAATGCCAGATCCCACAATTATGTACACCAATTCCGAGGTTGCTGAAAAAAAAGCTGAAAAGAATAAACTTCCAATAGGCATAAAAAGTATTGCAACAGTAAAGACAACAGAAAACACTCGCCCAATGTATATGTTATCCACTTTTGATTGAATAAAAGAAATGAAACAAATATTATATATGGTTAGTGTAATTCCAAAAAATAAAACAAATAAGCAAGGGAAGAAAAGCGGTAATCGCAATGTGACTCCGAATGCTATCAGAAAAAAGCCGGACAAAAAAAGCATTTGGTTAAAACCTTTAAAAACTCCTTTATATCGTTTTGAAACGATTAAAGATCCGATTATTCCCCCAACGGATTCAAAAGATGTAAAAACAATATAAGCGTTGAAAGTTGTTTTTTCATAAAAACTAAAAGAATAGGGAAGAAACAAATTATACCCTGCCAAAAAAAAGTTAATAACCGAAGAAATGACGATCGCCTTTAAAATTTTTTGGTGTTCAATAATATACTTTACACCTTCCATGATGCTCAACAAAAATTTTTTTGTTTCATTTCTATCACTTTTTTCCTTTGTTTTTACACAAGATTCACAAATTGACGAAACCAAAAAAGTTAAACCATTGAAAATTATTGCAATTTTAAAACTTATGTAATGAATTAATGCAAAAGATATCAAAGGGGAAAAAACCCTTATCAATTCAATCAATCCATTCGCCCTTGAGTTTAAATGGATTATTCTTTCTTTTGAAATTGAAAATTTAACTATTGACTTCGATGCTGGAGAATTGAATGCTGACATTACTTCTAGAACCACATTGCCAACAACAATCAACCAAGGGAAAAAGAACGAATTTGAAAACAAACTCACAATTATACAAATCATGCCACAGATAAAATCGGTAACAATCAAAATTTTTCTTTTATCTCTTGCAACATCAGAACAATGACCTCCGAACAGATTCAGTAACACGCCCACTACAGTCTCAGAACTTTGATAAAGAGCCAATAAAAAAGTTTTTGACAAGCTAAAACTAGACAAAAAAACATTACAAGCCACATCAAAAACTCTATTTCCCAGTTTTGTTGTCAACAATCCGACAATCAGCAATCTCTCGTTTCTTAATTCTTCTTTTTTTTCGTATTTTTCATTATCATCACTAGGATAAACTTTCAATTAGTCTTTATAAACTTCTGAACTTCATCTAGCCATGGAGCCAAAATGACAATCTTTCTTCCCGTATTCTTGTCTTCATAAACTGGACCTTTTATATAAACTATATCGTTTTTCTCGGCTTGATTCATATAAGTTGGATCATAACATTCGACATCATAGTCATGTCCTTCCGAATCTTTCACCTTGTAATGAGACGGCCAAAAGAAAGCGAAATCATCTTTGAGAACTGTACAATTAGACATTAATTCTCCAATTCTCGTAAGCGTTCGAGTTTCCATCTCCAGAATATTATTACCAATAATAGGCTGAATCCAAAAACGCCTTCCATTGAAAAGCCCAACACTTCGTCTTTTTTCTTGTTGCATCATTTCCTTAATTGAACCAAAAGATTTGCTTCCTTTTCGCCGAGAAAAAACCAATTCTGCATCCTCAATGCTATATAGTTTTATGCCTTTGTGTTTTTCAAGAAGATGAAATTTCTCCTTTAGTATTGCTACAGACGAAAACCCCTTCACAACAAAATCCAAATCAGACTCAAGTTTATATCCTCCAAGTAAAATACTTCCCTCGATGCCGATATCAGACAAAGGAATACCAAATTCTTTAGTTAAAATAGTGATTAATCTACATGCATCTTTTAATACTACATCGGTTCCTCTATAATTGCACAATTCCAAAGCTTTAGAAAATGGATTATAAACTTTTTCAATTTCTGGGAAATCAAATATACATAAATCTTCCCCGTATCTATCCACACGAGATACTTTGCATTTAGAAAATATCCTTGCATACATAATTGATTCTACATATGAATCAAGTCTGAAATAATTTGTAACATCAATCTTTCTCGATTTGATGTTATTTGAACCTTTTGAAACAAAATACTTTGGAATACCAATCACTTTACCGTTTTCATAACAGTTTTCTGCAATTGTATGACAAAAAATACCATTTTTAAGCCTAAAATAAAAAGGAAATTGAATTATTTCCTCTGCATTTTTAACTCCATAAAGCTGTTGAATTTCTTTCATCACCCTGTTTCTATTTGAAGAGTGAATTGAATTTCTTAGTACACTTTTTCCATACTTGTTTCTTAAAGTTTTATTGTTATTTTGACTAAAGCCGACTCCCACCAGTTCATTTAGCTTATCAATTGCATTTTTTGCTTTGACTAAAAAAAGATTACAGGTCCTTCTGAAAGATATTCAACAATATATTTATAGTATGGTTGTTGTCGACTTTCCGCATATAAAACTTCAATATCCCTTATAGTTAATTTTTTCTTTTTAAAACAAATGACTTCAAATCCTTCTTGCTGAATATCTTGTATAATTTCGTGTTCTAAATTTCTTTCACACACATCTGGTTTCAATAAACATAGTGTTTTTTCAATTAACATCATACAAAATCTCCATTTGTGTCCGATAAACGCACATTTCCATCGTATGGACTCTCATATTTTGTTTTCTTATAGTAATACTCTACCAATTCGTTTATATTACTAGTTATCTTAAAAAAACCTTCTTTATATAAGTCAATAAGCTTCTTATTTAAGAAAATAGAAGCTGAAGGTCCGTTATTTCCAATTGCAAATGAATAGTCAATTGCGTTTAAAGTGTTTTTATGTCTCTCATAAGAATAGTTTTCTCTATACAATTGAAGATTTTTTACATTCAAAGCCCAAGGATAAACATCATTCTTTTTACACTCCTTTATTCTTCGGAAAATCAGTTGTCCATATACAGGATGAGTTTGGTATAATCTAAGTGGCAATCCTTCCGCTTGCATTATATCCATGATACATTCTCTTAATAAACCAGTATTAGACAATTCTAGATTTTTTCCGTTGCATTTATATCTGCAAAAATGATAAACATGTTCAAATCCGGGTTCTTGGTTTTGTGTTTCCAAATAGGGAACATTTAAATCAATGAAGGCATTCAAATCTCGGACATTTTTTTGAATCGAAGATATAATTTTCTCAAAATGTTCTAGTTGTGGTTTTAAAAAAAGACAATTAAAAGGACTAGGCTTATAATTAAAACCATATGAAAAAATGTTATAGAAAAACTTATTACTGTTTTCTAATACTTTCCTTCCATAGGTCTTTACTGAATTTGCATTATTTATTAATTCAAGATCATTTGTACATATTCCGCCTAATTCTCCACAACTAGCTAATTGTTTTGCAGGCATAAAACTAAAACATCCGACATGTCCAATCGTTCCAACAAACCGTCCATTTACTTTTGCCCCAAAAGCTTGAGCAGCATCTTCAATCAACTTTATATTGTTAGCATCCGCAATCTCTCTCAATTTAATAACTCTTGCAGGGTATCCATTTAAATGTACAGCAATAATGGCTCTAACTTTTTTAAAGACTCCAAGCAATGATACAACATCATTTTCATCTATGTTATAAGTCTCTATGTTTATATCTGCAAAAATTGGAATTGCATTAGCCATTAAAACTGAAAAAGCAGGTGCTGGAAAAGTATAAGCAGGAACGATAACTTCATCTCCAGGTTTTACTCCACATGCTATCAATGCAGCATGGAGAGCAGCTACCCCAGAAGAAAAGAAAGAAAAAAACTTACAGCCAATATAATCTTTAAATTGATTTTCAATATCTTGTATTTCTTTATTTCTATTTGAAGCAAAATTTCGTCTTTCAAGATATCTGACTAAATCTTCAGAATCCTCACAGCGTGGAGGTCACAAATATTTAAGAGTATTTATATCAGCACAAATCTTATTTTCATTGTTTATTGCCAGTTTTTTAGTATTCACAAGTAAAGAGTAACATTGAATATTGTAGAAGGCTATTCCTTTTTCCAACCTTTTACAGTTAGTGCGAGCAGCGCCGTTTGAAAAAGAAAATGCAAGGAAAATCCATATTTCCACAATTAAGAAATTAACAACAGACCAGATAAATCTTTGCAACAGGAAAAATTGATAATTTTTTGGTCAATTGAAAAAGAAAATGCAACAGAAAGCCCGTCCAAGAAGAAGTTACATTTTGTTTTACACTGAAGTTGCAAATAGGATTACAATACAATTCTCAAGATGAAAGACATGGCTCTGATAGGAGTAAAGAGTTATGACAAAAGTACATTTGACACTAAGCGAGAGGATTGTGATAGAAGGAATGTTGAAAAATGGTAGAATTTTTGCAGAGATAGGAAGAGCTGTAAACAAGAACAGATCAACAATATCAAGAGAAGTGCAAAATCATTGTATAGAGAAGAAAATCAATACATTCAATCAAAAATTCAATGACTGTCAGAAAAGAACAAACTGTCCAATGAATGTGATAACGACAGATGTAATAGGAGAAATTGCTCAAATTTTAAACGTTTTTGACGGGAATAGTTGTCCCGGCTACAAATAAGAAGTATGTAAGAAGCTACTTAAAGTTCCATATGTATGTAATAATTGTAAGGAGAAACCAACTTGTACATTAACAAAAGCATACTATGAAGCTTGCGGATCAGAAGAACAGTATCGGAAGGAGTTAAAAAAAAGCAGGCAAGGTCTTTCGATAACAGAGAAAGAAGCGAAGGAACTACAAAATCTGATAAGATCATTGGTAGAACAAGGTCAATCATTACAGGTAATCAATATGTGTAATTCAGAGAAGACAGGTAAAAGCACAAAAACTTTGTACACCTATGTTAACAGTGGAGTTTTTCCGGAGATTAAGAATATTGATTTGCCAAGAAAGGTAATCTACAGAAAAAGATACAAGAAACTTGATCATACTTACAAAATGGATACTTCTTTTAGGAAAGGAATGTTGCATTAAGTTCTACAACCGTATGCCGGATGGCTTTTTGTTGCATTTTCTTTTTCAATCGGCGCGGGGCTCCTTTTTTCTCTCCTTTTTAAGTTTTTTGTGCAATTTTTTTGCGCTTGTGCTATACTCAATTAGCTCGTTATACAAAAAGAGAAAAGAGTGGTTTCATATGCCTGTCAGGCTATGGGGCCGGGAAGGGGACTGAAGCCGAAAGGCATAGGTTCCTTTTTCTTTATTCAGTAATCTTTTATTTTTCTGAGAGTTTTTCTGATGTAGAGGAAAGTTTCCTTTTCGCCTTTCAGGGCAAGCATTTCCACAAGTGCCTTAAGCCGGGCTCTGGTTTCTTCATGCATGTTCTCTTCATGGTTTCTGAGTTCAAAATACTCCAGCGCGCTTCTTTGAGTGTATTTATCCTTAAGATAAATCTTGCAGGCAGCAACCCTGTCGCAGAACATTTCTATAAGGAACACAAGAGGCATTTTCACGGGTATGACTTTCTTTTCCGTTATTGAGTAGTCCATCCAGTAGTCAAAGTGGTGACAGTTACGCCCTTTGTGGTGCATCCATGCCTTTGAATAACCGTATTTTCTTCTTTCGCCGTCAGTGGGGCTGCGCGTTCCCGTATAGAATTTAACGCCCGGGAAAAATTCCGACGGACTGTATTTGGAAAGGTCGTGAACCAGCCCCCGCCACGGTATGCCTGCTTTGAAACAGTGGAGCATTACAAGGTGTCTGTGTTTTGTAATGGTATGGAGGTGCCCGAAGAATTTATTCATGGTAAAAGCATGTTCAGGCTCTGCCTGCGGTTTTCGATTGTGACAAAGGTATGTGTGCCGCCGTCCTCTCCGTCCAGCGTCCATGGAGTTTTTTCATCAGTCTCAAAATTAAATTTTGACGATTTTACGGACAACAGGCCTTCATTATTCAGATTCCCATAGAGAAGGCCGTTGATAATATGGTCTGCTTCCATGATATTCGTCGGTTTTCTGACAAATAAACCTTCAAGCAGACCATCATCCATTTTTGAATCTCGGGGAACCAACTGTTTCATTCCCGCAACCGATTTTGAGTTTGAAATTATACCGAACACAAATTTTCCCTCAAATATTTCATTGTCTGTCGTGATTTTCATTTTGCGGCATGATGCGGAAAAAGTTTTCAGGTCAACGTATTTCAGTGCGTTGATGAAATAGGCTAATGGACCCAGAATATTTTTGGAGTTTTGGTCTGTAAGGTAGGGTACGTCGGTTCCTACGCCGAATGCCGCAACATAGGAAAAGTAATTGTTTCCGAAAGAACCTATGTCTATCAGACGGCGGCTTTCTCCTGCCGCAAGTTTTGCGGCATCTTCCATTTTTTTTGAGATTTTGTGGGATGTCGCGAAATCGTTAGTAGTTCCTGCCGGTATGTAGCCAAGGTCCGGTCTTTTTTCAAGATTCATGAAGGCATTTACCGCTTCATGAAGTATCCCGTCTCCTCCTGCGACGACAACTCTTTCGAATCTTGTGTCCCACTCAAGAATCTTGCTGAAGGCATCGGCCTTTGCCTGAGTGGGATAGGCGGATACCAAAAAGTTCTCTTTGGTGAGGATGTCGATTATTTTTGAGAGGCCGGAGGCAATTTTACCCGTGCCTGCGCGTGGATTAAAAAGGAAAAGCAGTTTCCGCATGCCTGGATTATAGCTTTAAAACCTAAACAACTGGAAGAGTCGGCGCGATTTATTGTATAATTCCCGCGATTTATAGAGGAAGAAAATGACAGAGAGGACATTCATCGCAATTAAACCGGACGCGGTACAGAGAGGCCTTATCGGGAAAATTATTGAAAGGATAGAGGATAAGGGTTATAAGATAGTTGCGCTAAAGATGATTCAGGTATCCGACAAGCAGGCAGCTGACCACTATGCGGAGCACTTTGGAAAACCTTTTTATTCGAACCTTGTGAAGTTCATAACAAGCGCGCCAATCGTCGCAATGGTAGTTGAAGGAGACAATGCAATAGCCGGAATGAGGCAGATGATGGGTAAAACAAACCCCGCGAATGCTGAAGTTGGAACCGTAAGAGGAGATTTTTCGCCGGAGATGAGCTTCAATGTTATTCACGGCTCGGACGGATATGAAAGTGCGGCAAGGGAAATTGCCATCTATTTCAAGCCGGAAGAGATATGCGATAAATGGTTCACGGCTTTTGAGATACTTAAGGAAAAGATGAACGGATGATTCAGACCAGCCCTACGGTAAAGCCCACCAGACAGAACCATCCGAAAAGTGTCAGCATACTTATCAGGGATGACATGATAACAATTTCGTTTGCCAGCTCCGAATCGCCGCCCATCGCAACGGCGGTGCTGTAGGAGTTTACCGCGGTAGGGGCTGCGGCAAATATCATTATTGCAACAAGATTAGCGCCCCTCAGACCCAGGGCAATAGATACCGGTATTATAACCATGGGCAGGAAAATAAGTTTTCCTAAAAGTGTCCATATGAGATGAATTTTGTAATTCTTTATATGGCTGAAGTCAAAGGATGCGCCAAGGGCTATCATTGAAAGCGGGGTGGTCAGGGCGCTTATCTTTGAAATGATTCCTGTCATTATCCATTTAGGAATAACAAATCCTGTGAGGTTCAGAACAATACCGACTATACTGCCTACAACAAGAGGGTTTCTGATTACATTAAGAAGAAGCTTTGGCCGGCTTGCGGCGTTTCCTGTATAGCGTTCAAAAATGAAAGCCGAAAGACTGTTGTTAAGCGGCACAAGAATAACGGCGATAACCGAGACTATTCCGATATTGTCGGTTCCGCATATGCTCTGCGCAATCGGTATACCCAAAATCGCGTAATTTGCCTTGTAGATACCCTGAATAATTACAGGTATCTGTGTTTTGTCTTTTACAAAGCGCGGTACTGTCAGCCATGACAAAAGAAAGAATCCGACAATGCTTACGGCAACAACCATGACGGGCAGAAGCTCAATATCTTCCCTCAAATTGGCCTTGTAAATCGTTTCTCCGCACATGACCGAAAGGAAGAATCTGAAGCATATGATATTAATCTGTTTTGTGGACTGCTTGTTAAGGTATTTCTTTTTCTGAAAAAAATAGCCAACGGCCATGAACGCCATAAGCGGCGTTATTGCCGCAGCAGATATCCGAATTACATTCATGTACCGGTCAGCCTCCGATGACAGTCCCTTCAAACTTGCCGCCGTTTAGGATTGCAAGGGTATTTTCAGTATTCCTTCCGTCTGCGCAGATTACAGATATACCTGCTTCCTGCGCAAGCTTGGAGGCTATGGGGTCAAACGGAGCATTCTTTCCGGGAACCCATTCGTTTCCTACCATTTTGCGGAAATCGGGCCAGGAAATTTTATCTATGGGCTTTGCGTCGGGATTCTTTCCCGGGTCATCAGTATATACTTTTTTGATGTTTGAAAGGTTAATCACCTTCAAAGAGCCAAAGCGTTTTGCAAGGTAAACAGCATCAGTATCCGTTGAGAAACCGGGTTTCCAGCCACCCGCGATAAGGATTCGACCGGAAAAAAGTATGTTCTTGTCTGTTGGATTGGTTACGACGGGGTCTTTACAAAGGTCTCCGAAAACAGCCCTGACAAGTTCAGCGTTCAGGTGCGTTGCCTTGATGCCTATCCAGTCCTGAGCGTTTGTATCCTGTGCGGACGCGTCAGCTATAACTGCCCTGTATGCCTGCTGGTAAACTCTTGCAGGAGCTCCGCCTCCGCATACGAAAATGAGTTTCGCTTCAGGGTTATCTTTGAGATAGGTTTTTATTTTTGAAAGAAAATCCGACAGGAAAGCCGAGTTTACATTATCAGGGGCAATTATTGAGCCTCCGACTGAAAGAACGGATAAAAGCATTTACGTCTCCTTGTAGCTTTGACGAATCTAAATTCGATTCTATTGTTTACACGGCGCAAGTTTCAACCCGTAAAGGGGAACGAATTAAATCCAAATCAGAGGTAAATTTTTCTGATGATAAAATTGATTGTCCGTGAAGGCAGAAGCTTCGCTAGGGATGCCAGCGCCTTGTAATCAAATCCCACCGCGCAGCGAAGCGGAGGCTTTCGCCTATAGGCAAGTTTAAGAAAAACCTTTGCAACCGAGTCCGCAGGCTTTCCGTTTTTTTCGTCGTGTTCCATGCGGCTTACCGCCGCCCGGCATTCTTCCATGTAAGGAGAACCTTCCGGTTCATCGCCGCTTCGCGCGCTTGTGAAGCCTGTTTTTGTATCCCCGGGTTCAACTATGCAGACTTTTACGCCGAATTTTGCAGCTTCAAGACCCAGAGCTCTTGAATAGGCTTCAAGAGCATATTTCGAAGAACTATAGTGACTTTGATAGGGGATAGCTACCAAACCGGCTACCGAACCTGTGATAAGTACAAGGGAGCTGTTGTTTTTCCTCAGCTTTGAAAGAAAACAACCGTTAACGTTCAGAACGCCGAAATAATTGGTTTCCATCTGAGCTTTTGCCCTGTCAAGAGGCGTCATTTCAGCCGAACCGCTTATGCCGAAGCCTGCGCAGTGAATTATTATCCCAAGTTCATCAATGCCTGATGCGGCTTTACTGACGGATTCCGGATTCGTTACATCCATAACTACCGGTATGATATTGGGAGAATCGGTTTTCATTGGATGCCTTGACGCGGCATAGACCTTAAAGCCGTTAAGCGCAAAAAGTTTCACGGTCTCCAGACCTATTCCACTTGAGGCTCCTGTAACCAAAACAGTTTTTTGATATGGGCAATTTTTTCTCATGCCGTCATTCTACTACATTTTTCAAAGGAAAACAAAAAAAGGCGGTACGTGCGGCAATCCTGCGCTGAACAGCATGATTTACCTATATGGTTTGAGAAAATGTCCCTGCACGGCACAGGCGAATACAGGGACTGATTTTTCAGGTGAAAATTTGAAAAGAAGCACCTGTTAATGTTATTTTTTAAATTTCAGATTTCAAAATGTCTCCTTTCCGTCTTCCGCTTCATGCCGGTCGCTTTCGTCAATTTCATTTGTTTCAAGAGTACATTCCGGATACTGAGGCTGAGGTTCCAAATCCTTTAAATCCGCCGTTGTAATGATTTCGCCCGGAAGCCTTACCGGTTCCGGTACCGTCAGCTTTTCCGTCTTTTTTTCAGGCTGAAATTCAATGTGCTCCGCGTAAATTACGACGGTTTCCCTTCTTATGCCGCCTTTCTCCCAAATCTGCTGTTTCAGGCGGCCGACCACTCGGATGCCGCGTCCCTTTTTCATGTTATTCAGACAGGCCTCCGCAACGTTTCCGAATACGATTACAGTAAAGAACGAGGTCTCCTGCTTCCATTCCCTGTTCTTGTTCGCGTAGTATCGGTTGTTTGCAATCGACATTCTGCACATGGATGTCTCGGAAGTGAGCGGCTGTCTTTCGGGATCGCGCGTAAGCAGCCCTTCTACAAGGACTGTATTCAGGTTGTTCATCTATGACTCCTTTTCAAAAGGGCAGGCTTCGGAGATGCCTGAAATCAGGCTCTTTTTCCGTTAGGTTTCCCTTTCACAGCCCCTATTCTTAAAAAGTGTCGATTCCATTAAAAAAATGTAAAAACGTCAAAAAGCCGCGGCTATACCCGAAATTAATTTAAGCTAAGAGAGCTTTCCATTACCGGCTTAAAAAAAGGTGCACCGCTTCAAGCACTGCACCACTTAATCAAGCTCCCTGATTGTCAGATATTTGCGTTGACAAAAGCCTCTAAAACTCCAAGGCTTGCTCCGCCTACGCGCTGCGCAACAGCCTTTCCGTCCTTAAACATAATCATAGTCGGGATACTGCTTACGTTGAATGACGCCGCAAGTTCCGGATTTTCATCAACATCAACCTTTCCGACTTTGACTCTGCCCTCAAACTTATCCGCAAGCTGCGCCACGATTGGACCCACCATTCTGCACGGGCCGCACCATGTTGCCCAGAAATCAACGAAGACCGGAGTCTTGCTGTTTATGACTTCATTCTCAAAATTTGAACTGTTAAGTACTACTTCCATAATTCCCTCCAAAGGTAAATTTCTTTCTTATACTTCAATAATACGAAGACAATTCTCAAAAGGAAAGTGTTTATCAAAGGAGCTTTCAAGATTCACACTTCATTCGGCTTTAATTCTCTCTTTTTAAAACCAAATAGAATCCCTATAGAAATTAAAATATTTTTTCATAGATTCTTATTGTTCTTAGTAAAGATTTATATAATTTCTATATAATAAAATTATATTTAATTCTTTATACTTAAAGAAGTTGACATGTTGACCCTCCTGCACTATACTAAAAGCGTAAAAAGGAAGCAGTTCGAATAAAATGCAATTTGTTGTCCTGAAAAAATGAAAAAATTTTTAAAGGAGGAAGGGATGTCCGGTGAGGATAAAGCGACGAAGTTCTTCGGAACAAATGTTGATTCTCTAAAGGCGTTTGAGTCTCTTAAGATTTACATCAATGGAATTTGCCCGGATGTAAAGATTTCGGTGCAGGATTCCCTTCTTGCGTTCAGGACCGCGGCAGGTTTTGCCTATGTCTCACTTCCGGGCAAAAATACGGAAAGAGTCCTTTTCAACCTTGTACTTACAAACAGAAAGAAACTTGCCAGCGGCAGAATAGATAAAGTCATTCAGCCCATACCGGGGACACACTCTTACATGTACCATATTGGCATAAAATCCGCAGAGGATATTGATTCTGAAATCAAAAGCTGGATCAGGCAGTCCTACGAATATTCGAAGCTCCGTTTTATTTAATTCATAGACTCTCTTTTTTCTCGTTGAGGTGCCCGATTCAAAGGCACCTCATTTTTATTGTTTTTTGTGTCAAAAACGAAAAAGGGATTAATTTGCGCTTATACATACGGATACATACGGAACTTTCAAAACCGAATCTGAAAATTTAATGGAATCAGCACTTTTCAGGAAACGGTGTAACGGAGGATATTATGGTCAAAAAAACATTATATGTTCTGCTGTCCATCATTGCCGTATCCGTTATTCTGATACTTATTCTCATGGGATGCGCGCAGGAAATTGAAATAGGCGAGATTGTAAACGCCTTCTCGGGCAAAGACAGCACAGCGCCCGTGCTGCTTTCCGTTTCAATGGAGTCAAGCTTGATAGTGCGGCTTGAATTCAGTGAACCCGTAAAAATCTACGGTTCTTCTTTCGGGCAGGGTACAGCAAGGGCTGACGGGAAGCTCATTTTTGTGAGCCTGAATTCCTCTCTTCCGCCCGGAAAGAAATCAACAGTGAGCGGAAGGGTGAAAGATTACAGCGGAAATACCTCGGGCTTCTCCGTACAGGTATGGGGCTTTAATCCCAATCTGCCTAAAATACTGATAAATGAATTCACATCCAAGGGAACTGAAAAAAGCCCCGACAGAACTGAATTAAAAGTCCTGAGTCGGGGAAACCTCAACGGTATGACGCTTTACAACGGAACACCGAATGACTGGGATTCTCTTCTGATTCTGCCGGATATGGAAGTCAGGGAAGGAGACTATGTTGTAATCTGGTGGACAGCCTCTCTTCCGGAAGGTCAATCAGAAGAACCCGGAGGGGGTGTTCATAATATCTGCGCGAAAACGGACGGCCTTTCTTCCAACAACGGAGGCCTTGTGCTTTGTGATAACCCTTCGGCAGGCGCGCATATCACAGACGCGGTTCTTTATTCGAATTTCAGTACAAGCAACAGCGGGTTCGGTACCAAAACGGCTTTGGAAAGAGCCAATTGGATTCTTAAAACAGGCAGGTGGAAAGGCGATGCCGTGGACAGCACAGCCTCAACCGCAACAAGGTCAATGAGCCGCAAGGAAAACATAGACGACACTGACACCTGCAAGGACTGGTTTATTACCGTAACCGGTGGTTCCACTTTCGGGAGCGCAAACAGTTCTCAGGAATTCTGAATGCGCTATTCATGTTGAACTGGAACAGCCGTATCAATATAATAAAGCTAAGGCGTCTGCCTTAAGGAAAAGGTAATACACGCCAAATGCACACAGGGCAATGAGGCCTGATGTAAACAGTCCGTTGCCCGGGGGAGCCTTATGAGCATTGTCAAGCCGCATAAGTTGGGTATCATAACCGGCCCCGGTTCTGAATATCTTTCCGGTAAAGTTGTAAAGCACCTGAGAGGGCTTTACATAGAGCGTTATAACAAGCTTTCCAAAAATCTGGCTTACAGATACGGATTGAGCGAGGACGAAATCCTAAGGCAGGTCACCTTCATGGATGACCTTGGCAACAAAAAGATTCCTTCTGGCAAATGCCCCACCGAGTACATCTGCCCCAGTTTCGACATTCCCATTAAATGCACCAGATTCCTTAACGGGGAAGTAAAAGCTGAAATACAGGAACCTGTCAGGGGACTCAGGATATATATCATCTATGATTTGACAAACGATGTCCCAATGAAGATAAATGGCTGTGAAAATCCTGTAAGCTTTTCGGTAAACGACCATATAATGATGCTTTTTACAATCGTAAACGCCCTGAACCTGGCAGGCGCGGAAAGCGTTACGCTTGTTCTTCCTACTTATCCTTATGCGAGACAGCACAAGAAGAGCTCAAGGGAAGCCCTTACCGCGGCTCTCTTCGGACAGATGTGTGAAAGCCTTGGGATTGAAAGAATAATCACGCTTGATATACACAGCAAGGAAATCGAAAACTGCTTCAGGACGGTTCATCTTGAAAACCTGCATGCCTCGTACCAGTTCCTTGTCGAGCTCAGGAAAATCATAGACATCTCTAATCCCGATATCACAGTCGTTTCCCCTGACGTTGGAGCTGTTTCCAGAAACAAGTTCTATGCCCAAATCCTTCACAGGCCGCTTGCCATGCTGTACAAGGAAAGAGACTATTCCATTGTTACTACAGGCGCGAAGAACACAAACATCAAGAGCATCAATCTTCTTGGAGACGTCAACGGCAAGACCGTCATTCTTGCGGACGACATGCTTGCCTCCGGAGGCACAATGCTCATTGCGATGAAGTACCTGCGTGAGCTGGGCGCAAGGAAAATTATCTGCATTGTCAGCCTCCCGTTCTTCAACGGCAACGCGATTGAGACCTTTGACAGGGCTCATGCCGAGGGTATTTTCGACTACATCATAGGCACAAATGCCGTTTACCATACGGACAACCTGCTGTCAAAGAAATGGTTCATACAGACAGATTCAAGCGAGCTCTTTGCCCGTGTAATCATCCGCCTGCACCATGGTAGAGCCATAAGCCCGCTTCTTGATAACAGAAAAATCGTACAGCGTCTTGTTGATGACGTACAGAACGCCGCCGCTTCCGCCGGAATGAATACTTCAAACGGAGCACATGAGCAGGAGGATGGCAGAAATGGAGATATCCAATAGAATCAGAGGTTTTCAGGCCTCGCCCATAAGAAGACTTTCGCCTTATGCCAGAATCGCGAAGGAAAACGGAATAAAAGTCTATCATCTCAACATAGGCCAGCCGGATATCAAAAGTCCCAAAGAGGCAATAGAGGCAATCCGTGCCTATCCCAATGACATAATCGCTTACGGCGAAAGTGACGGCGATATGGCTCTGAAGCTGGCTGTAGTCAAATACTACAGGGAAAGCGTGGGCGTGGACCTGTCCGCGGACGATGTCCTTATCACCACCGGAGGCTCCGAGGCTATTCTGTTTTCACTTATGGCGTTGTGCGACCCCGGCGACGAAGTTATTGTTCCCGAGCCCTACTATACCAACGTCCACTCATTTGCAAGAATGGCCAATGTAAGCATAGTTTCCGTAACAAGTCTGCTTGAAGACAACTTCGCGTTGCCTCCTTTAAGCATGATAGAGGAAAGGATAACAAGCAAAACACGCGCCATACTTCTTAACAGTCCCAACAATCCCACGGGTCATATATACAGCCCGGTGGAACTTGAAACCATCCTTAAGATATGCGAAGACCATGATATCTTCCTTATCGTGGACGAGGTCTACAGAGAGTTCTGCTATGACGGTCTGAATTTTACAAGTGTCCTGAAATATACCGATGCTGCGGAACGTGTAATCTGCATAGACAGCGTATCAAAAAGATTCTCAATGTGCGGAGCAAGAGTAGGGGTTCTTATAAGCCGTAACAGGAACGTTATCAGGGAAACATTGAAACTTGGTCAGGCAAGGCTTTGTTCTCCGACAGTTGAGCAGTATGCTTCTCTTGCCGCATTCAATGCCCCTCCCGAGTACATTGCCAACGTTAAGAAAGAATATGAGAACAGAAGGAACTTCATAGTTGACGCTTTGAACCGCATTCCCGGTGTTAAATGCTCAAGACCTGACGGCGCCTTCTATCTCATTGCCCAGCTCCCGGTAGAAGATGCCGAAGACTTTTCAATTTTCATGTTAAGGGATTTCAACTACAAGGGCGAAACCGTAATGCTTGCCCCCGCCGAAGGCTTTTACGAAAGCAAAGACCTTGGCAGGGATCAGGTCAGAATAGCCTATGTACTGAATACGGAAGATTTGGGTAAAGCCTGCCGGTGCCTTAAAGAAGGCCTTAAGGCCTACAAGGCCGGATTCTGAAAAAAAGATTAAACAAGTTTTAAAATATCTTCGGGGCGGCTTATCGTGCCTTCATCAGCAGCAGTAAATCCAAAGCCCCAGTTTACACGTATGCAGTCGCAATTTACTTCTTTTGCCGCGTTTTGGTCTATCGTTGTATCTCCGACCAGCACACATTCAGAAGGACTCAGCCCCAGCTTTCTGAAGCCGGTTCTGAGAAGTTCCGCCTTTGTAACAGTACCCACAAGATCTATGCCAAGCTGAATGTCAAAGTAAATATCGTTACCGAAGTACCTGCTCATTTCCTTGACAAGGTCTTCGTTTTTCATGGACGCAATTCCAAGAATGTAACCTTTTTCTTTAAGAGTTTTCAAAACGTCAGGAATACCGGGATAGAATTTTGCCATGAACCTGCCTTCACGCATATAGAATTCATGATAGGCTTCGCATAGCTCCTTTATTTTCTTTTCGTCTTTTATACCGAAGGTTAAACGGAAACAGTCCCCCAGCGGGGGTCCGATGAATACGTTCCAGTTTTTCACATGAGGGATTTTCACACCGACCTTTTCCATGGCATAACGGCCTCCTGCAAAAATGCCCTCGGAGGTATCCATCAATGTCCCGTCAAGGTCGAAGAATACGGCCCGGTATTTCATTTGCCCTTCCTTTCCATAAGTCTCATCCCAAGCTTTTCCACAATCTTCCATTCCCAGTCGGAGAAACTTAATCTGGTTATCTGCCTGTAGTCCGCTTTTACCAGCTGATTAGCGCTATCGTAGGAAAGCTCAAGCGAATTCCAGACTTCCTTTTGTGAAGCGTACATGACTGCGCCGATATTCTCTCTTCTCTGAATGCCTGTCATCGGGTCCGGGGTATCGGAGAAAATCGCAATTGATATCCCGGTATCGGGAATTGTGAACATTTTATCCTTGCCGTCTATTTTCCAGGCCTTTCTTGCCAGTTCAATTACCCTGACAATCTCCTTTTTCTGCTCGGGATTGCAGCTTGCAAGGTACTGTGCGATAACATTGCTCCTGGAAGGCGAGAACCTAAGAATCTGCTCAATCAGCGGCAGGTTTTCCGTCACGCTCTCATCAGTTTCCTCTTCAGCTTCTTCCTGTGTACGCTCTTCCGTTTTCCGGTCGAGTTCTTTTTCCCCGTTTTCTTCAAGTGTTTCTTCAGTACTGTCAGTG
The DNA here is from genome assembly GCA_052170315.1 of Sphaerochaeta sp. Taxonomy (GTDB): domain Bacteria; phylum Spirochaetota; class Spirochaetia; order Sphaerochaetales; family Sphaerochaetaceae; genus UBA9732. Next base: position 57,561 of record JBQNAT010000008.1, read on the forward strand.
TCTATTTCAGAATAAACGGAATTTGTCCGGATTTCTTCAGAAACATCTTCATTTTCTTTCTCCGGTTCTGAAACCTCTTCCGTATCGTCTACCATGGAAAAGAGAGAATCGGCTTTGTAAGGGTCCGCCACATAAGGCTCTTCCTCATCCTCGTCTTCGTCACAGTCTTCGTAGCAGTCTTCAGAATATTCTTTTGTAAATTCTTCGGGAGCGGTTTTCTCAAGATAGTCGTAAGCGTCAGGACTGATTAAGGCAGTATAAGGCTCTTCGTCATAATATTCTTCGGGGTCTTTTGATTCATTGTCAGGCTCATAAGACTGGTCGTCTTCAGCGGCGTCATAAAGTTCGGCTTCTTCCTCTTCTTCCGTCAGAGAGTTGGAAGTGTCCTCTTCAAATTCATCCGGGTATTCATATTCATCCGTTTCTACATAGGCTGAATCCTGATTTGGCTCTTCAGTTTCAATATCATCGTCATTATTGTATTCATCATAGTCTTCATCGTCAAAGAGGCTGCCCATTTCGACGCTTTCCTGTTGTGATTCGGGTTCTTCAAACGGTACAGGGTGCCAGGATTTTTCAGATTCCTGTACGGCTGTAAACTTCTGTTCCTGCGACAACAGCTCCGCAATAATTGGCTTTATCGCTTTAAGACTGTAGGCAGTTACAAAGCTGTAGAACGCGTTCCCATATTTTATAAAAGGTGTTTTAAGGTAAGATTTGCAGGAGCCTATTATTCCATATTCAGATTCCGGAAGCTCGGCATCCTGTCTTGGAGCGCCTGAAAGCTTTGCGCAGAGCTCATAAGGAAGGGACGTGTTCCGTATTACATCAAAGTCGGCAAATCCATGAGCCTTGCCCGTTTCATTTTCGATTATCCTGCAGAAATCGTTATTTATGCTTTCCTCTGCGCAGATGTCCGGCATGTCATCATTGGGGAAAACATCGGTATAACATTTCTCCCTTTCCTGCGAAAGGCTGTCACGGCTGAGCTCCCCCTGCGAAAGCCTCAGAAGCAGTGTGTAATCTATATACTTCATTGTGCATTTCAGGTTTTCCAGCATCAGGCGGTGAAGGTTTCTTACACATTTTCCCACGGCGGGATTTTCAGCGTCGGTAGGTGCGAAGTAAGATGATTTCTGGAAAGCCTGAGCGTGCAGGAAAACTATAAGACAGTCAACGGCTTTTTTTGATATGTCATCGGAGCCGAACGATTCCCTGTTCAGGCAGGTATGGCGTAGCATGCCCGCGATATTGAAGCGCCCGGATTCTTTTGTAAGCTCATTTCTGTACAGCTTTATGAAAGAGGACTGCTGTACTATGTTTCTTTGAAGTTTTTCGGGAGAGATACCCGTCATGTCGTTCAGGTTCCATGGAAGATAACAAATCATTGCGTACCCCGCTTATTCCAGTATCGCACATTCCAAAGTATTTATACAGCATTCCCGAAAAAAAATACCCGCTTGTAATGAAGAAAGCTTTGATTCATACTTTACGGGAAATTGGGGAGACGGAATGTATTTTTGCCTTAACTGTATAACCGGAAGGGAAGAAGAGACAAAAGCCAATATTGCTCATTACCTTGAAGACAGGCTTGAAGACGAGTTTCTGGTATGGTTTCCCAAAAAAGAGGCGCTGGAAAAGAGGAGCGGACGTCATGTTTCAGTGGCGAAACCACTGTTTCCAAGCTATCTTTTCATTTACTGGGAAGGCGAAAATGAAAGGGAATTTCCGTTTTACGAATTAAGAAGACTTCCGACAGTTATCCGAATCCTTGGCTATGATGACAACTCGCACAGCCTTAAGGGCAAGGACCTGAGCTTTGCTAAGTGGATACACATGTACGGCGGCTACATCAGAAAGTCAAAAGTCATATACAGAGAAGGGCAACGCCTTCATATCTGCGAAGGGCCGCTTAAAGGCTTTGACGGAAACGTTGTTAAAGTTGACAGGCATCATAAGAAGATAACGCTGCGCTTTGAGATAGGCGGGGTTTTTTCCGAAGTTAATTTTTCCGCGGATTTTATCAGCGCAAGCGCGGAGTCGGATATGCCGTCAGCGGACAAAATCTGATTTATTTTTCAGTTCGGGCAATATTCCATCCAAGAGCCTTGTATATCAGATCCCTGTTTTTCGCGGCTTTTGCGCAGGTGAAACTGATTTCATCATCTCCGAAGTAGAGTATAAAGCCTTTTCGCGCGGGAAGAACCTTCCCGAAGCCTACAGATGTTATATCTTCAGTTTTTACTGACCACGCTTCCTTGCATGGGCGTTCCTTGCGCTCTTTGCCGTCTGTCCTTTGGAGCAATATCAGTTTACCGTCCAGGACGCAGAGTCTTCCGCGAGTAAGGTCAGCGGAAGTGTCTGAAGGTATTTTCCCCGCGAATAAGTCAAAATCCGGCGCCTTTCCCAAAACTTTGAAGGCGTCTTTTTTGCTTACCCAGAACATGGCATACCAGTAAAGCGCAACCAGAGCTGTCATTGAAAGGAACAGAGGAAGCATCAGTATTCTTGAGGTGTAGATGCCGGGAACGAAAATTATTGCGGCAAATTCAAGCAGTATAAGCAGTCTGATTATTGTTTTCATTTCTCTGATGATAACTGTTTGTCAGTTTAAAAGCTATAGTTTCTTGCAAAGAGTCCGTACGAGGATTAAAATTAATTTATCTTATTTTTCCGGGAGAAGCTTATGACAGATTTGCGTAAAGATGCCGACATGATTATAGACGCCGCGATAAAGGCCGCGCTTCCTGATGCCGCTGTTAAGAAGGCTATAGGACAATTTCCCGCCATAACCGGAAAAATAATACTTATCGCCATAGGTAAGGCTGCATGGCAGATGGCCTCGGCCTGCTATTCGGAGATGGGAAAGAGGATATCCGGCGGAGTGGTGATTACAAAATACGGCCATTCTATGGGCCCGGTCGGAAATCTTGAGATAATTGAGGCGGGACATCCGGTTCCTGATGAGAATTCGTATAGGGGAACTCAGGCGGCTATTGATGCGGTTTCCGGGCTTTCCAAAGAAGACTGCGTGGTGTTCCTGATTTCGGGTGGGGGTTCGGCTTTGTTTGAAAAACCTCTGATACCGGAGGCTTCATTGCGGACTCTTACGTCCGAACTGCTGGCTTCGGGGGCGTCCATTACGGAAATGAACACGATAAGAAAGAGGCTGTCTGCGGTAAAGGGTGGGCGGTTTGCCCTGCTGTGTGCTCCGGCAAGGGTGTTTTCGATAGTACTTTCGGATATTATCGGGGACCCTTTGGATATGATAGCATCCGGGCCGGCCTATCCGGATTCGTCAACGGCGTCGGATGCTAAGGCTATCTATAAAAAGTATAATATCACTCTGACAAAAGAGATGTCATCGCTGCTGGATACCGAAACACCCAAGAGTCTTGATAATGTTACTACCTTTGTAACCGGTTCTGTGAAACAGCTTTGCGCTTCCGCTTCGGAAGAAGCCTTACGTCTTGGCTATCAGCCTTTTGTGCTTACCAGCTGTCTTTCCTGTACGGCAAGAGATGCCGGGGTTTTTCTTGGAAATATTGCCCGGCATTATGCTGATTCAAAGGAAAGTCTTGCTTTCATCTGCGGCGGCGAAACCGTTGTGAAGCTTACGGGGCACGGAAAGGGCGGCCGTAATCAGGAGATTGCTCTGGCTGCCGCGCCTGAGCTTTCAAAAGTTAAAGACTGCGCCGTTTTTTCGGTGGGTTCCGACGGAACTGACGGGCCAACCGACGCGGCGGGAGGTTATGCGGACAACACCACGGAGGCTTTGTTGCGCTCAAAGGGTGTTGATATTAACGATGTTCTTGCGGACAACGATGCTTACCACGCGCTTGAAAAAAGCGGCGGTCTGATAATTACAGGTCCTACCGGTACGAATGTGAACGATGTTTCGGTGCTTTTAATACGCCGCTGACAAATTTTAAAAAATTTCCTGAATTTTCTCAAAAAGCTTGAATGGTTTCCGCACTTTTCCCGTATGGGGGCGCGGAGGAACAAAAATGAGAAAATACAAAGTTTTTTTCTTTTGTCTGTTGTTTATTGTCATTTTGGTTTCGTGTTCCGAAAATCCCGGCACGACCACGATGAAGCTTATTCTTTCAAGCGTGCCGGAGAAAGGCAGCCGGACGCTTCTTCCGGGCGACAGTACGCTTATAGAGGTCTCGAAGTACACTGTTAGCGGAAAAGGGCCGAACGGAAAGACGTTTACACGCAACGCGGACAGCAATGTAATTGAAATTGAGGGGCTTACTCTGGGTGAATGGACTGTTACAGCCAAAGGCTTGAACAGAGAAGGAACGGAGCTTGTTTCAGGCACTAATACCTTCAATCTTACGTCCGAACCTGCTCATCAGACCATTGTTCTTGGTACAATCATAGGTTCCGGTTCTTTCAGCTTTGTGCTTGACTGGTCCCTTTGCGACGTTGCGGCCCCTTCAATAGATGTGTTTCTTACAGGACCCTCCGCAGATGCCGCCGAGATGCCTCTTGCGGTGACTGTGAATACGGATACGAAGACGGCAACCGTTTCCGAGACTCTGCCGTCCGGTTCGTACAGGGTCAGGGTGACGCTTAAGGACGGTTCTCAGCAGGTTGCCGGCCTTGTCGAGGCCGTAAGGATTTCAAACGGTACAAAAACATCGGGAACCCATTTTTTTCGCTTCAATGAATTAGGTCCCGCGACAATGCTGTACTTCAAAGATGCCTCGGGGACTCCAATAAAAGGAACTCTTACCGCATCCGGAAATCCTTCCGAGTTCCTTTCGGGGAAAAACTATACTTATGTTTTCGCTTTTTCGGAGCCTGATAAAGTGGAAACGGAAGGTCTTTCAATAGACTGGTATTACGACGGGAATCTTGTAAAATCCATTTCTCTGTTGGACAAAACCGGCAGTTCATTCACTTCATGCGTTAATACCGGTGTTCACAGGGTTGACGCGGTTGTTTACAACAAGCTTCTTGGAAGCACGGGCTCCGCGGCCTATACTTTCACCGTTGTTCCTGACGGGGTGCCAGGTGAGATGACTCTTCTCAATGCCGATGCGGGTTCGGCGGTGCCCAATATGGATTCAGACACAATAGTGACCGCGCTTCCCGGACAGATGTTCCTTGTAACAACCCCAAACAGCGCGAAGATGCATATCTGTAAGGTTTCCTCCGGCGCTTTTCAGATTCTTAAGACCTATGACGGCTCGAATTTCGCATGGCTTTCAAATGTAAAGCATGTTTTCTCCGACCCTGCTATGGAATTCATAGTGGCTACGGATACCAGCGGAGGCCATGAAAACTTCACCTGCCTGCGCTTCAGCGAAGATGCGAAGACTCTTGCCGATTTCGGTCTGAGGTATGAAAACGGGATTTCCTCACTTAAAAGGGAATTTGTGGATTTGACAACCGCGGCGTTCGCTCCTCCGTTCGGGTTTATCTATATCGCGGATTCTCAGGTATATGATTTTTTCCTTAAGAGAGACGGCGAGCTTATGAAGCTTGGAGGCCAGACAGGCAAGAGACTGGCCCCTTATTTCAAGGTTCAGGACATGGCTCTTTCACCAGACTGCCAGTACTTTGTCAGAACCGGCTATTCGTCAAACAGCTTCCTTTCCGCCACGTCTTACAGCTCCGGACTTGTTTCCGCGCTGTGCGAATCCGAACCCTGCTCCGGCACAATTTCCAGGATACGCTTTGTGAACAATCAGACTGTGGTTGTAACAAATCCGACCGAGATTACAACTTTCAAGGCGGTTCTGAAAGGTTCTTTCACCAAATACAAGACCTTCCCAATCTCCGCGAACGCTCTGGAATCCGACGGCGCGAACTATTTCTACATCGCGGATAACAGCAGGCGTCTTGTGAGTTTCGGTGTTTCCGGCTATGAGATTGAGCAACTGGGTTTTACTACTCTTGAAAATGCTATTTCAAGGATATGCCTGAATGGAAGGTATCTTGCGGCCTTTACTTCAAATAATAAGATAGCTTTGTTTGAGGTGATAGAATGAGGACTTTTACAGTTTATGCTGTTCTTATTCTGCTTCTTGCCGTACCGTGCGCGCTTTTCGGCGCGCCCTGGTATGAGGCAGGCAGGGCTGAACTTGGATTTGGGGCCGATTTGGCTTCGGCTCAGGATATCTTTCTTGGAAAGGGAAGCTTTCACATCGCGGCTGATATCAGAATGACGGTCTCTGAAGAGTTTCAGATAAGAATTCCGCTGGGTTTTTCAATTAACAGGACATCGCAACTATGGGAAACGGGCTTTGACATAGTCTGTTACCCATGGGGCGCCGGACCTTTTATAAGCCTGTCACTTTTCAGGGCGGGCTTCAGCAGAAACTGCGAGAACATTGACAGTATGGTGAATCTGAATGAGGTCTCCATTGGCTGGACTTTTGAATTCGGCCCGGAGCTTTTTGTTGAACCCTGTCTTTGTGTCCGCGACCCTTCGGGGACTTTCACAGAAGAGTATTCAAGGATAAAGGGAACTTTCCCGTGCTATACGACATTCCGAGGCCGTATCGCCTTCGGATGGATGTTTTTGAGGTGAGTATGAAAAAAAGAATAATTAAAATGTTTAATTCAGGTAATTTCAGGTTTCTTGTAAATGATATTGTATGGCTCATTGCGCTTGTCGCCTTCGTATCCTGCAACGCGGATTTCAGGCCTTCCTTCAAGGAGTCTATTACGGATTCAAAGATGCGTTCCTGCGTGTCCCGTGTTATAGACGCCCAGCTTGAAAACATCAGGGGCTATCTTGATGAAGAGTTGCGGGCGGAAATAGACGGTACAGGGAACAGGGGTTCCCGTGGACTTTCCGGCTCTGATATAGTCGAGCGCACCTTGAAGGAATCAGGCGGCAGAGACTATCTTGATTTCTGCTACGCCGTTGACGTTTCCCAGACTACGGGGAACGTGGATGATGTAATGGATACCGCAAGGTACATCCTTCCGTCTTCGGACTATGAGAAGCTGGTTGAAAAAACGGAGGATATAAAACGGGAAATTTCACTTAAGGGCGAAGAAATGTCAAGGATGATTCCCGTTAGCCAGCAGGAGGCTTTTTTCCATGACCTTAAGATTCTTGTAACGCGGGCTATAGTTCTCCTGATTGCAGGTATAGTCTATGCCTGCGTACCGCGACTTGTGTTCTGGGGAAAAGTCAGCGCCGCGGCTGCCATTTCCGTGGGAGCAGGCCTTGTAGCTATTTCCGTAATGTCGCTCTATGAGTACTTCAAGTTCGGCACGGGAGAAGGCATGAGTTTCGAGGATTGGTTCAAAGATCTTCTTAAGATACCTCAGGCGGATTTTGCCCTGACAACGGCTGTGACTTCAATGGCGGAAGCCATGGGAACCGGGCCTGTGGTTACAGGAATAATCATATGCGTATACGGACTTTTCAATGTGGCTGAAATGGTAAGAACCATGATGAAAACCTATAATTTTGACGCCTGACAAAAGAATCCTTCGGGTTTTCTCATTCCCTGTTTTGTGCGATAATGCCAATGCAGCCATGCAAAGGAGTTACTATGTTCAAAGCAGAGATTCTGGAACGTTTTCTAAGATATGCCGCCGTAGATACGATGAGTATCGAAAGCATTGCCGATAAAAAACATCCTTCGTTTGAAGGTGAATGGGAGCTTCTCAGAATGCTTGAAGGAGAGCTTAGGGAGCTTGGACTTACCGATGTTGTGCTTGATGAGCATGGCTATCTTCTGGGAAGGCTTGCCGCGAATGCCAAAGGTCTTCTCGCAATAGCTTTCAGTTCCCATGTGGATACGGCGGATGACGTTGAAGGCAACCATGTAAAACCCGTTGTCAATGATTATGAAGGCGGAGACATAACACTGAAAAACGGCCTGAAGATAGAAGTTGCAAAGAATCCAGAGCTTCCTCAGTACAAGGGCTCCAGGATAATCACATCCGAAGGCGATACGCTTTTAGGCTGTGACGACAAGGGCGGTATTGCCGAGATAATGACGGCGGTTTCCTATCTGGTAAAACATCCTGAAATCAGACACGGCGAAATAGAGATACTGTTCTCTCCTGATGAGGAAACCGGCTACGGAATGGATTTTTTTGACGCGAAGCGTCTTCATTCAAGGGCGTTTTACACGGTAGACGGAGGCGAACGCTACATAATCGCGCTGGAGTGCTTCAATGCCGCGACTGTGAAAGTACATTTCTCAGGCGTTTCCTTCCATCTGGGAGCTGCCAGAGGCAGGATGGTGAATGCCCTTACAATGGCGGCAGCTTACATCAACTCCCTTCCTCAGGCTGAAAGCCCGGAAGCTACGGACGGACGCTACGGCTACTACTGCGCCCAGACGGCAAGCGGAAATGCGACTGATATGGAGCTTACAATCTATCTCAGGGATTTTGACTATGACGGTCTTCTCAGAAGGATAGAAACGCTTAAGTCTCTGGCTAAGGCAATTGAGGCCCTGTACAACGGCGGAAAGGTCAATGTTGACGCTAAGATAAGCTATCTCAATATGGGAGAAGAGGCAAAAAAGAATCCGAAGGCCGTTGACGCGATTTTTCAGGCGGGAAAGCTTTTGGGACAGCCGCTTAAGACGGAAATGATACGCGGAGGCACAGACGGTTCGCGCATAGCCCAGATGGCAAAGATTCCGTGTCCCAACCTTTATACAGGCGGACACAACTATCACAGCCTGTATGAGTGGGCGGCTCTTGACGCCATGAATGACAGCGTTGCACTCATCATTGAAATAATAAAGCAGTGGGCGCTTTGAAGTGAAAAAAATCGCGGCTGTTTTCATAATTATTTTTTTAGCCTCTTCAGCGGCTTTTGCCGCCGCGCTAAGTTATGTCTATGAGAGCAGCCTGTCATCCGTGGATTTTAAAGAAATGCCCTCTGTAGGACAGGTCTTTGTCGACGGCAGTTCGAACATACTGGCTGTAAGAAGAATACATGACAATGTCGTAATTTTTGACAAACTCATAACACTTGGTCCTTATTACAGCGGAAGTAGCCTGAAAAAGCGGAATCCGCTGAATTCTTTGGGATTTACAGGAACTTCGGACTATTCTTTTTTGCGTTACAGTATCACAACGCCGCTGTATCCGGTTTCACCTCTGGTTATCGCAGGACTAAGCTACGGTAGCCGTTTTACACTGCGCGCCCTTGTGCTTGCGGGTTTTAAAGTAAGCGTGCCTCTGGCAAATCTCCGGTACGGCGGAAGTACTTTTATAGAAAACGGGAAACTTAATGCCTGGGCCGCGGCAGGCGTATCCGTAAGGAAAGCTGTAACGTTTGCCTGTTCCTACGGTTTTTCATACAGACATAATATCGGGGTCTTTAATTGGGAAATCGGGACAAGCCGTCTTTGCCTTCTGGAAAAAGCCGCGCCGTGGTCGCCTTATATAGGTATTGGGGTGGATTTCTGATGAAACGAACATTTAGAGTTTTTGCCGCCGTTGTTTTTCTGGCTGCGGTTGTTTTTCTCATCTCCTTATCCCTTTCAGGCTGTTCTTCCGCCGGAGCGCTTTTAAAAACAAACATTTCCGGTTTCCCCTACTGGTATTACATGCCTCAGTTCGGCATAGGCAAAAAAAATACTGCCATCGTTGGCGAAGGCTCCGCTCCCACTCAGCGCCAGGCTGAGCTTCTGGCCTATTCCAATATCATTGATATACTTTCCGAAAAACTGGGCTACCGTCTTGGGCAGGAGTCTTACAGGGAGCTGAGCCTGCTTGGTACTATTACGGAATTCGGACTTAGTATAATAGATAAACATGAAAGAACACAGGACGGACTGTACTTCGTCTACATCTACGCCAGAATAGACAGGACTCTGCTTGACGAAGCCACATCGGAAGAAACCAAACGACGAACCAATCTTGTAAATCAAATAGAAAGCTTAGTACTTGAAGGCGATGAGTTCATAAAAAACGGCAGTGAAATCAGAGCCGTAAAGAACTACATGAAAGCTATGGCTCTGAGTTACGGGCTTGAATATATTAACAGAGAATATTCCTTTGATGAGCTCTACGAAGTTGTAGTTGAAATACTGAACAGTATATCCATGTCCCTAGTTTCTTCAAGGCCCTCGGCCGCAGTCTGTACTGTTTCCATAAACAGACGCGGAACTTTTGTTTCCTCAGCAGTTTCCTCCGCGGAAGTGCTTGCGTCCTACTATGCCGTTGACAGCCGCGGAGTTACTTACAAAGACCATTTTGTTTATGTTTCGGATTCCAACGGGCAGTTCCGCTTCAACGCGATAAACGATTCTATAGTCAGAACCGGAACGGTGGTTTTTTCTTTCAATCTGGAATCGGAGTTTTCGGCTCTTGAACAGGCTGCCGGGGCGGAAAAGATATCGGCTTTGAGAAAACTTGTGGACTCCAGGGCCGTGGAGTTTAAATATTCAAAGTCCTACAGCATGGGAAGCATCGCGACGGCGGCTATAGAGCATGACAGCCTTGGTCATGTAACCGGCGTAACCGGAATTTCAGATTATCTTGCGGGAAAGCTTGCAGGAGACGGAGCATCCGCAAAGGCTTTCTACGCGGAACTTGACGAGGAACTTGACGTACTGTACGAATTTCTCCATTCGGGAAGAAATGAAGCCTGTCTTCTTATTTTAAGGGCAGGTTCACTTCAGACTGTAGAGTCGGAGACTGGTGTTTTTGTATCCGGCACGGAAGGTCTTGTTTCCCTGTACGATACAAAAACTTCAAAGCTTCTGTACCGAAGCGACATTCTTTATTCCAGCGCCTTTGCGGAAACCCGCGAGGAAGCGGCGGCAGGCGCCTTTAAAGCCCTGGCTGACATAGCGTATACATTGATAAAGGCGGTTTATGTTTAATCTCATACGAAAAACCTCAATGCCCGAATACAACGGGGATTCCTATTTTTACGTCCATGACAAAACAGACATGGAAGTTTTCCATATCAAAAACAGCGATACAGAGTGCTGCTGTGTTTTCATGTTCGGAACTCCGTCCGAAGACAATAAGGGAGTTGCCCATATTCTGGAGCATACCGTACTGAGCGGGTCCGGGCGTTTTCCTCTGAAAGACCCTTTTTCACAGGTTATGCTTTCAAGTCCCAATACTTTTCTTAACGCGATGACGTTTGCGGATAAGACCATATATCCGTTCGCTTCTCCTCTTAAGAAGGATTTCGACATTCTGTTTGACATTTATGCTGACGCCGTGTTTGCTCCACTTCTAAGGCGGAATTCTTTCCGTCAGGAGGGTATTCGCGGTTTTGACGGCAAATTCGACGGAGTCGTCTTTAACGAGATGTGCGGGGCGCGCAGCACGGAAGACTCCTGCGTACAGTCAGCTTTGATGAAAGCTCTGTTTAAAGGCACACCTTATGAGTATGATGCCGGAGGGGAGCCTCTGAGTATCACTGACCTTACCTATGAGGAATTTCTTGAGCGCTACAAAAAATGGTACAGTCCCACAAACTGCAGGCTCTTTCTGTTCGGAGATATTGATGCCGGGGAGTATCTGGATAAAATTGAGACAAGATATCTGAAAAACCGCGAAAAAGGTAAAAAAATCATTCCTAATTCGGCTGACTATACACGTAAAGAATTAAAACCGGAACATCACAGGGCAACCTGCCCCGCAGGTGATTCAAGAAGCGTCGTGCTTTCCTGGCTTACGACGCCGGGTGATGACCCTCTTGAGGTTCTTACCGTTTCCGTCCTTGTTGATATTCTTCTTGGCAATCCCGGCGCGCCTCTGTACAAGGCCATAATGGAATCAGGGTTGGGGGAGGACCTTAATCCCATAAGCGGAACGGATGTGGACAGCCCTGTTCTTACATTTACCGCGGGTTTCAGCCATGCGAAAAAGGATTCTGAAAAAGAGATTGAGGATTTCCTGATAAAACAGATAGAAAAATATGTGAGGGAAGGTCTTCCCCCTGATGCCGTTAAGGCCGCGATAAAGAGGCTTGAGTTCAAAATTCAGGAAATTCCCGGAGACGGCGTGCCTTTTGGCATAGTCACCTGTCTTAAGGCTTCCAGATGCTGGATGCGGGGAAAAGACCCTGAAGCCGGTGTTGAAAACGTGAAGCGGCTGGAAAGACTGAAGGAAAAATTTGAAAAGGGACGGTACTTTGAAAATTGGATGAAAACAAACCTGCTGAACAACGGAAGGCGCGTGCTTCTTACCGTTGAATCGGATGACGATTTTGATGAGAAGTTCCAGAACCGTCTTAAGGCAAAATTTAAAGAACTGGAAAAAGCGGGTCTTGTCCCTTCACGGAAGGAAAAAGATGACTTTGAAAAATTCGTTAATACGCCCGATTCTCCGGAGGCTCTTGCGAAAATAGAGCGCATCACGGTAAAAGACCTCCCCAAAACCGTTCTGCGCTATAAGCAGGATTTGATTCGCCTTGACTGCGGGGCAAAGCTCTGTGATTTCAGGCTTTTTACAAGGGGCATTGTCTATTTTACGCTTGCCTTCGATACCAGAAACCTGAACCTTGAAGAAAAGACCCTTCTGCCCCTGCTTGTAAGGACGCTTCAGATGTGCGGTACAAAAGACCGCGATTTTGCGGTTCTGAGCACCATGATGAGATTCCTGACAGGAAGCTTCTATTTGTACCAGAGCTCGGGCACGGATGTACACGGGTGTCCGGTGAGTGCCGTCATAGTTAAGGCCAAGATGCTTAAGGATGATTTTGAAGCAGCTCTTAAGCTTATTTCGGAGCTTCTCACAAAACCGGACCTCGCAGACGGCGCGCGGCTGAAAGCCGCCGTTTCCGACAGTCTTACGGAGTTTGAAAGCAATTATTCCTACAGCGCTAACAGCTATGCCTCAATAAGCGCCTCCAGCGTTTTTTCCGCTACCGCGGCTGAGAGCGAACTTAACCTTGGAACAACCCTTTGGTTCGGTTTGTCACAGCTTAAAAAAGACCTTGAAAGCGGAAAAACGGATTATGAAAGTTTGTCAGCATCCCTTACAAAGCTTCACGCGAAGGTCTTCGTGCGGCGCGCAATGACGATTCATATTGGAAGTGAGCTTGAAAGGGAAAGCCTAATGCGATGTATTGCACCGTTTGCGGACAGTTTTCCCCAGGGCAGGTTTGTAAGGACTTCTGACTATTACAGAAATTTCAAAGGCTTACGCCATGACGGCCGTTCTGACACAAGTCCTGCGGCAAGTCCAAATGAGATTTTGACCTATACTCTTCCGTCCGGTCCCGCGTTCAACGCGCTGGCGGTAAAGTTTGACAGAGACAGCGAAAAAACGTATGTGGCGGCAATACTGCTGGCATCGGTTCTGTCATCAGGCTATCTGTGGGAGACGGTAAGAGGAGTAAACGGAGCCTACGGGGTGGAAAGCCATGTAGACGGCATGGAGAATCTTTTTGTTTTCTCGTCCTACAGGGACCCGATGATAAAGGAGACCTTCAACGTGTATCTGAAAGCCCTGGAAAAAACACCGGGAATGACGGAAATGGAGTACGCTATAGTGACAATAATCGGAAGGGAAATACGGCCGCTTTCGCCCGGCTCAAAAAGCAATGAAGCCTTCAGGCGGCTTCTGTACGGCATGAGCGCAGGTCTTTATCCGAAGCGAAGGCGCCTGCTTCTGAACATGAAGCCGGAGGACCTGAGAGCCGCGGCCGATATGATACTGTCACGCGTTAAAGACAGTTCCAGCCGCGCTGTAGTCTGCGGAGCTGAAATGGTGAAAGGCTCGGAAGCAGTAGGGGAAAACATATTTAAAACAATAGCCCTTCCTCTTTGACGCTCTTCCTGTTTAAAATATAATAAGTTATACTTCTGAAGTACGGAGGAACGTTAATGCCGGTTTCTACAATGGATTGGATACGGGCAGTTGCTCAGGTTTTGCTGCTGACGGTCGTTTTCTACAATTTCTACATAGCCCTGGCTCAGAACAGAGCCACACAGCTTATCAGGTCAATCCTGATTTACGTGTTTCTGTATCTGATATGCAAGCTTGCCGGTCTGAGCATAATTGCCCGGGTCATGAAAATATGCGCCGTCCCGGGAGCCGTTTTTCTCTGCGTACTTTATCAGCCCGAACTGCGCAGGACTTTCACGCCCGGCATAAGCCGGAGAAGATTTTTCCGCATCGGAGGAACTCAGACTTCATCCGACCAGATAGATACCATACTTAACGCATGCCAGCGCCTTGTGCAGTCAAAACGCGGAGCCCTCATAGTTTTCCCCCGGAAGCTTGCGCTTAAGAACATCATAGACAGCGGTACCAAAGTCAACGCGGACATATCAAGCGCCCTTATAGTTACCGTCTTTGACCACGACACGCCGCTTCACGACGGCGCAATGATAATACAGGGCTCAAAGATAATCGCAGCCGGCTGTTACCTTCCGCTTTCAGGGCAGACCGACATAAGGGCTTCCTTCGGTACAAGGCACAGAGCCGCACTTGGTATGGCCGAAGAGTCGGATGCCGCAATCATAGTTGTTTCCGAGGAAACCGGAGCCATTTCGCTTGCCTGTAACGGCAACCTTTATTATGACCTTTCCAATGACGAGATAAAGAGCATGCTTCTGTCACTGTTCAACTATCTTGACGTTCAGCCGGCTTCAGGGGAGGACAAGAACGATGCGCAGTAAAATTCTTCAGAAAATACTTTACAACTGGCAGATAAAGATACTTTGCTTTCTCCTTGCGGCATTTGTATACTTTGTCCTGATTTTCTCTATCCAGACCACCCGGCATGTCTTTCTTCCTCTTCAGGTTACGCTTCCGTCTTCATACACCGCGGACAGCACCGTTCCCTCCGGCGTTGACCTTGTCATAGAGGGCACGGAGGAGCAGATTTATCTGATAGATGTCTCCCGCATCTCCCTTTCCGCCGACTTTTCCAAAGTAAACAGGGAAGGTGTAAGCTACGCCGCAGTTCAGATAGACACGGCGGAGCTTGACTCTTACATAGACACGACTTCCATATCCATCTACACAAAACCTTCAAGAGTGAAGGTTTATTTCTCGGCTTCGGAGAAGTAACGTGATAATAGGTACAGGCATTGACGCGGTTGCGATAGACAGAGTCCTTAAGCTTGGGCAAAAAGCCCTTGAAAAGATTTACAATCCTAAAGAGCTTGAGGAGTACCGTGCCCTTGAAAACGCTCATGAAGATGTCAGGGCCCAGTTTCTTGCGTCCCGCTTTGCGGTGAAAGAGGCCTATGCCAAGGCGCGCGGAACCGGTTTTTGCGAAACGGTTGTTCCAAGCGACATTTATACTCAAAATGAAGAAGACGGAAGACCATATGTAGTTCTGAAAGGAAAAACGCTTGATAATGCGCCTCGCTGCGCAGTTCATCTTTCCATTACTCACGAGAAGCCTCTGGCCATAGCCATTGTCATTCTTGAAACAGAGGAAAATACAGATGTCCAGAAGTGACTGGCGCAGGCCTTCCGATTTTTCCGCCCCGGAAAACAGACGCAGGGCAGCCCTGGAGCTAAGTTATGACGGAAGGGCTTTTAATGGCTGGCAAAGCCAGAATAATGCTGTTTCCGTGCAGTCTACACTGAAACAGGCTGTCATTAAGCTTATTGGAGACAGAAATATTGAAGTTGTGGGAAGCGGAAGGACGGACAGCGGCGTCCATGCCTACGGTCAGGTTGCCCATGTTGAGTTCGACAGCTTTGACATAAACGTAAAAGCTTTTCATTACGGCCTGAACGCGATTCTTCCTTCAAGTATTCGCATCAGAAAAAGCTGGGACGCAAAGCCTTTATTTCACGCGCGCTACAGCGCAATGGCAAGGGAATACAGATATTTCTGCAAAGTCGGGGAAAACAGAGACAGCTTCTCCGAAGGCCTGATAACTCCATTGAAAAAGTTTCCCGATATTGAGCTTTTAAACAGCTATGCCGGACTGATTGTCGGTACGCATGATTTTACAACGTTCGCTTCCGCGCGGGACATATGCCCCAGCAAGGTCCGCGATATTTACGAATCCGCTTTCAGCCTGGAGAAGAGCATGTACGGTGAGCCCGTCCTCCGCTATAGAATCTGCGGCAACGCTTTTTTATATCGTATGGTGCGTTCGCTTGTGGGCTCTATGCTTGAAATGGGGCTGAACGGAGCTTCTCCCGGGGCTTTTAAAGAGGCTCTTGAGGCAAAGGACAGAAATCTTGCGGGCAAAACGGCGCCTTCGGACGGTCTTTACCTGTGGAGGGTAAGCTACGACCCTGAAGAATACCGGTGGTTCGAGGATGAGTATGGAAAAAAATAAGGAAAATCAGGATACGAAAAGAAAAGCTCTGTCCATGGCTCTTGAACGCACAGACGGTCTGGCGGATGCTTTCATGGATATCCTTAAACAGGATTTCAGCGGTTCTGAGCACCCTAAAAGGGATTTTTCCGCCACGGTTGAAAAGCTGATTCCCGCGGAGAAAGCGGAAGATGATTTATTTGAAACTGCCGAAACCAATGCCCAGGACGATGAAAGGCTTCACATGTCATATCAGGCCCTTCTTGAAGACAGCCGTTCCTGCACAAGATGCGGACTGTGCAAAACAAGAAAAAACGTTGTTTTCGGTACAGGCTGCCTTGACCGGCCCACAGTAATGGTGATTGGCGAAGGCCCCGGGGAAAACGAGGACCTTCAGGGTCTGCCCTTTGTGGGCAAGGCCGGACAGTATCTTGACAGCTGGCTTTCCGCAATTTCCCTTGACCGCGATAAGAACGTTTACATAACCAATACCGTAAAATGCCGTCCGCCTCAGAATCGCGACCCCTATCCGGAAGAAAAGAAAAGCTGCAATGCCTATCTTAAGCAGCAGATTGAAATAATTCACCCTCAGGCTATTCTTTGTCTTGGAAAGCCCGCGTCCGCTCTGATGACAGGCCTGGCAGATTCCTCAATGGGCGCTTTACGCGGACGGTTTTTCTTCTATGAAAGCATACCCATGCTCTGTACCTACCATCCGGCGGCGGTTCTCAGGAATCCGGAGCTTAAGCGCCCCGTGTGGGAAGACCTGAAAAAGCTTGCGCGCTATCTGGGACTTGAAACAGGCGGCGGAAGAAGATGATAAGGTACGCCAAAGCAGCAGTTCCCGTGCCTCTTAAGACAGAGTTTACCTACAGCTTTGATACTGAAAAAATGGACATAATCCCCGGCATAAGGGTGATTGTGCCTTTCGGAAGGCGGAAGATTCAGGCTTATGTTATTGATGTCCTGGATTCAGTACAAAACTGTGAATTTGAAATAAAAGAAATAATAAGGGCAATTGATAAGGAACCTCTTTTTGATAAAAAGGACTATGAACTTGCCCTTTGGATGGAAAAGTTCTACTTCTCAAGCCGCGGAGAGATATTGGATACAATGATACCCGGAGGCAAGCGCGACACTGTCTTCGGGGGACTTGACCCGGAAGCGGCTATTCCCAGACCTGATGTCGTTCTTTCCCGGGAGCAGGAAAATGCCGTGAACATGGTAATGGATACCGATAAGATGATGTATTATCTTTTCGGAGTCACGGGCTCGGGAAAGACTGAGGTTTTTCTGCGCTGCGCGGAGCGTGTAATCGCTCAGGGCGGACAGGTAATATACCTTGTTCCCGAGATAACTCTTACGCACCAGCTTGCCCTTCAGGTTATGAAGCGTTTTCCCAACAATGTGGCGGTACTCCATTCCGGACTTACGGATTCCCAGCGTATCGCGCAGTGGAGACGTATTAAACGTTCGGAAGTAAGCCTTGTCATAGGCGCGAGAAGCGCGGTTTTTGCCCCGTTTTCCAACCTTAAAATGATAATAATTGATGAAGAGCACGAGAACTCCTACAAGAGCGGCAATTCGCCCAGGTATCATGCGAGGCAGGTGGCGCAAAAGCGCATTGCGGACTGCGGAGGAAAGCTTCTTATGGGCAGCGCGACGCCAAGCCTTGAAGCCTGGCAGCTTATGAAAGACCCGTCAAAGATGACAAAGCTTGTCCTCACCAGCCGTGTGGGCGGCGGAAGCCTTCCCAAGGTGCAAATTGCCGACATGACCCATGAAAACGGTATTTTCAGTCGTCTTCTCCAAGAAAAAATGCTAAGGACTCTTGCGATGGGGAAACAGGTTATACTGTTTTTGAACAGGCGCGGTTTCAGCTATTATTTCCACTGCCGCAGCTGCGGCTATGAGCTTAAATGCCCGAACTGCGATGTGGCTCTGACATACCATAAAAAGCATGAGCTTCTCAGGTGTCACTATTGCGGCTACTCCCGTAAGCCCATGACCGAATGTCCCGTGTGCGGTTCTGTGGACGTGATGTACGCAGGTTTTGGAACGGAACAGGTGGAGCAGGAGATTAACAGGCTTTTTCCGCTTTACAGGACGGCAAGACTGGATACCGATACCGTATCAAAGGACAGAAGCAACATCCGAAAAACGCTGGATGATTTCAGAGCCGGAAACATTCACATCCTTCTTGGCACCCAGATGGTAGCAAAGGGTCTTAATTTCCCGAACGTTCAGCTTGTGGGAATAATTATGGCGGACAGCGGGCTTTTAATCCCTGATTTCAGGGCGGAGGAGAGGACTTTCGACCTTCTTGTTCAGGTTTCAGGACGCTCGGGAAGAACTGATACCGACGGCGAGGTCATAGTCCAGACAAGAATGAAGGATAATCCCGCCATTGCACTTGCGGTAAAGGGAGAAGTTGAAACCTTCTTTGACAGGGAGCTTGAAACAAGACGGGATACAAAATTTCCTCCGTTTTCAAGGATGGTAAACATTGTTGTGCGTTCCTCCAGGGTCTCAGCCGCCAGGGATTTCGCGGATAAGCTTGCAAAAAAGCTTACTCAGGAAAGCAGAAGCTCAAACGTCTATGGGGCTTCAGAATGTCCCATTGAAAAGATACGCTCCAATTACAGATTCCAGGTGCTGATGCGCTCTTCAATGCCCGCGGAAATGCTCAGCGCTCTGAACAGGGTTCTTGAAAGCGTGAAAGTTCCGTACAATGTTGCCGTGGATATTGATGTTGACCCTGTAGATCTTCTGTGAAGATAGTACCGGCGTTGAAATATTACCCGTCTTTGTATATATTTCAGGTATGCTTGATATTGTAAAACTCGGAGATGAAATTCTCCGCGAAAAATGCACGGAAGTCACTGAATTCGACGATTCTCTTCACATCCTGCTTGAAGCCATGTATGAAACTCTTGAGGAAGCGGACGGCATAGGTCTTGCCGCGCCCCAGATAGGTGTAGATAAAAGGTTCTTCATCGTAGGGCTTCCGGACGGTACAAGGAAAGAGTTTATCAATCCTGAAATTACCGGAACATCGGTTGAAACAAACCCCTATGAAGAGGGCTGTCTGAGCCTTCCCGGTGTATATCATGACGTTGTGCGGCCTTCAAAGGTCATAATCAAGGCTCAGGATGCCGACGGCAAAGAATTCACTCTTAAGGCTTCTGGTCTTTTGGCCCGCGTTATTCAGCATGAGTACGACCATCTTAACGGAGTCCTTTTCATTGACCATCTGACCGATGAAGAAAAACGGAAAGCCATAAATGACTTTGAGAAGGCAAACAGAAAAAAGACTTCCGGACGCAGGATTGGAAAGTCTCACAGGGGAAAATAAGTTGACAGAGCCCAAAATCCTCTTCGCAGGCACTCCCGCGGTAGCGGTTCCTCTGCTTAAGGCGCTTTCGGAAAGTTTTGACATTGCAGGCGTGCTTACTTCCTGCGATAAGAGCTCCGGACGTTCGGGAAAGCTTCTGCCTTCACCTGTAAAAGCTGCCGCTTCAGAACTTGGCATTCCCGTCCTGCAGTTTGATTCTCTCAGAACTCCCGCCAGAGA
The DNA here is from genome assembly GCA_052170315.1 of Sphaerochaeta sp. GTDB lineage: Bacteria > Spirochaetota > Spirochaetia > Sphaerochaetales > Sphaerochaetaceae > UBA9732. The sequence continues at coordinate 77,331 of JBQNAT010000008.1, forward strand.
AGCTGTTAAAGCACTTGGAGCCGATACTCTTGTAACATTTGCGTTCGGAAAGATATTCGGACCCATGTTTCTGGAGCTTTTCCCGAATGGGCGCTTCAATGTGCATCCCTCAAATCTGCCTCTGCTTCGCGGGCCGTCTCCAATCCAGTTCACCATACTGAACGGCCTTAAGGAAGCCTGCGTTTCTTTTCAGAATGTAGGACTGAAAATGGATGAGGGAGATGTCTGGGGAAAATCTTACATTGAGCTTGACGGCACGGAAACAACTCAGAGCCTTACAGACAGGGTTGGCGAAGAAGCTTCTTTATTCATCCCGGGACTTCTGAAAAAAATTTTTGATGGAAAAATTCAGGCAAAGGCGCAGGAAGGAGAGCCTTCCTACTGCGCGATGCTTGAGAAAAGCTCGGGAAAACTTGATTTCAATCAAACTGCCGCGGAGCTCCATGCCAGGGTTCGCGCATTTTATCCGTGGCCAAAGACCAATGCCGTGGTAACGGGTCCGGACATGAAGGAATCAGACATCGCGGTAACCGGAGTATGGGGAGGTTTCAGAGAACTGGAACAGGGGGAAAGCTCAGAAGGTTTTGAGCCGGGTGACGTTGCTGGTTTTTGCAAAGAAAAAGGCCTTGGGGTTGCCTGCCGCGATAAAATACTTTGGATAAGCTCGCTTCAGATTCCGGCAAAGAAAGAGCTTGACAGCAGAGCCTTCATAAACGGCAACCGGTGGATACTGAAATCAAAATTCAAATAATGAGCTGTCCGTATAACTCTTATTCTTCATATCTTCTCAGGCGTTACGGCTACAGGATATTCAGAGTAGGAGTGGATGCAGGTTTTTCCTGTCCGAACAGAATGAAAAATCCTTCAGGAGAGGGCTGCGCCTACTGTGACAGCCTTGGAGCCAGGGCTCCCTATCAGCGTTACTCAGAAAGTGAATTCCAGCATGACAGTTCTTTTGTAAGTACGATAGATACAATAGCTCAAAACACCGATAAATGTACTAATAATCTATTTTCGTTCAGTAAAGAGGACATCATTCGTCAATCGGAAAAAGGACTTTCCTTTTTGAAAACACGCTACGGCGCCGAACATTTCGCGTTTTATCTCCAGTCCTTCTCAAATACCTTTGCCCCCTGTGAAAAGCTTAAGGAACTTTATGATTTTGTTCTTTCCCTGCACAGCTGGGAAGGTTTTATAGTATCCACAAGACCTGACTGTATAGACGAAAAAAAACTTGAGCTTCTTGAATCTTACAAAAAGGAAGGTTTGGAAGTCTGCGTTGAACTTGGACTTCAAAGCGGAGACGATGAGATTTTAACAAGTATGAACCGCGGACATGACGTAAACTGCTTTTTTAAAGCCGCAAAAGCGGTTAAGGCTCACGGTCTTTCCCTGTGCGTCCATATCCTTACAGGTTTCCCGGGTGAAGGAAAAGCGGAACTTGATAAGACAGTATTTGCTCTAAATTACGTTCATCCCGGCGCCCTTAAGATACACAACCTCAATATTACCGCAGGAACAGAACTGTACAGGAGATTGCCTGAAGGTGAAATTACAGCCCCGTGCATGACCAGGCACCTTGAAACTGTAAGCTACATCCTAAGGAGAATACCTTCCGATATTGTAATTGAAAGGCTGATGTGCGAAACTCCAAATCACAGGCTCGCAAGCCCCAGGCTCTTTCCCGATAAGAACATTTTTCTCAGAAAGCTTGAAGCTCTTATGGAGAAACGGGGCTGGAAACAGGGGGATTTATGTCAAAAGCAGTAAAGATTTTAAGTTTTATCCTCAGTATGGTCTGTCTGGCCGTAATAGTGTACTTTTCACTTTTTAAGGAAGCTGTTTTGACAGGGACTGATAAAAACGGCCATTTTCTTGCCTATTTTGCCCAGGGTTTCCTCTTTTTTCTGTGTTTTTCAAACCTTTCATTAAAAGGGTTCTTTCTGAAAAACCTTCTTCCGTTTTTCTGCGCAGTCTTTCTGTCCTTTATTTTCGGCTATGCCATTGAACTGATACAGCCTTCATTCGGAAGAGTTTTTGAAGCCATGGACCTCGCGGCCGATGCTCTTGGCTCCTTCGGCGGCGCGCTTTTGGGTTTTATTTGTGTTCTTATCGTGCGCAAGATTGAAATAAGCAGAGCCGAAGATTAAAATTAACGCAACGGAGAAAAAAATGAACAGAAAAATAATTGCTGTGCTTCTATTGGCTGTCATGTCCATGTCTTTCGTTTTAGCTGAAACTTCAACAACCGAAACCGCGCCCCGAACTCTCTCTGAAAAATTCAGCTACGTTCTTGGCATATACTTTTCCGTGAACAGCGGCGCGGAAAACGCGATGCACTATCTTCAGGTTTACAAGCAATACTATTTTCCCGAGATAGACCTGGCATACGGTCTTTCAGGCATAGATGATTACAATAAAGGAACAAGTCTTTACACTCTTGATGAAATGAATAAAATTCTTTCGGATTATCCCGCGGATTATTCGGCAAGACAGGCTGAAATCGCTGAAAAAAACCTGAAAACGGCAGAAGCGTTTCTGGCGGAGAACAAAACAAAAAGCGGCATAATTACAACGGACAGTGGTCTTCAGTACAGGATAATAAAGCAGGGAACAGGTGAGAAGGCGCAACCTGATGCCGGCGTTGAGCTTGATTACGAGCTTACCCTTCTGGACGGAACAGTTATAGACAGCTCCTATGCTCGGGGTGAACATTCCACATTTCCTCTTTCTTCCGTCATAGCGGGCTTTAAGGAAGGCGTTATGCTGATGCCCATGGGCTCTCATTATATTTTCTACATCCATCCCGCTCTGGGTTACGGGGCAAATGCCGCGGGGGGCATGGAGCCGAACTCGCTTCTTGTTTTCAATGTTGAAACTTATTCCATAGCAAAGTAGATTCTATTACGGGGTAACAGTTATGTCAGGAAAAATCAAAAACTTTTTTAAACTTATAATTCCGGGAGCGCTGATACTTGCGATAGGAATACTCATTGCGGGCAATACCGGTTCTTTTATCAGGATACTTATGGTGGCATCAGGTGTTTGCGCTCTTGCGAACGGCCTTTACACCCTTATAGGGATAAGCAAATGGAAGTACGTAAACATAACAAGAACTTTTGCCGCGGCAAAGGGTGTGGAAAACACGCTCATAGGCTTTGCTGCCATTATAATGGGCTTTCTTGCGGCTGATAAGGCTTTTACAGTGATGGTTTATATTCTGGCTACAGGCATTGCTTTTTCAGCGCTTGTTTCATTTCAGAACGCTGCAGTGGCAAAAACCTTCGAGATACCCTACATGAGGAAACATTTTCTTTATGAAGGTATCATCTCCCTGCTGATTGCTGTTATCCTGTTCCTGGAACCCATCCGGGTTTTCTCAGCCATAGTCGGTATCCTTGGTTATGTCCTTATAGCCTGCGGCGCGGTTATGGTAATTTTTGCTTTGATAAGAGTCTTCAGCAGAAAGAAGGAAGAAATAATAGAAGACGTTGAGGAAACGCATGACTGAGCTGGAAAAAAACAGGCTGAAAATCAACGAGGCCGATAAAAAGATTGCCGCGCTTTTTGAACAGCGCATGAATGCCTCAAAAAACATTGCCCTTTACAAGAGGGAACACGGACTGCCTATTCTTGACAGCGCAAGGGAGCGTGAGGTTCGCGAGCGCGAGCTTGAGTTTATCGGGAACCCCGAATACAAAAGCGCCTATCTGGAACTTCTTCAGAGCATGATGGACATATCCAAAAAATATCAGAGACGAATCCTTCAGGGTTCGCGTGTGGCTTACTGCGGCATTGAAGGCGCATGGGCTAACATTGCCGCAAAGCGGATATTCCCCCAGGGTATTCCCGTGTCCTTTTCAAGTTTTGAGTCTGCCTACGAAGCGGTTGTCGAGGGCGATTGCGACTATGCCGTCCTGCCTTTGGAAAACAGCTACGCGGGAAACGTAAGCCGGGTTTTTGACCTTATGAGAGGCCCTCTTTTCATAAACGGCATGTACAGTCTGCGTGTGACGCAGTCGCTTCTGGGTGTACCGGGAGCCACGCTTTCCGATATAAAAAAGGTGATAAGTCATCAGCAGGCGCTTGACCAGTGCATGGGTTTCCTGCGTTCCGGCGGCTTTATGATACAGGCTGCGGAAAATACCGCCACATCGGCAAAAATGGTCGCATCGCTGAATGACAAATCGGTTGCCGCCATAGCAAGCGAAGAGTCCGCGGCTCTTTACGGTCTTGAGGTTCTGCGGAAAGAGATAAACCAGAATGCCCTGAACACTACAAGGTTTGCGGTTTTCTGCGCCGTCAGGAACGAAGAGTTAAGCCCCGGTTCAAACTGTCTTTTCCAGATGATGTTCACCGTCAGGAACGTTCCGGGTTCTCTGGCGGGAGCCATTAATACGTTCAGCGAGGCGGGAATAAATCTCAGGTCTCTGCAGAGCCGTCCGATAAAAGATATTCCGTGGCAGTACTGTTTTTATGCCGAAGGCGAGGGCTCGCTTCGCACGGAAGCGGGACAGAAGCTTCTTAAAAAGCTTGAGAAAAGCTGTGAGGAAGTTAAAGTCCTGGGCCATTATCTTGGGGATGTTGACATATGACAGGCTCATTTACGAAAACTGTACGCGTTAGTCTGGGAGAAGGCGGTTACGACATAGTAATCAGGCAAGGCGGCCTTAAGGATGTAAAAAACATTTTTGACCTTAACCGCAAGGTCATGGTGGTTTCCGATGATACCGTTCCTGAACGCTACCGGAAAACCGTAGAGGCTGCCGGCCTTGAAGGCTATTGTTTTGTTTTCAGACACGGCGAAAGGGAAAAGAATCTTGAAACCTACGGTAAGATACTGTCCCTTATGCTTGAAAAAGGTTTTTCCAGACATGACTGCGTTGTCGCGGCAGGCGGCGGCATAAGCGGAGATATTGCCGGTTTCGCGGCGGCAAGCTACATGCGCGGCATTGATTTTTACAATGTGCCCACAACGCTTCTGGCACAGGTTGATTCCTCAATAGGCGGCAAAACGGCGGTTAATCTTGACGGGTTTAAAAACATGGTGGGTGCTTTCCATCAGCCCAAAAAGGTGCTGATAGACCCAGAGGTACTGGAAACACTGCCTAAAAGGCAGCTTGCCAACGGCATGGCGGAGGCTCTAAAAGTGGCATGCGCGCTTGACCGGGAGCTTTTTAAAATTTTTCTTGAAAAAGACCCTTATGAAGAAATCGACCTGATAATTGAGAGGTCGCTTCTGTGCAAGAAAGCGGTTGTGGAAAAGGATGAGAAGGAGAATGGGCTGAGGAAGGTGCTGAATTTCGGACATACGATAGGCCACGGGATAGAAAGCACGGTTCTTGACGGGACGCTGCTTCACGGAGAATGCGTTGCCCTTGGAATGCTTCCGATGTGCAGCGATGGTGTGAGGGAAAAGCTTCTGAAATGCCTTGAAAAACTTGGTCTGCCCACGGTTTTCGATTTTGACGAAGAGAAGGTTCTAAGAGCCGCGGCCCACGATAAAAAGGCCGGGAAAACGACGGTTTCCACCGTTTTTGTTCCTGAAATCGGGGAATTTGAGTTCAGAGAGCTGACATTGGAGCAGCTTGGAGAGCGCCTTAAGCTGATAGGGAGGCACGCGGAATGAAGAACACGTTCGGAAACGGTTTGCAGGTTACGATTTTCGGAGAAAGCCACGGTCCGTATATAGGCGCCGTGCTTGACGGTCTGACTCCGGGAATGCCGGTGGATACCGCTTTTATAAAAGAACGGCTGAGCCTCAGGCGTCCTGCGGGAAGGATTTCCACTTCGCGCGTGGAAGCGGACGATTTTTCCATTGTAAGCGGTGTTTTTGAGGGCCGAACTGCCGGTACGCCTCTTTGCATACTTATTCCCAACTCTTCGCAGAAGAGCGGGGACTACTCCAAAACGGCATCCGTTGCCAGACCCGGCCACGCGGATTTCACCGCGAACTGTAAATACCACGGTTTTCAGGACTACAGAGGCGGCGGACATTTCAGCGGAAGGATTACGGCCGCTCTTGTCGCTGCCGGGGCAATAGTACTGCCTGCCCTGAAAAGCAAAGGCATAACAATCGGAAGCCATATCAGGGCCTGCGCGGGAATTGCGGACAGCACGCTTGCTTCTGATGAAAAAATCCTTGTCTCCCAGCTTGAGGCGCTTTCCAAAAAGAGATTTGCCGTTCTTGATGAAAACGCGGGGCAGCGCATGAAAGAGGCAATAGCAGCTGCCGCGAAGGACGGAGACAGCGTTGGCGGCATTATTGAAACGGCCGTCACAGGTCTTGAATCGGGTCTTGGCGAGCCGTGGTTCGATTCCATGGAGAGCCTTCTTTCACATGTTCTTTTCAGTATTCCCGCGGTGAAAGGCATACAGTTCGGTCTGGGCTTTGACATGGCATCCCAAAGAGGAAGCTTCACGAACGACCCGTTCACGGTAAAAGACGGCAGGGTAATTACTGTGACCAACAACAACGGCGGCATAAACGGAGGCCTTACAAACGGTATGCCGTTGGTGCTCAGCTGCGCGGTAAAACCTACGCCTTCCATCTATAAAAAACAGCAGACAGCGGATTTTAAAACAAATGAAAATACGGAGCTTTCTCTGGAAGGCCGGCATGACCCCGCCATAGTACACAGGGCGGTTGCGGTTGTGGACAGCGCTGTTGCTCTTGTTTTGTATGATGTCCTTATAAGCCGTCACGGCACTGATTTTTTTACTGATAATGTAAAATAGGTCATAGTATGGAATACGGTCTTATCGGGGAAACCTTAAAACACAGCTACTCCGCGGAGATACACAATCTTATAGGCAACTACAGCTATGAGCTTAGGGAAGTCCCAAAGGAAGGCCTTTCAGATTTCATGCTGAAGCGTGACTTTAAAGCGATAAACGTCACCATACCCTATAAGCAGGCCGTTATCCCGTTTCTTGATTTCATTGACCCTGCGGCAAAAGAACTTGGCGCGGTAAACACAGTAGTTAACAGGGACGGAAAACTTTTCGGCTACAATACGGATTTCATAGGTCTTATAGACATGCTGAATGAAGCCGGTATTAAGCTGAACGGCAAAAAAGTCCTTATCATCGGCACCGGAGGAACTGCGAAAACAGCGGGAGCCGTTTCAAAATTTCTTGGAAGCAGGGAAACGGTTTTTGTGAGCCGCAGCGTTAAACCGGACTTTGACGGCAATGCCGTTTCCCGCGAAGAAGCGGTTTCAAAGCACCGCGATGCGGAAATTATCATAAACGCTACGCCGTGCGGGATGTTTCCCAAAACAGAAGATAAGCCTTTGAGCCTTAAGTTTTTTCCTGAGCTTGAAGGCCTTGCGGATGTTATTTACAACCCCATCCGCACAAATCTGGTTATGGAAGCCCAAAGTCTTGGCATAAGGTGCTGCAGCGGCCTTTTCATGCTGGTCCGGCAGGCTCTTTCATCGGCTGAGTTTTTCTTTGACAGAAAATTCGGAAAAAATGAGGCAACTTCCATATACTCAAAAATGCTTTACGCCAAGAGGAACATAATTCTTATCGGTATGCCCGGAAGCGGGAAAACCACGGCGGGGAAGATTCTTGCCCAAAAGCTTGGAAAACCGTTTTTCGATACAGACGCTTTGATTGAGGAAAAAACAGGTATATCAATTCCATGTTTCATAAGGGAAAACGGAGAGCCCGCGTTCAGGACTCTTGAAAGTGAAGTCTGCGAAGGCCTTGCCTCCGCGGCAGGCTGCGTAATCGCTACAGGAGGCGGTGTGATACTCAGCGAAAACAATATCAGGAATCTTAAACGAAACGGCCTTGTTTTTTTTCTTGATAGGGCTTTGGAATATATTGTCCCTACTGAAGACAGACCGCTTTCCAATTCGTTCGATTCGCTTAAAAAACTCTATGAAAAGCGCTATCCGCTTTACGTTTCAATGTCAGATATCCGCATAGCGTCGGATGAAAATCCTGAGCATACCGTTTTTTCCGTAATCAGCGGTTTTAGGGGAGCGTTATTATGAGCACGGTAGAGATACGGCCTTCAAGAGCGTTCGGGGATATAGCCGCTCCTCCGTCAAAAAGCATATCACACCGCGCCCTTATATGCGCCGCCCTTTCAAAAGGGGTAAGCCGCGTTTTCCCGACAGAGCTTTCCGAAGACGTAATGGCAACGCTTTCCTGCGTCAGAGGACTTGGATGCTCATATGAAAGAAAAGACACCTGTATCATTGTCAAAGGTTCCGACAGCGTATTCAATATTGCCGATGACAGTATTTTTGACTGCGGAGAAAGCGGAAGCACTCTTAGGTTCTTTCTTCCTCTTGCCATGATTTCGGGCAGGCGCGTCCGGTTTACGGGAAGCGAAGTCCTGCTTGGACGTCCATTATCGGTTTATGAAGAAATTTTCAGGAGCCGGGGCATAAGACTTGAGCGTCGCGGGAATTTCATTGAAGCGGAAGGTTGTCTTCACAGCGGCGCTTTCACAGTTCCCGCCAACGTCAGCAGCCAGTTCGTTTCAGGTCTTCTTTTTGCGCTTCCTCTTCTGAATGGTAACAGCAGCATATTTCTGACAAAGACAATTGAAAGCGGGCCGTACATTGACATGACGCTTCAGGTACAGAGGGCTTTCGGAATAAATATCAAGCGTCCCGATGAGCGTACGTTTCTTATACCGGGCTCTCAGGCATATGCCTGCAAAAACTACGCGGTTGAAGGCGATTATTCCAACGCGGCCTTCTTCGCGGCTCTGAACTGTCTTGGCGGAAACGTAAAAATCGGAGGCCTTGACGAAAACAGCCTTCAAGGGGACCGCGTTTATCAGAAACATTTCAAGGCTCTTGAAAAGGGCTTCGCGGAGATAGACATATCCGACTGTCCCGATTTGGGACCGGTTCTGTTTGTCCTTGCCGCGGCGAAAAACGGCGGAGAATTCACAGGAACCCGCAGGCTTAGGATAAAGGAAAGCGACCGCGGCATGGCCATGTGCAGTGAGCTTTCAAAGTTCGGTACGGAGACTTTTCAGGAAGAAAACCGCATTGTCATCCGAAAAGGGAAGCTTGTCAAACCTTCCGTTCCGTTAAGCGGACACAATGACCACAGGATAGTAATGGCGCTTTCCGTTTTGATGACGCTTACAGGCGGCATTATAGAGGGAGCGGATGCCGTAAACAAAAGCTTTCCGGGTTTCTTCTCAAAACTTGGCAGTCTTGGAATAAATTTTAATGAAACGTAATTCAGAGGTAATAATATGAATATGGATTTTTACAGGAAGCTGGCAATACCGTCAGAGGTCAAGAAACAGTTCCCGGTAACCGAAAAAGTCGCGAAAACCGTTGAAGCCCGGCGCAGGGAAGTTTTCGATATCTTTGACGGAAAGACTGACAGACTTCTTCTTATAATAGGACCGTGTTCGGCTGACAGCGAAGAATCGGTGATGGAATACATGTACCGCCTTGTGCCCGTACAGGAGCAGGTAAGGGAAAAAATACTTATTGTACCCAGAATTTATACCAACAAACCGCGTACCGCGGGAAACGGCTATAAGGGACTTCTGCATCAGCCGGACCCTTCAGGCAAGCCCGATATGTACAAGGGCATACTTGCGACAAGACATCTTCATATGCGCGCGGTAGAAGAGACCGGCTTTGTCTTTGCGGATGAAATGCTTTATCCTGAAAACTATAAATATCTTGACGATATCCTTGGCTATGTTGCCGTAGGTGCAAGATCAGTTGAAAACCAGCAGCACAGGCTGACGGCAAGCGGAATAGAAGTCCCTGTTGGAATGAAAAACCCTACAAGCGGAGACTATTCCGTTATGATGAACGCGATTTTTGCCGCCCAGAGCGCCCATACCTTTATCTATCGAGGCTGGGAAGCTCATTCCCACGGAAATCCCTTTGCCCATGCAATAATGCGCGGCTACACGGACAAACACGGCAACAACCATCCCAACTACCACTATGAAGATTTAATCCTTCTCTGTGATTTCTATGACCGTTTTAAGCTCGAAAACCCTGCCGTTGTGGTAGATACAAACCACGCAAATTCAGGTAAGAATCCTTTTGAGCAGCCAAGGATAGCTAAGGAAGTTCTTGCCTCTGCCTCACACAGTGAAAGAGTCAGGAAGTTGGTTAAAGGCTTCATGATAGAAAGCTACATAGAAGACGGCTGTCAGAAGGTTGGAGAAGGGGTTTTCGGAAAATCCATCACCGACCCATGCCTTGGCTGGGAGAAATCAAAACGTCTCATTTATGAAATTGCGGATTTAATCTGAAATTTTTAATAAAGTTTTAATGAATTTTTAATGAAGTTTTAATGAAATCCGCAGTTTTTCTGAATATGGCGGCATGACGTACGAAAGAAAAACAATAGATTTCAAATCAATCAAGGAAATGCCTGCCGCTGACAGGCCAAGAGAGAAACTTGTACAGGCGGGTCCCGGCGGTCTTGCGGATTTGGAGCTTCTCTGCGTTCTTATAGGCTCAGGCAGCCATACGCGTCCTGTGCATGACATAGCGCATGACACCCTTGAAATCATAGACAAAAAAGGCAGTCGCGGCATTACGGTAGACGATTTGAAAACGGTGCCGGGGCTTGGCCCCGCTAAGGCTGCGAGTATCTGCGCCGGTCTTGAAATAGGCAGGCGTTTCATCTTCTGTCAAAAAAAGTCAATGAACAGCCCCGCTTCCGTTTTCGATGCTATCCGCCACTACGGGGACAGGCTTCAGGAGCATTTTATCACCGTCATACTCAACGGGGCTCATGAACTTATGGGCGTGAACGTGGTATCTGTGGGTCTTGTGAACCGTACCATCATCCACCCGCGCGAAGTCTTCTGCGAACCTCTTAAGATGCGCGCCACGGCAATTATCCTTGCGCACAACCATCCTTCCGGTAACCTTGAACCCAGCTCTGATGATATCGAGACCACAATCAGGCTGAAAAGAGCCGGCCAGCTCCTTGGTATTGAGGTGCTTGATCATCTGATTTTCTCCTACGAAAACTACAGGTCTCTTTTGGAAAGCGGAGAGCTGATGTGATTATTTCAAAGCCGATGCAAGTCTGTTAAGACCTTCAAGAACGGTTGCTTTGGGGGCGGCTATGTTAAGCCTTAAAAAACACCTTCCGCTTTCACCGTAACTTGTGCCGCTTGAAACAAAAAGTCCCGTCTTCTTTCTTATCATTTCCGTAAACTTATCGGAATCGGAAGTAAAAGCCGAACAGTCCACCCAGAGAAGGTATGTTGCCTGTGACGGGACAACATGGATTTGCGGAAGATTATCGGAAATGAAAGCAGTTGCAAGCTGTCTGTTCTTATGAATGTAGGCTCTGAGTTCGTCCAGCCACGGACCGCCTTGCTCAAAGGCCGCAACAATCGCCGGTACGGCAAAGGAGTTGGGCTCTGCGACCTCGTCCGTATTAAGCGCGCGCCAGACCTTGTGATGAAGGTAGGGATTCGAAGCCATAACGGCCGCGCTCTGAAGACCTGCCAGGTTGAAGGCTTTTGTGGGGGAAATCGCGGTTACGCTTATATCCCTGCAGTGCTCCGATACAGAAGCAAACGGCACATAGTTTACTCCCGGCTCTGTGATATCGCAGTGAATTTCATCCGAAATTACCGTTACATGATGCTTAAAACACAGTTCACCTATACGTGAGAGCGTTTCCACGTTCCAGATTTTTCCTATGGGATTGTGAGGATTGCAAAGAAGCATAAGAGTTGTCTGAGGGTCCGCAAGCTTCTTTTCAAGGTCTTCAAAGTCAATACGGTACTCTCCGTTTTCATAGACAAGAGGTGATTCAAGAACCCTGCGTCCGTTGTTGATTATGCAGTTGAAGAAAATATTGTAAACCGGCGTCTGTATGAGAACATTTTCGTTGGCAGTGGTCAGCTTTCGCACACAGCTTGAAATTGCCGGTATGACACCGGTGCAGAATGTAAGGTCGGAGCCTTTAAATTCAAAGCCGTGCCTTGTTTTCCACCAGTTTACATAGGCCTTTTCCCATTCTTCCGGGATTATTGAATAGCCGAAAACCCCGTGGTCAAGCCGCTTCCGCATAGCTTCCATTATTTCAGGCGCGGCTTTGAAATCCATGTCGGCTACCCACATGGGCAGCTCATTTTCCTTTATGTCCCATTTGAGCGAGTTTGTGTTCCTTCTGTCAATCACGGTATCAAAGTCGTACATGTTCAGCCTTCCGTACAGATTATTTTTGTCTTCGCGGGCTCAACCCTGTCCGGCTCTATTATAAGTTTATCAATACGGTCTGCCTTTATGGTGCCGCCTGACGGATTCAGCACGCTGTCAATGCTGCTTACAATTTCGGCATCCACTGTGGAGTATTCAAAAGCCAGAGTGGTATTGATGAGCTTACAGTTCTTCATAACAAGGTTTTCTATGTAGCACATACCCTGAAGGCTTTCTATGGTGCAGTTTATAAGCGTAAGGTTTTTTGCGTTCCAGCCAAGGTATTCCCCTGAAATGAAGGAATCGCGGACCGTTACGTTTTCAGTATTCCAGAAAGCGTCTTTTGTCAAAAGCCTGCTGTTGCGGATTTCCACGTCTTTACAGCCGTCAAAGGAGTAGTTACCGTAAAGTGTAAGACCGTCAACCCTGATATTACTGCTGTTCATTGCGAAGTAGTCGCCGTTTACTGCCGTGACATTGTTTAGAGTCACGTTACTGCAGCTCCAGAGAGTTTCCGCCGCGTTGGAGAAGGAGACATTCTTAAGGGAAACCCCGTCGCACCGCCTGAAATTCTTCGGGGCTTCTACGGCGCAGTTTTCCATATCAATGTTCTTTGTGTACCAGACTCCTGCCCGGGCCATTGTGAACCAGGTTGTATTGCTGACTTTTATATTCTTTGAATACCAGAGGGGGTACTTCCATTTAAACATGCTGCCTTCAAGGCTTATATTTTCGCTTTCCTTAAGAGGGGATTCCCCGTCGTCAAATATGGTTTCCGTTATTTCAAGGTTTCTTGCGTGGAACAGGGCTCTTTCGCCCGTAAGGAACTGTCGCTTTATCTGCTTCTTTATTTCTTCTTTCATGATTTCTCCGCGTTATATAGGTCCAGCGGGAATCGAACCCGCATTTCAGCCTCCGGAGGGCTGCGCCTTATCCATTGGGCTATGGACCCTTACAAAATATAACTGATATATCAATAAAATATATAAATAAGGCTGTAGGGGCAAGGGAAAAAAGGGAAGTCTTCCCAAAGTTTTTTGCCGTCCGCGTGTCTGTTCCATTTATCCTATGTTAGGGTATATAATAAACCATGTTCCGGAGACTTTTTATAAAAGACTACATGAATACTGATAATCCCGAGGTGCGTAAGCGATATGCAATGGCGGCGGGCGTTTTTGGCATTGTGTCGAATCTTTTCATAGGAGCCATGAAGCTTGCGGCAGGTTTTTTGACCAACAGCATAAGCATTACGGCTGACGCGGCAAACAGTCTTTCGGACTGTGTTTCCAGCTGTCTTACAATAATAGGTTTTTCGCTTGCCGGCAAAAAGCCTGACAGAGAACACCCTTACGGGCATGCGAGATATGAATACCTTTTTGGGTTTACGATAGGCCTTCTGATGCTTGTCGCGGGCTTTGCCTTTTTGAAAAGCGCAATAAGCAGGGTTTTTAACCCGGAACCGGTTTCCATAAACGCCTTTACCTACATTGTTCTTTCCGCTTCGGTTATTGTAAAAGGTTTGCAGACGCGCTTGTATAAAAGCTGCGGAAAGGCAATAGATTCAAACGCGCTTAAAGCCGGCGCTTCCGACTCCGTAAACGATATGGCGGCAACAGCCGGAATCCTGGCCTCAATGATAGTTATGGATGTTTTTAAACTGAATATTGATGGCCCTTTAGGCCTTGTTGTCTCAGTTTTTGTAATAATAAACAGTATACAGACTATCAGAGAGCAGATTTCGCCGCTTATAGGTATTAAGCCGACACCTGAACGGGTGAAGCTTATTTCAGATAAAATACTGTCCTATCAGGGCATTTTGGGCATACACGATCTGGTGCTTCACAACTACGGGGTTCACAACGATTTTGTTACTGTTCATGCAGAGGTTGACGCGAACAGGAGTTTTCCTGAAACCCATGAGATAATAGACAAAATAGAAACGGACTTCAGGGATGAACTTGGAATTTTCATAACCATCCACATGGACCCTGTAATTACAGGCAACAAAAAGCTGGACTGCATACGGTCACAGGTAAGCGAAGCCCTTAAAGAATTTGACGCGGAATTGAGTTTCCATGATATGAGAATGGTCGAAAGCTCTTCTCTTACCAAGGTGATTTTTGACTGCGTAGCGCCTCCCGAAAAAAACTACAGTTCGGATATGATTGCCGGTTTCCTTAAAGAAAGGGTTCATTGCGGCGGAGATTTGGAGTTCATGGTTGAAATTGACATTTCTTTTTGCTGACGAACCTTCTGTTTTTAAGTATAATTTTCATGGTTCGCCTGAAAGGTGAATTATGTAAGGAGAAAAATATGAAGCCTTCATTGTTGGTACTTGCCGCGGGTCTGGGGTCTCGCTACGGCGGAGTCAAGCAGATTGACCCGGTCGGAACACACGGAGAAGCCCTTCTTGATTACAGCGTTTTTGATGCTATGAGCACGGGCTACGGAAAAGTGGTATTTATAATAAGACCGGATATTGAAAAGGATTTCAGGGAAAGGCTTTTTGACAGAATAGCCGGAAACATGGACGCGGAATATGTCTTTCAGACTCACGAATCTCTCCTTACCCCGGCCCAGATAAAGGCATCGGCCGAAAGGACAAAACCCTGGGGAACGGTTCATGCCCTGCTATGTGCAAAAAATGTTCTCAAGACCCCATTCACAGTAATAAACGCGGATGACTTTTACGGGCGCGAGGCCTACAGGATACTGGGCAACTACCTGAGCGCTCTGGAAAACGGCAGCACTTCCCACGCAATGGTGGGCTACCTGCTTAAAAACACCATGAGCCCGATGGGAAGCGTTTCCCGCGGCGTGTGCAGCGTGAAGGACGGTCTTCTTCTGGGTATGAGGGAGAACACGAAAATCGAATATGAGGGAGAGAAGATTGTTTCACACCTTCCCGAAGGAGATGTTTACCTCACGGGGGATGAGTGGGTGTCAATGAAC
Organism: Sphaerochaeta sp.; assembly: GCA_052170315.1. GTDB lineage: Bacteria > Spirochaetota > Spirochaetia > Sphaerochaetales > Sphaerochaetaceae > UBA9732. The sequence continues at coordinate 92,459 of JBQNAT010000008.1, forward strand.
TTTTTCGGCTTTACCCCGAAGATTTTTGAATACATGAGTGCCTATTTCGACCGCTTCATGGCGGAAAATCTGACTCAGCTTAAGGCCGAGGCCCTTCTTCCGAACTGCGCCGGTGAGATGGTGAAGAACGGTTTGGGTACCATAAGGGTGTTCTCTACCGAGGAAAAGTGGTTCGGAATGACCTATAAAGAGGACAGGGAGACTGTAAAGCAGAATCTTGCCCTTATGACAAAGCGGGGCATCTATCCAGAAAAGCTCTGGGAAAGGTAATTTTCGATGAAGAAATTCTGTGTTTTTTTGGTCTTGTTCCTTATCTGTTCACCTGTTTTCGCGGTCAGCGGTATTGTTACCTGGAACTGGTACGAAAACGACCCTCTGGTCAGGTATTTCAGATATCAGGTAGATGGTGAAAACGATGATAACTGGACTTTAGTTGACAACTCTGTTTATGAGGTTGCGGTTGAGCTTGATGTCTCGGTTCCCCATACACTTTATTTGCAGCAGTCATATGACGGTATTATCTGGAGTGTAAGCAGTTCGGTTGATTCGCAGGCCCATGTGGCGGCTGAAGAAGAGCCTGCCGCCGAAACGGAGCCTGTATCTGAAGAGCCCGAAGAAACTGTCGAAAAAGCGCCTGCCGCAGAACCCGTGGAGGAAAAAGCGCCCGTTGCGGAAATTCCGGCCTATATTCCAAAGAAATATCTTGATTTTGGCATTGGCTATATGAACTCCATTCCAAACGGAGCCCGGCCGAAAAGTCTGGGCGGTTTTATTTCCTATTCAACCACCTATTACAAAACAGGCGCGTTTGACATAGGCTTTAAGACAAACTTTTCTTTATATACCACAAAGGCCGTTTTCTTTGAATCAGACAAAACACAGTTCTTCTCCAGCCTGGATGCCCTTGCAATCGCTGCCGCAACGGTTGCAAAGAGCGAGCTGTATTTCGGCATAGGCTTAGGCACGGAATTGACAATTTCTTCCGCTCCATCCAACATGGCCGGCGTGACCGCGGAAATAGGAGTCAGGTATCACAGGAACGAAAAATTTACATTCGGTCTTGCCGTTTCCGACCGCTGTTACTTTATTCCCAAAATCGGCAACAGCATGGATGTAAGAATCTTCTTTTCCAAGACGCTGTAATCCTAAAGCGCCAGTTTGTAAATATTTACAATGTCATCGTGTCCAAGCGACATAAGATGTCCGGCAGCAGTTCTTCCTCCTGAAAGAAGTCTTGTAGCCATTACTTCAAAATCCCGGTCCGTTATTCCTGCTTCTGAAAGCCTTGTAGCGAGACCCATGCTTCTGAACCAGGCTTCAAGTCTTTCGATGCCGTCCATAATAAGCCGGTTTTTCTCTGTAATTGGTACGTTGCTTCCCATAATGTTGACCGCGAACTGCATGAAACGCTGTTCGTTGACTTTGTATACATATTTCATCCACGCGGGAATCATAATCGCAAGGCCTGCGCCGTGAGCAATATCATACTCGCCTGAAAGCTCATGCTCAAGCCAGTGACTTGCCCAGTCGCCGACTCTTCCGCTTCCGAACATGTTGTTGTGAGCAAGAGAGGATGCCAGCATAAGGTTTTCCCTGAAGGCGTAATTCCGCGGATTTCTGCATGCCATTGGACCATACTGTATAACCACCTTCATTGCGCCTTCAAGCAGAGCGTCAGTCAAAGCCACGTCAGGAGTGTTGGTAAAATAGCGCTCCATCATATGGCTGAACATATCAACGCTTCCGCATGCAGTCTGATAGTGGGGAAGGGTGAAACAGACGCTGGGGTCGGAAATTGAAAAAGCCGGGTAGTTGTTTTCAGAGTTTATCCCACGCTTGATTTTTGTTTCCTCGTTGGATATGACGCAGGAATTTGACATTTCGGAACCTGCGGCAGGAAGTGTTAAAATCGTTCCCACATCAGGACCTTTCGGTATTTCCGTTCCGGCTTTCATGAAGTAGTCGTTCCAAATGTCTTTGCCTTCGGGGATTGCCGTGCCGAAGGAAATAGCCTTGCAGGTATCAATTACAGAACCTCCGCCTGCGGCAAGTATGAAATCAAGTTTTTCTTTTTTGAAAATTTCTATGCCTTTTCTGACAAGGCTAAGTTTCGGGTTGGGCTGAACCCCTGAAAGCTCAATGAAGAAAAGACCTCCTTCCGTAAGCGATTTCACCACCTTTTCATATACGCCGTTCTTTCTGATGGAGCCGCCTCCGAACACAAAAAGAACCCTTGCGCCTCCGGCTGCCTTTATGTTATCCGCAACTGCCGGTATGGTATCTTTGCCGAAAATCAGTCTGGTAGGGCACCTGAAAGAAAAGTTGGTCATAGCTGTTCTCCTGTTCACTTTTTTTTCATTTTAATGTAAAACATTAATATTGAAAATACAGTTATACTTCGGAGCAAAATACATGGCAGAAGAGAAGAAAGGTTTCGTTGGCGAATTCAAAGAGTTTATTTCCCGTGGAAACGTTGTTGATATGGCGGTTGGCATTATCATCGGCGGCCTGTTCACGGCAATTGTCCAGTCATTAGTCAAGGATATACTTAACCCGATACTTGGCTACCTTATCGGAGGTGCGGATTTTACCGAGCTCAGAATCATTCTTAAGGCTGCGACCGGGACAACCGAGGAAGTCGCCATAAGATACGGAAACCTTATCCAGGCCATTATCCAGTTCCTCCTTACCGCTCTTGTACTCTTTGTTATCATCCGTGCCATGAACAGAATGAAAGCAAACGCGGAGAAGGTAAAGGCAGAGCTTCGGGCCGGGAAAAACACTGAAAAGTAACGGCAAGCAATTGCTGATTTACAGGCTGGGCAGTTTTTTGCGCAGCCTTTTTTAATGAAGATATCCGGAGTCTCCGGATGAAAGGAGCGTGAATGCCTGACAGCAAAACCGATTTTTGGACTATGATACACCCTGAAAAATTCTTGATATGTATATTGGGCGGAATTATTTATGCTTTTGGAGTGAACCTTTTCATCGTTCCATTAGGACTTTATTCCGGAGGTCTTGTGGGTATAGCGCAGCTTGTAAGAACTCTTCTTGCCGACTACATTCATATTGATTTCGGCTCCAGGGATATTTCCGGTATCTTCTTCTATGCCCTTAACGTTCCTATTCTGATATATGCCTTTCCGCGTCTTGACAAGCTCTTTTTTATCAAAACCTTCATTTCCGTAACTGCCCTTACAGTTGCCATGTCCTTCATTCCCACAGTAAAGGTGGTGGACGACTGTCTTGCCTCCACAATGGTAGGCGGTTTTTTGACAGGCGCGGGAATTGGTTTGGTTTTAAGAATGTCGGGCTCAACAGGCGGTATGGATGTTGTAGGTACTTTGATAACAAAGGCACACGGCAATGTCAGCGTAGGCAAGGTGAACCTTGTCGTGAACCTTTCAATCTATGCTGTTTGCCTTTTCCTGTTTGATGTCCAGATTGTTGTCTATTCTGTGATTTTTGCTGTTGTTCACGCCTTCGCGATAGACCGTTTCCATGCGCAGAACATAAATGTTGAAGCTAAGATAATTACAAAGATTGACCCTCGCGGGCTTGAAAACGATGTTTTTACAAAGATGGGCAGAGGCGTTACGGAGATACCGTCCATAGGTGCTTACACTTCCGAAGAAGAGCATATTCTTTACATAATAATTTCCAAGTATGAAGTCCATCAGTTAAGGCAGATTGTCAGAAAGCACGACAAAAAAGCCTTCCTTATTGTCAACGAAGGCGTCTGGGTGGAAGGCCATTATCTTAAAAAGCTTTGATAATCATTCTCTAAAGCCTGCCGGGCCGACTGCCTTCCAAGTCTTTTCTTACAACTTTTCTTACAGTCCTTCTGGGAGGTTCAATAACAAGAGCCTGCTCAACCTTGTGACGGATAAGATAGCATTTGTGAATTTTGCCGCTGCGGGCAAAGTCATCGCCAATAGTCCGTTCCGTTATGTCTTCTATGATGAAATCGTCATAGAGTTCGCCGAAAAGCTTGAAGCGCGTGAAGTTTGTCGAGAAAATCAGCACGCCGTCACTTGTAAGGTGCCTCATGCAGGAACGTATCAGATAACCGTGGTCGCGCTGTACATCGAAGGTGTCCCGGCCCTTGCTGTTCGAGAACGTAGGAGGGTCGCAGAAAATAAGGTCAAATACATCGCGGTTTTCACGCAGGAACGAAAGGCAGTCGCTTCTGTAGAAGAAGTGGTTCAGCGTATTGAAGCCGTTCATTCTCATGTTTTTTGTTGCCCAATCAAAATAATTCGCATTCGTGTCAACACTGACAGTTGAAAGAGCCCCTCCCGCGGCGGCGTAAACCGTCGCGCTTGCGGTGTAACAGAAAAGGTTGAGAAACCTCTTGTCCCGGCTCATTGACTCTATCATTTTACGGACAGGTCTATGGTCCAGGAAAAGCCCCGTATCAAGATAATCGGTAAAGTTTACAAGAAATTTGTGGCCGTTTTCGTTTGCGATGAAAAAGTGGGAAGTGCTGCTGTTTTTGCCGTACTGGCTTGAACCGCGCTGTATTTCCCTTTTTCTGACATGAATATCGTCGTAGTCAACGCCCGTAACGCGCTCTGTCGCCAGAATAAGCTCTTCAAGTCTTCTTGAGACGTCTTCGGGGTCAATTGAAGACGGCGCAGCATATTCCTGCAGGCTAATCCATTTGCCTTCATAAATATCTATCGCGGCGCTGTACTCCGGCATGTCCGCATCGTAAAGGCGGTAACAGCTGACGCCCTGCGCTTCCATAGCCTTACCAACGGAGGCAAGATTCTTTGAAAGCCTGTTCGCGGCCATCTGAGCGCCCGGGGAGAGAGGCGCCGCAAGTCTTTCGGCCCTTTTTGCAATAGCGCGCTCCGTCATCTGCCGGCGCTCTTCCATGCTGAATATGTAATAGTGGGCAGCCTGGCATTCAATACCTCCGTTAATCAGGGTATTGGTTCTATCCGGCTTCATGTCTATGTTTTCAAGAAGCTCGCTGTTTCCGCATAAAATTGCGGCGGACCATCCGGGGAAGGTATTGTAAAGAACCTGTCCCATCTGAATGTACAGACGCCTTATGTTGTCAGAGCCGCTGTCAAGCCTGACACCGTACGGAGGATCCGTGACAATACAGCCGGCGCCATCGGGGACGTCTTCCCGAGTAACCTGCGTGAAGTCTTTTACCTCGAATTCAATAAGATGGACAACACCGGCGCGCTCGGCATTGCTTATGGAAATATCAACGGCACGCTTATCAATGTCCCAGCCAAGGATGCGGGATTTGCATTCACAGCGTTTTGACTGCGCCTCGTCAACGATTTTCTGCCAAAGGTCGTCATCATGGATAGGCAGGCGCAGGAAGGCGAAGTTTTCTGTTTTAAGAAGACCCGGGGCCGTGTTTGTGGCCATCAAAGCAGCCTCAACGCAAATTGTTCCGCTTCCGCAGAAAGGATCAAGCAGTGAAGGAACTTCAAGACTGCTGTCGCTGAAGGATGCTACAAGACGTTTGTACCAGTCGCTTCGGTAAAGCAGGGAAGCGGCCATGAACTCGCCCATGACGGCCTGAGTCTGGGCAACTCTGTAGGAACGTCGGGAAAGGTCCCTTCCGCCGAAATCGACATACCAGCTTACAAGGTCGCGGTTTACATGAAGATGAAACACCATGTCGGGGTCGTTCCTGTCAACGCTTGGACGCTCGCCGCCGAAAGCGCCCCTTATCCTTTCGACAATTGCGTCTTTAAGCCTCAGGGAGGCAAAATGGCTGTTGCTTATCCATCTGCAGTCGCTGACCGTCTCCGTAATCGCAAAGGTTTTTTCAGGACTTATCCAGTTCTCCCAGGGGAGTGCTAGGGAATGCTCGTAAAGCTCGTCCGTTGAAAAAAGCTTGTCATATCTGTGGACAAGAACCAAAAGCCTTGTAGCGCATCTTGTCCACATACAGAATCTGTAAGCAGTCTCAAGGTCCGCGGAAAATTCTACTCCGCCTGAGCTTACCTGAATATCACCGGCTCCGGCATCTCTTGCTTCTCTTTCAACAAGGTCGTTCTGGTTGGCTGATGCCGATGCGAAGAAAATCATGCTTTTTCTCCTTTGGGGTCTTCGCCGGCGCTGAACAGGGCTTTTACTTCAGCTTCGTCGAAGCTGTACTTTGTCCCGCAGTTAAGGCATGCAAGCTCAAGAGGGAATTTATCGTCCCTGATAATACCGTCTTTTTCGGCTTGCGGGAGCCTTCCCAGAAAGGTTCTGAAATGCTCTTTTGAACACGGGCAGGAAAAGCCTAGCGGTTCCGAACCAAGGTCTGAAACACCGAATTCCGCAAAGTTCTCATTAATATAGTCTTTTACCGATTTCCCTTCGCTTATAGCTTTCCCGATTGAAGGAAGGTTTGAGCTTTTCTTTTGCAGAGAATCAAGAATAGCTTCGCCGCATCCGGGCATGGCCTGAATGAAAAGCCCTCCGGCTCCGAAAAGACGCCCCTTTCCGTCAAAGTTAAGCCCAAGGCTGAACATAGTAGGAGTCTGCTCGCTTTCGTTATAATAAAGGGCAAGATCCTTGGCCAAATCGCCGTACTGCATCATGGTCTGTCCCGTAAACGGGGTCTTGCTCCCTTCAAGAAGTTTTGTCACGCTTATAAAGCCGGGACCGTAAAGCAGGGAAAGGTCATTGCCTTCAAAAGGTTTTTCCAACGGGATGGGATTATTCTTAATGAAGCCCCGAACGGCTCCGCATGCCCAGGATTCGACGTAAATACCGCCGATAGGGCCGCCGCACTCCACGTTAAGCTGGATACGGTCATTGCCTTTTACGGACGATGCCATAAGCCCCGCGGCAACATATGCCTGTCCCAGCACGTAAGTTTCAAGCAGTCCCAGGCTGAAATTGGCTCTCATCTGATTCACCATAGTGGTTCCGCTCAGGCCCGTGAGACGGAGCTGACCATCGGCGAGCAACGCAACCTGCCTGCCATCTTCGGGTAGTTCATCAAGGTGTTGGATAAGTACCGCGTCTTCAATTTTCTTTTTAATCATGTCGGCAATAGATTAGTGCAAGAACATACTTTGTTCAAGGGAATTACACATTACTCCATTCACATGTAAACATAATATAAGTTATAATCAACAGCAATGAAAACGAAGAAGCTGCCTGAAGAAATACAGAAGACAATGAAGCGCCGGTGGAAATTTATCGAGGGCAAAGAGCGCCCCATTGTCTATTCGGGCCTCTTTATAGCCTTCATTATCCTTATAGTCCTTATCCTTACCATCTATGAAGGCATGGAAGAAAAATTTCTTCTTCAAATGAAATTCAACTCCGAAAAGTCCTTCAATTCCATCTATATGGCCCTTTCCGACAGTACCGCGAAAGCTGTGTCCGTGATGGCGGACGAAAGGGTCTCCGGCATAGGTATTTATTCGTCAAGCGGACAGCTGTTCCAGCGTCTGGGTGATGCCCCGATAATGCTTCCTCTTTCCAAGCTTGTGCAGGGCAGGAGAAGCGGTCAGGATTCCACGCTCGGGATATATATCCTTGACTATGATACCGGCGAGGTCGAGTATTTCCGCCTTTCCCGTTTAAACGTGGTTCTTGAGACAGGCAGTCTGTTTGCAAATTCCGACGCCAATGCCGGCGCTTCCGATTTTCCTGAAATAATCTATGTAAAGTTTGACGGATCGGACTACTTTTCAAGCGTAAGGAATGCAAAGATTCTTGCGGCTCTGGGAATTGCGGCAGTTTTTATAACAATTCTCTTTATACTGAGTATTTACAATAATAACCGCAAGTACAAAGCCCAGCTTCAGAAAAACGAAAGCCTTGCGAAACTCGGCGCCGCGGCAAGGACGCTGACCCATGAGATTAAAAATCCTTTAAGCGCGATGACAATTCAAAGCGCGTTAATGAGAAAGCTCCTTCCGCAGGAATTCGAGCAGGATCTGGATATAATGGAGCACGAGATAACAAGACTGACAAATCTTACAAACAGGGTGAGCGAGTTCCTTAAAAATCCTCTGGGCAATCCGGAGGAAATAGAGCTTGTAAGCTTCATAACCGACATTTCCAAACTCTTTAACCGGGAAATACCGATTGAAACTGATGTTCAGAAGGTTATGATAAGCTTTGACCCGGACAGGGCAAGGTCAGTTTTTGAAAATCTTATAAAGAATGCTTCCGAAAGCTGCGAAGGCCGCGACCCTCAGGTTAAAGTAGAAATCAAAGTCAGGCACCGCAACGTTTCAGTGCGGGTAACGGACAGGGGAGACGGGCTTCCAGTGGATACCAAATCAAAGCTGTTCGACCCGTTCTTTACAACGAAAATGCACGGAAGCGGTATAGGGCTTTCAATTTCAAAACAGTTCATAGAAGCCAGGAACGGCAGTCTGAGGCTGTATGACAGAGACGGCGGCGGAACCGTCGCGGAAGTAAATCTCCCCTGCGGGGACTGAGTGAGGTATGCCAATGAAGATTTTAGTCGTTGACGACGAGACCAACATAAGAGCGCTTATGTGCAGATATATGAAAACAGAAGGCATAGAAGGCGTAGAAGCTGAAAACGCCTATTCGGCTCAGCGGATACTCAGGGCCGAGCCTTTTGACGGCATTCTGGTTGACCTTAAGATGCCGGGCATGGACGGTCTTGAGTTTATGAAATGGGTTCGCGAAGAAGGTTTCCGTATGCCTGTAATTATGATGAGCGCGCACGGCGAAATCACCGATGCCGTAGATGCCCTTAAGCACGGCGTGCAGGACTATATTGTAAAACCGTTTGACCCGGAAGAGGTCATAATCAAGCTTAAGAATCTTGTCGAAGCTCAGAACTTCAGGACAATACAGGAGATGGAAGGACGCCTGCCTCAAGGCCGCGCCTTCATAGGTGAAAGCGTACAGATAAGAAGGATAAAGGAAAATATAAACCGCATAGCCCAAACAAATTCAAGCGTACTGATAACGGGTGAAAGCGGAACCGGAAAAGAGGTTGTGGCAAGAACAATCCACACGCAGAGCGCCGTTTCCTCAGGACCTTTTGTCGCCATAAACATCGGAGGCGTGCCCGGCAATCTTCTTGAAAGCGAGCTTTTCGGATATGAAAAAGGAGCTTTCACCGGTGCCGTTTCAAGAAAGAGCGGAATGTTTGAGCTTGCCAACGGAGGCACTCTTTTTCTTGATGAAATAGGAGATATGCCCCATGAACTTCAGGTTAAGATATTAAGAGTGCTTCAGGAAAAATGCATAACACGCCTTGGCGGTACGGAAACAATGCCTATTAATGCCCGAATAGTCTGCGCCACAAACAAAAATCTTGAACAGCTTGTGCGTGAAGGCAAGTTCAGAGAAGACCTTTTCTTCCGGCTGAACGTTGTCTGCATCAACCTTCCGCCCCTCAGAGAAAGACGTGACGATATCCCGCTTTTGGCTGCATGGCTGATAAAAAAGATAAACACCAACATGGGAAGACATTTTTCAGGTCTTACGCCTGAGGCTATGGAGAAACTGAAGAATTATTATTTTTACGGTAACATAAGAGAACTGGAAAACATACTTGAACGCGCCGCAATTTTCTCCGACGGCGACCTGATCGCCGCGGAAAACCTCGAGCTTAGAGGGGATGCTCTGCGCCATGAAGAGCAGACCCATGACGGAGCGATGTCGCTGAAGGATATCGAGCGGCAGACAATAGAAAAAGCCCTTCGGCGATGGGAAGGCAACCGGACAAAGGCTGCCATGGAACTTGGGATAACGCGGCGGACGCTGATAACCAAGATAGCGGAATATGATTTGGATGTCTGACATCCTTGGAGGAAAAATATGAAAGAGAAAAGATGGGACCTTAGCCCAATCTATCCCGGTGTGGACTCAAAGGAGTTTGACACAGACCTTGAGAAGTTAAAAAACCTTTTGGCAAAATTCAGAAATGAGATTGAATCGGGAAAGACAAACCTTGCCGTTCTGGTTGACCTTAACAACGAAATTTCGGACCTTGCCGAGACACTGGGTTCCTATGCCTACTGCAATGTCTCCGTGAACACCACGGACAAGGCTGCCGTGAACGCGCTGAACAAAGTTCAGGAGCTTTCAATGGATGAAGCAGTGTGCTCGACCATGTTCACAAACTATGTCGCGGAACACAAAGCCGGGGTTGACGCCTTCTGTAAGGAAAATCCTGACTACAGTTACGTTTTCAGGGAAATCGCGGAGAATTCCAGGCACCAGATGCCACAAGAAATGGAAGAACTCGCGGCCGACCTTATGAGAAGCGGCTCTGACAGCTATGACCGCCTGCAGGAGGCTGTTTCGTCATCTGCGCAAGCGGAGTTGGACGGAGAAAAGCTTACTGTCATACAGCTTAGAGCCCTTGCGACCAATGCCGACAGAGAAAAGAGGAAAAGAGCTTATGAAGCGGAGCTTAAGGTTTGGAAAGAACATGAAATAGCTTTCAGCTATGCCCTGAACGGCATAAAGGGAACAAGCCTTTCGCTTGAAAAGAGACGCCATTGGGAAAGCCCCATTGACCGTTCCATTGCGGGAGCCAGAATCTCAAGGAAGACCCTTGATGCCTTGATAGGTACTCTGGAGAAGAACCTTCCCATGTTCCGCTCCTATCTGAAAACCAAGGCTAAGTTGCTTGGAATTGAAAAATGCGCGTTCTTTGACCTGTTCGCACCCGTCGGAAAGGCAAAGATGACCTATACCTACGAGCAGGCAAGAGAATTTGTAATAAAGCAGTACGGAGCTTTCAACCCTGCGATGGGAGCCTTCGCGGCAAACGCATTTGACAATAACTGGATAGACCCGTTCCCGCGTTCGGGCAAGACAGGCGGCGCCTATGATATTTACATGCCAAAAATAAAAGAAAGCCGCGTGTTTGCAAACTTTGACGGAACCTATGACGGGGTTTCCACCTTCGCTCATGAGCTTGGACATGCCTGGCATGACCATGTTGTAAGCGTAAAGCCTGCAATGCTCAGAGGTTATCCAATGACCCTCGCGGAAACCGCCAGCATTTTCAGCGAGTTTATAGTTTTCAAAGGCGCCGTTGAACAGGCGGAAGGAGAACAGAAGCTTGCAATAATAGAGCAGTTTGTACAAAGCGCGTGTCAGGTCTGCGTAGATATTCTCTGCCGCTTCTATTTTGAAAGAGAACTTTTCGAGCGCCGCAGAGAGGGTGAGCTTATGCCGGATGAGATGTGTCAGATAATGATTGAGTGTCAGAAGAAGACCTACGGTGAAGGGCTTGACGAGAATTTCCTCCATCCGTACATGTGGGCAGTGAAGGGGCATTACTACAGCACAGGCTTCTCTTTCTACAACTATCCCTATGCCTTCGGACAGCTCTTCGGGCTTGGTCTTTACAACAGATCTGCAAAGCAGGACAAAGGCAATGGGCAGGAGAGGCCTTTCTATGAGAAGTACAACGAGCTTCTTTCCCTCACGGGTCAGATTCCTGCCGAAGATGTCGCCGCTACGGCAGGAATAGATATAACCGGTTCCGCCTTCTGGCAGGAAGGGATGGACATAATAGCCTCCTATGCGAAAGAACTTGAGGCCTTCGCGGGAAAGTAAGGTTTTCAGAGGTTTTCCGTGTATGTAAAATCCGAAAAATTCGCTCAGGGCGGTCGGAGTATCGGCCGCCTTGAAAACGGCAGAATAGTCTTTCTTGAGGGCCTGTTTCCCGGTGAAGAGGCTGAAATTGAGATACTTGAAGAGAAAAAAGACTATTGTATAGCCAAACCTCTTTTTATTGCTGTCAAAAGTCCCGACAGAAGGGAATCTCCATGTCCCTACAGCTCTGAATGCGGAGGCTGTCCGCTGATAGAGCTTAAGCATGATGCTCAGGTAAAGGCAAAGGCTGCCATTCTTCAGGAGCTTTTTTCGGATATTTCAGGTTTTAAAATGGAGGCGCCTGTATCCGGTCCGGAATTCGGATACAGGAGCAGGGCCCGTTTTAAATATAAAATAGAAAACGGCAAAGCATTTCTTGGCTTTCGCGCGGAGAAATCAAATAACAGTATCAGAATAGAAAGCTGCGCCGTAGCTGACGATAAGATGAATGCCCTGATAAAAAATCCTCCAAAACTGAACGCCTGGGAACTTGAAAATCAGGAACTAAGTTGCATAACAACTGACGGCGGCGTTCTTTTTGGCGGCAAAACCGGCTGGATAACAGTTCGCAACAGACGCCTGCCTGTTTCAAACAGGGTTTTCTTTCAGTCAAACCTTCTTCTGCTCCCCAATCTGATTGATTATGTTGTTTCCTGTGTCCGCGGTAAGAAAGTCATGGACCTTTACAGCGGCATAGGGACTTTCAGCGCTTTTCTTGAAGATGATTTTGATATGACGGCGGTTGAGATAAACAAAGACTGCTTGAATCTGGCCAGCAGGCATCTTAAGAAAACAAAATTCTTTACATCACCCGTTGAAAGGTGGAATCCGGGAAGTTCTTCTGTTGATACTGTTATTGCGGACCCTCCGAGAGTTGGGCTTGAAAGGGAAGTTCCCCGGATGATTGCTTCTTGGAACCCGGAACGAATCATTTACGTTTCCTGCTATGCTCCGACTCTTCACAGGGATGTTATAAGGCTAATTGACCTGGGTTACAGTCTTAAAAGCCTTAAAATGTTTGATTTTTACGCCAATACAGGGCATGTGGAGACGGTGGTTCTGATGTCTCGCAAATAGTGCGAGTAAAACAAATTACATAAACGCAGCTTCTCTATGGTTTCTAATTCCTGCCATAAAGGCAGTTTGTGCATAGAAGTCTATGGTAATGTCTCAGCTCCTTCTCAGAGGAGGGTTGAGACTGTAAGGTTGCTTTTCGGGGGTAGGTTGAGACCTTAACGTTGCTTTTTTAGGGTAGGGTTGTGACTGCAAATCTGCTGTTGGGAAAAAAAGAGGCGGCCACATCGGGGTGATGAAGCCGCCAAAAATCCTATGCTATCATAAGTACTCTCGTACAGCTAGAAAGCTTCTTTCAATCTGCTCTTGAACTGTACTTTCTGCTTTGTCTCTCTTGAGTGCGATCTCAGGGATTGTCAGGCCTTCAAGTAGGTCCGAGAGCAGCTCGGCATAATTGGGGTGCGCCCTTTTTAACTTCTTGATGGCTGATTCCAGAGAAAGTCTAAGTTCAACCAATTCGAGGGGGTCGTATCCTGGGTTATAAACAGGTTCGTAGCCGTTGTTTTCCATTTCCATTTCGAGAGAATCAGGTCTTCCGGATCTATGATTTTGACATTTGTTGCAATCTTTCTTGCAAATCACAAACCCACCTCTATTATCAGGGACTCGACATCTGGAGTTCCTGATCTCCTGAGATAGTTCCTTTTCTATCTCATGACGGCAATCTGTGGCTTGTTGTTCATTGGCAGCTTTAATCATTACGACGCGGCAACATTTGCGTCCAAAATGATGAAATACGACATCCGAACTTTTTGAGTTCAAGGTCTTGAGGTGTTTCTTATCACAGATTGGATAAGGAATTAATTGATTGTCTTTGTTTGGCACTGTTTGTCTTTCCTTTCCTGACTGGAGGCAGAGGAAGGAGAGTGTCTGATGCCAAGACGGACTTAATCAGGTACAAAACACGTACTGGACCAAGGCAGAATAGACATCTTCTGTTCTGTGGCTCTGAAAAATTCAAAACCTTTGAACTTGTCTCTTCTCCCTCTGCCCGGCAACGCGTTAATCCGGCGAGTAGAGTTGTTTTTTTTGTATGGGCAAACAGCCCAGATGGTTACGTGCTGAACCAATTCAGCACCCATATTTCTGATGCACTAAGTTCGCAATGAAAATGCGCATTTGCAAATTTTTATTGCACTCTTAGTGTGTAGTGATATACCCTGACTTTCGAACGAAGCAGTCAAAAATAGTGTTAACTGAAGGTCAAGGCATCC
>JBQNAT010000009.1:0-93296 GCA_052170315.1 Sphaerochaeta sp.
TCTAGGACTTTGTACTATTTCTGAATACATTATCTTAGGTTTAGAAAAATCGTCCGTATAAGCGCAATTCCTAAGATTATATGGTGTATCTCCTTGATCTGCCCGTTTTTCTATTTTTTTCCAGTATTTGTCTAAATGGTTTTTTACAGAAGGATAATCTTCTATATGAATTCTTTCTATTTTATCTTTTATTCCATTATGAGTATTAATAAGCCAAAGATTAGCCCATTTATATCCATAACTCTTAATATCTCTGCCACGAAGAATCGGTCGTATTAGTTCCTCCGTTCTCCGGCGTTCATCATCGTCAGTGCAATTTGCAAGAATCTCATTGCGTTTTTCTGTGGATATGATGAAAGCTTCATTGAGACCTGTTTTTATGCCATAGTTTATGGAAATATTCCAATCTTTCAGCGGTGTTCCAACAGCCTCAATCTTTCTCTTGATTGACGCTTCAATTGGAGAGAGAATCACCCAACTGTCAGATGTCTGGAAACTTGAGACTATCTGGTTCTGCTGAACATAATCGCTCAATTCAATTGCGCCAATTGTTTTTCTTTGATGAATCTGGAAACAGTGGCACGGTCAACTTTGCATATCGTAGCTATTTTGCGGACGGATACTTCATGCTTCAGTAGTTCTTTTATGAAAGTTTCTTGCCCTGATAGTTTTACATGTGAGGATTTCCTGCCTTTTGGTCTTCCAAGGATGGCTCCTTCTGCTTTCTTTCTGGCTAGGGCTTCTTTTGTTCGCTGACTTATGAGATTCCTTTCAATTTCTGCGCTGAGACCGAAAGCGAAGGCCAATACCTTACTTTGAATATCTTCGCCAAGTCTATAATTATCCTTGATGGTCCAGACCCGACATTCTTTAGTCATGCAGATATTAAGGATTTCCATAATCATAAAAAGGTTTCTCCCAAGTCTGCTCAGTTCAGTACATACAATCAAGTCCCCTTGTTTTACTTTTTCCAGCAAAGACCCGAGCTGTCTTTTTGTGTAGTTTTTTGTTCCGCTGATTGTTTCTTCTATCCAACCATTAACTGAGATTTGATTCCCAGAACAGAAGTTTTTGATTTCAAATCTCTGATTCTCAACAGTTTGTTTGTCACTGGACACTCTAATATAACCATATGTCATTTTCTTCTCCTTTGCGTGGGAAACCGCAACCTTTAGTTTTTACGCATAATCCATACAAGATTAGATAGATTTGAGAGAACCGTTACGAATTTGTTACGAATTTGAGAATTACAGATTCTTCCATTCGCCAGTTTGAAAATTGGTACGCAATTTCAGGCTGAAAAAGCACTTATTTGAGCGCCATACAACCCCTAAAACAAACGAAGGCCTTCCGTTAAGTCTTTGCTGTAAAAGACTTAGAAGGCCTGCTGACTTGGTATCATACCCGGTCTACTTAGATGCGCCTGACAGGGCTCGAACCTGCAACCTGCGGATTCGAAGTCCGACGCTCTATCCAATTGAGCTACAAGCGCAACTTGTAAAATAGTACTTTTTCTTGTCCCTTAGGTCAATAAAAACCTATAAACGCTCAAGTGGCTGTTGAAGTGTTTAGAAAAATATACTCAAGCATTGCTTTATTTAAATCTGCCGTCTTTTTTGCTAGATTATAGCCATGCCGGCAAAACAGATTATTTATAAAATTGCAGAGAGGTAAAAGATGTTTGATGTAGTAAAAATAGGAAAAAGAATAAAGGATGCGCGAATTGCAAAAAACATGACGCAGATGAATCTTGCAGATGAAATGGGAGTAAGCTTTCAGGCTGTTTCAAACTGGGAAAGGGGGAATTCAATGCCGGATATTTCCAAACTGAGTGAATTGTGTAATGTACTTGGCATTTCCTATGAAGACCTTTTTGGTACTGATGAAAAAATTGCAAAAGTCCTTGATGATGTAAAAGATGGAAAGACTGAATGCCTGAAAATAGAGGATATAGCGGATTTTGCCCCGATAGTTCCGCCTGATACATTTGAGAAATTTACAAAAGATGAAAAAATCAAAGATTCAATTGATATGGAAAATCTTGCTAAAATTGCTCCGTATCTTGATGAAGATGACCTTTCAGATCTTGTGAAGTCAGTTCAGATTGAAAGCCCGAGCGATCTTACACCCGTTGCTCCGTTTATGGATGAAGACGACATTTCTGAAATTGTAAAGGAATATATAGGTAAAAGTTCTCAGGAGAAATTTGAGGTTTCTTCCATTCTTCCGCTTCTTCCTTTTATGGATGAGGATGAAATTGCCGAAATAGCTAAAAAAATTTCCGGCTTAGAAGTGGAGAATCTTGCAGCCATTGCTCCGTTCATGAATGACGACGATCTTGAAGACATTATTTTTGAGCAAATTGAAAAAAATTCGGATACTTTTGATTTCACTAATCTTACGCCGCTTATGCCGTTTCTTGATGCAAAGGTAATAAAACGTCTTGCAGCCAGAGCTTTTAGCAGTAAGTACGAATAATGTAAAAGAGTATTGGCCGCTTTATACGTATTTACTGATATAGTTGACTTTTTTTCGGCCATAAGTCATATTAAAGCGGTCAATTGACATAATGGTGGAAGTAGTTCAATGGTAGAGCCCCAGATTGTGGATCTGGTTGTTGAGGGTTCGAGCCCCTTCTTCCACCCTGAAGAAAAAACCATCACACTGTGGTGGTTTTTTTATGCCATCAGGATTGTCTTTTAAGCAAAACAATTATGCAGCTTGTATTCCAGCGAAGCTGAGCGGCGCAGAGGATTGAGATAAGCTCTTTCTCCATTTTTTCGGCTTCTTCCTGAGAAAGTTCGGGAAGGGCGGGGATATAGCTGTTTCTTATCCAGCGCTTTACATCGGACTCACCGGCTGTACGCGCTTCCGTGAAGCGGTAATCTGTACAGTCCGCTATATTGAAATCTGAGCTGAGAGCCTTTAACAGGTCTTCCCTTGCAGGCACTTTGCTGTAAATTTTCTTTTCGGCTTTAAGCAGTTTTTCCTGAAGAGATCCCATGTGTATGAAATCCGACAGCCTTGAAGCTTCCGAAATAACGGTCTCGCAAAGTACAAGGTCCCCTTTTGGAGCAAGACGCTTCAGAACTTCCTTTAAAACGGCTTTGCCCTTTTTTAAATCAGAAAGAAGATTCCTTCCTATTATGTGCTCAAACAAAAGGCCTTTTTCAATGCCGTCAAGTTTTTCCATTGCGTTCAGATAGTCTTTTTCGCAGATTACCTTCGGGGAGTTCATGTCATCAAGCTTCTTGATGTACTGCTGAAGGTAGGCCATCTCTTCCGTGTTTCGCACCTGCGCCACGACCATTCCTTCAGGGGTATGCCTGAAGGCTTCCCATACAAGAAGACCGTGGCCGGCATTGAGCACAAAAATTCTGTCCGACCTTATTATGTCAAGTTTTTCAAAAATGCGTGTCCTCATGCCTTCCAGGGCCGCGCTTCTTCCGCTCACAGCGCGCCTTAGCCATATATCCCTGTCTTTATTTTCGGGCGAGAATGTAAGATTTTCAGGGAAGGCATTTATGTCAACGCTTTCAAGCTGTATCTCACGGCGGCGGTTTACAAGATCCGCAATCTGCTTTTCATAGCCTATACTGCCGACATTGTAGAAGATTTTCCCCTGAAGTTCATTTGGAAGATATTGTTGAGCCACCCAGTGCTCCTGATAGGCATGAGGATACATGTAGCCTTCGCCGTGACCGAAGCCCTTCGCGTCCCTGCTTGCGTCCCTGAGATGGTTGGGTACTTCTGCTGCGGCTGATTCCTGCTCAACTGCCTTAAGCGCATCAAAAAAGCCCATTTCGCTGTTGCTTTTGGGAGCCGTGGCAAGGTAAAGGGCGGCATGCGCCAGATGGTAGCGTCCTTCGGGCATGCCTATTGCATTGAAGGCAGCGGCATCCGACTGGACTACAACTATGGCATTGGGATCTGCAAGACCGACATCTTCGCAGGCGCTTATCATCATCCTGCGGAAAATGAAGCGCGGGTCTTCTCCCGCGTAGACCATTTTTGCAAGCCAGTACAGGGCGGCATCCGGATCTGAGCCGCGGAGCGATTTTATGAAGGCGCTTATTACATCAAAATGGTAGTCGCCTTCCTTGTCATACAGAACAGCCTTGCGCTGTATGCTTTCTTCCGCCGTTTCCTTTGTTATGAAGACTTTGCCGTCCTGTGACGGACTTGTAACTACCGCAAGCTCAAGAGCATTCAGAAGGCTTCTGGCGTCTCCGCCTGCAACGTCTACAAGGTGCTCAAGCGCGCCGGCTTCGAAGGAAACGTCCAAATTTCCGTAGCCTCTTGTTTTATCCTTTATGGCCTGCCATGCGATTTTTATCAGGTCTTCGTTTGTAAGAGGTTTAAGCTGAAATATTCTTGAACGGCTTACCAGCGCGGCATTTACCTCAAAGAAAGGGTTCTCCGTGGTAGCGCCTATCAGGATGAATGTCCCGTTTTCCACCCATGGGAGCAGGGCGTCCTGCTGGCTCTTGTTCCAGCGGTGGACCTCATCCACAAAGAGGATTGTTCTCCGGCCGTACAGGTCAAGGCGATTTTTTGCGGAATCTATTTCATCGCGCAGCTCCTTCACTCCCGAAAGGACTGCGTTTATGGTAGCGAAGTGGCTTTTTGTTGTATTCGCTATCACGCGCGCCAATGTTGTTTTTCCGGTTCCCGGGGGCCCGTAAAAAATGACAGATGAAAGCTGGTCAGCCTGAATTGAACGCCTGAGAAGCCTGCCGGGGCCTACTATGTGGTCCTGTCCTATGTACTCGTCAAGTGTTCTTGGACGCATTCTGTAGGCAAGGGGCTGGGATTTTATATCTGTTCTGCTGCTGTCAAACAATTTTTCCATTCGTTCCTCTAAACATCAGTACAATCTTCAGTACAATCCAAGAATTTTGGCCGCGGTTTCATCCATGTCCGGGTCGGGTGTTGTGTGTATCAGGACCTCGGCTTTTCCAAGGTAGCTGAAAAACAGGTCCGCAAGGTGAAACGATAAAAGCTCTGCCGTTTCCTTTTCTGTGAAAACGGGTTTTAAATATGGGATATCTTCACTGTAAACAAGTTTTCTTGAGGCGTACCACGCCTCGTACTGGGAAGCTATTTTATTCCAGAGTGAAAAATCCAGCCCGTCCAGATTTCCTACTATTGCGTTTGCCATTTCTTCACGGAGTTTTGTCCTGCAGTAATCGCTTATCGCGGTGTCCCCGGACTCGACCAGAGTTTTGGGAGAGTCGATTTCAAGTACCGATAAAAGCCCTGCAGCGTAGGTGGTGAAGCGTTCGTAGAGTGGGAGAATGAAGGATGTGGCGGAGCGCGACCATTGCCTGATAAGTCTGTCCATCCCGGGGATTTGGGCGCTCTGCTCTTTGATGAAAGAGCAGGAAGAGGGAATCATGCTTTCGTTGAAGCCGTTAAGGCTCCTGAAAAGGTTTAGAAAGGCTTGGTCTCGCGCCTTTTCAAGAACAAGACGGGCGGTGAACGCGTATTCGTCGTCGGTGAACTCTCCGGTTTTTGACGCGGAAGAGCATGAAACCATTATAAAAAACACAAAGAGCAGTAATAAAATCAAAGAGAAAAAGCGAAGCCTTTTTAGTCCCATACTGGGATTTTAACATTTGAAGCTCAGCTTGAAAAGGTAAAACAGCTTCCGTCGGGGAGGGGAAAGCTGACCTTGAAACACAGAAGATGCATGAAGTTATCCGCCGTGACGGAAGTCCCGGCTTCCGCCGTAACCGCCTCTGAAGCAAATGAATCCGGCCCGTCCTTACCGTAAAGTCCGTCGCCTATGATGGGGTGCCCAATACATGCAAGATGCGCCCTTATCTGGTGCCTGAAACCGCGGGTAATTGCGCATTCAAAAATGTCGCCAAAGCCGGATTGGCAAAGCTGTGCGCTCTGACTATGAGCTTTCAAAAACCTGTTCACCGCATGAGCCGGAAAATCTTCAAGAGCGTCCGCAACATCCTGTCCGCGCTCCGCGTTATGGGAAATTTCTGTCTCCGAACCCTTCTGTTTCAGAGTTATTTCCGTAGAATAAAGAACAGGGCTGTCTGCGCGTTTAATGTCCTGTACAGCTCTTACTTCCTTAGAACCTTTGCCGTATGAGCGAAAATAAGACATTATTTTTACAGTTTCACCCCTATACAGCTTTTCATCGGCATCCATTATCATCAGCCTGCCGCTTCGGAAAGTCCGTGCAAGATATGTTTTAACGAAACTGCCTTCAGCCTGTATTTTCATAAGAAAATCATAAAACTCCTGGGTCTTCGCAAAAACCACAAGACCCGCCGTTGCCGTATCAAGACGATGCAGTGTCCCGTATTCCCAGCTGTTTCTGCCCGTAACCTTTAATATATCAGGGCATTCTCCTGCCGCAAGCCCTAAAAGGGTTTTATCCGTTGCATCCGTGTCGGAGTCTGCGCCTGAATGAAGCTGTTTTTTCAGCGGCACCGTGGCAATACCGTGAGGTTTGAAGGCAACTATAAAACTCTTCTCCTGATACAGAATAACGGACATGGCTTAAGAATACACTCAAGATGTCCTTTTGTAGAGGTACTTTTGTGAAGGAATGTGTTTTTTTACTCCGAAAAGCTTAAACACCGGCTGTGACGGCATGGTTTTGCTTGACGTATCCCGCTTTTTAGGCGAAATTGTCAGTATGAGCAACACTAACAGAGAAAACACATTATCAACACCGCGGACAAGGAGCAACACACTCCTTAAAAACGTTTATCTTTGGATGACGGCAGGACTTGTACTTACCGCAATAGTCGCATATTTTATCGGTGGCAACAGCGCGCTTGTTTACAGAATGTACACCACAGGCCTCATTTATCCCATGATAATTGGCCAGTTTGTGATAGTCCTCATACTTTCACGCCGCCTTGAGAGAATGACCGCCCGCACGGCAATGGTCTGCTTCGGAATCTATTCGGTATGCACCGGCGCGATACTCAGTTCCGTGGTAGTCATATATACCGGAGCTGTTATCTCTCGCGCCTTTTTCACCACCGCCCTGATGTTCGGCGGCATGAGCCTTTACGCGATGCGCACCAAACGCGACCTGTCCCGCATCGGCTCCGTCCTGGTCATGGGGCTTTGGGGTCTTATAATCTCTTCCGTAATCAATCTCTTTTTTAAATCCGAGCCGCTGTACTACCTCATAAGCATTATCGGAGTGGTGCTTTTCAGTGCCATAACGGCATGGGACACTCAAAAAATCATGCGCCTTAACGAATCATACGGCTATGATATTGATGACGAGTCCTTCATAAAGCTTTCCATCATATGTGCTCTTGAGCTGTATCTTGATTTCATCAACATCTTTCTTTATCTGCTGCGGCTGTTCGGAAGAAGCAACAGAAACTAGTTATAGGGCTCTGTGATAACGCCCGCTTCGCTTTCGCCCGGGCGGCTTGTAACAATTTCTATTCTGCGTTCTATCTTAGCAAGCTCGCCGTCAACTTCACCGGCGAGCTTCATGCCCGACTCGTAAAGTTTTACCGCATCCTGCAGGTTCGTATCCGGGTCTGCCAGCGCCTTGGAGATTTCCTCCATCTTTTCAAGCTTCTGCTCAAAAGTCATTGTTTTATCTGCCATTGAAAACCTCCCCGACAGAAGCGCTGATGCGCCCGTCTGACATTGTTATTCCGATTTTATCGCCGTTTCCGGTCTGTGAAACGCTCTTTATTGTCCTACCGTCTTTGTCCGTGACAATGCTGTAGCCCCTGTCAAGCACAGCAAGAGGTGAAAGAGCTTTTATTTTCTGCTTCAGAAGCTCTGCTTTTGAAGAACGAAGCGAAACAAGCATTTTCATGCCGTGCTCCATCTCCGAAACCGATGAATCCAAAGCCATTCTAAAACTGTTAAGCCTGTTGTCCAGCTGCGCTTTCGCTCCAGTCCGTGAAAAAGCCGAAAGCTTCAGTTTTACCTCATTCAGCTTTCCGTTAATTGAATCATACATGCTCCGGCGCAGTTTATTTAACTTTTCCAGCTGGTCCATGCTGCTTTCACATACAAGCTCCGCCGCCGCTGAAGGGGTAGGGGCGCGCATATCCGCCACATAGTCTGAAAGCGCCCAGTCTATTTCATGACCTACCGCAGAGATTACGGGAATTTTAGACTGATGTATCGCTTCAATAACGCATTCCTCGGAAAACGGCAGAAGGTCTTCTATGCTTCCGCCTCCGCGTCCCACTATTATTACATCTGCCAGAAGAAAATCATTTGCTTCCTTTATCCTTGCCGCAATGGTCTGAGCCGCCTCTGCGCCCTGTACTACCGCAGGAAGGATAATAATATCCATGCCGTTGTTGCGCCTGCCCGTAATCTGAAGTATATCCTGAAGCGCAGCACCTGTAGGGCTTGTTATGACTGCCGCCTTCCCGGGTCTCCTGGGAATGGGCTTTTTAAGACTTTCGTCAAAATAGCCTAAAGCGGCATACTTACGCTTGCGTTCTTCCAGCATGATAAGAATATCACCCTCTCCGGATACTCTCATTGAAGTGCATATTATCTGGTAGGTGCCTCTTGGCTCGAATACGCTTATGCTTCCGGTTACCGTGACTTTCATTCCGTCTTTGGGGACAAAGCCTACCCGCGGTATTGAGGAACGCCACATTGCGCAGCCTATGACTGCGCTACTGTCCTTAAGCGAAAAGTACCAGTGTCCCGTTGAAGCCGGCCGGAAGCCTGAAATCTCGCCCTCTACGGTAAGTCCGTAGAAGCTTCCTTCAAGAGTGGTTTTTATCAAAGAGGTCAGTTCGCTTACGCTTAGCTTCGGAATCTTATCAGCAAACGGTTGTGCCATATGTTTTCCTTACTCTAAGAATAACAGAAACAGGTCCGCTCTACAAAGGGGGAATGCCGTGTAAGAAGCATGTTTTTTCTGTGGCTTTTATTGTGGTCGCGGGGCGGCGGAAGCTTCAGCCACTTCAATTTCCAATGTAAGCATCGCGGAAAGTCACAGTTTATTATAAAAATTCAATTCCCATGGCATAAAAAAAGACCCTCAGTCTAGCTGAAGGTCTCCTATAGGGCTCAGGTGCTGAGCTTTTCTATATCAATGGATGTCACTCCTCTACGATTGCACCAACCGGGCAAACTGACGCGCAAGTTCCGCACTGGACGCACGCTTCCTGGTCAATGACATAAATGTCACCTTCGCTGATTGCCTGTGTCGGGCATTCGCCGGCACATGTTCCACATGCTGCACATGAATCTGTAATTCTGTATGCCATTTGTTTTCTCCTTGTTGAAGTCTTCAATGTTTTTTCTATTTGAATAATAAGATGTACCCCTGTCCTAGTCAAGGAAGTTCGCGAAAAAACGTTTTAATGCGCATTATAAGGAGCAGAACAACGCAAAACAATTTAAAAACCGCCGTAGCCGGACATGCCTGCTTCCATGTCTTTTTACGCGTTTAAGTGTGTTTTTAGAACTTGTTGAAAGACCTTGTTTGGAGTATTATTCATAGCCATGAAGCAACTCGTTCTGGCAGAAAAGCCAAGTGTAGGAAAAGAGCTTGCCCGCGTGCTTGGATGCGCAAACAGGGGAAGATATCTTGAGAATGATGATTATGTCGTAACCTGGGCCCTGGGGCACCTTGTCACCCTTTGTCCTCCTGATTCCTACGGAGCCGAGTACAGGCGCTGGACTCTCAGGAACCTGCCCATACTCCCCAAAAAACTCGATACAATGGTTATAGAGAAAAGCAAGGAGCAGTATGAAGTGGTAAAGAGCCTTTTGGACCGCGAGGATGTTGAAGGCGTTATCATAGCAACAGATGCGGGAAGGGAAGGTGAGCTTGTAGCCAGATGGATACTGAAGCAGGCCGAATGCGCAAAACCGGCAAAGAGACTTTGGATAAGCAGCCAGACGGATCTGGCTATAAAGCAGGGCTTTGCGGCGCTGAAGCCCGCGGAGGATTACGATAATCTTTATGCCGCCGCGGAAAGCAGGTCCTATGCCGACTGGTATGTGGGCTACAATGTGTCGCGAGCCATGAGCTGCCATTTTGACACAAGACTTTCGGCAGGGCGCGTGCAGACGCCTACGCTTGCCCTGATAACAGACAGGGAAGACGAGATAGAGGATTTCGCAGGGCATTTTTACTGGACCATAAAGGCGGATTTCGGCAGTTTTAAGGCTTCAAGGTACTCTGAGGACAATACTGTAAAGATAAACGAAGAGGCAAAGGCAAACGAAATCGCGGAAAAACTCAAGGGCGCAAAAGGCGTTGTCAAAAGCGTAAAGGAAGTGCCTAAGAGCGAAAAACCCCCTCTTGCCTATGACCTTACCGAACTTCAGAGGGATGCAAACAACATTCTTGGGCTTTCTGCGAAGGATACGCTTGATATACTTCAGAGGCTCTATGAAGTCTATAAAATAGTAACTTACCCCAGAACGGACAGCCGCTACATAACAGCGGACATTGTCCCGACTCTTCCGGACAGGCTTGCCGCGCTCAGCGCAACATCTTTCGGGCTTAGGGCCTCGGCCTACCTGAAAAACGGGATAAGGACGGACCTTTCGCGCCTTGTGAACGACGACCTTGTAAGCGACCATCATGCGTTGCTGCCCACGGAGCAGAAGGTGGATGTCTCAAAGCTCTCCGCGAAGGAGAAGGCGCTTTGGGAGCTTATCATCACACGTTTCCTGGAGACCCTTTCGGCGGACTACGAATACAATACCACCACGGTCGAGGCCGATGTGAAGGGCGAACGCTTTCTGGACAGGCTGACGGTTCCGGTAAAGCAGGGCTGGAGAGATGTTGCCAGAGAGATAGGAAGACGTAGCGCCGTTGCCCTTGACGAAGACGAAGATTCGGACAGCGGCATACTTGCGCTGAAAGAAGGTACGGAAATCGAAGTGAAGGACATTGCCCTGAAGAGGAACGCAACGCTGCCGCCTGACAGGTATACGGAAGCCGACCTGCTTTTTGCAATGGAGCATGCGGGACGTTTTGTGGAGAACGCGGAGCTTAAGAACCATCTTGAAAACGGCCTTGGCACACCGGCAACCAGAGCCGACATAATTGAAAAGCTCATCCAGAACAATTGCATAGAAAGACAGGGAAAGGAGCTTGTTCCCACACCGAAGGGACGCGAGCTTGTGCGTCTTGTGCCCAAGCAGCTTAAGAGCGCGGAGCTTACCGGAAAATGGGAGAAGAGGTTATTTGAAATAGCCCGCGGAGCGGAAAAAGAGGCTCTTTTTATCGAAGATATCAAGAAAAATGCGGCGAAACTTGTAAATCAGGTCATTGAAAATCATGAGAAGTTCGACCCAAACCTTATGGGAGACAAGGAGCGCCTGTGCCCGTCATGCGGCTGGCCAATGATGAATGTACGTGATGAATATGAAAGAATGCACCATATTTGCCAGCGTTTCTCATGCGGCTACGAGGAAATGGAAGTAAAGAAGAGAATTGAGACGGCTCCTTCAGAGGTAATCCCGACTCATGCTTCGGCTTCTCCGACAAAGAGGGTGCTTGCGACTGCCACTCCGGGAACCAACGGAAAGAAGACAATAGTTATACGTAAGGGTGCTGTAAAGGCTGCCGTTGCCGTTGCGAAGGCCGCGCCTCAGGTAGAGTGGGAAACTGTGATTGAAGTTGTAAAACCAAGCCATTACAGACCGCACAGACCTGAGCCGAAAGAGAGCAGACGCGATGAAGGCAGGCGCGACGATAACAGGCGTAACGGCATCAGGCATGAAGGCATCAGACGTGACTTTTCAAATGAAAACTCCAACGGCAACAGGGATTTCCGAAAAGACTTCGGCTCCTATGAAAGCAGAAGTTCTTCAGGGGGCGGAACGTTCGCTGATTTCATCAGAGCTTCGGAAGAGCGTAAGAAGCGAGACGAAGACAGGAAGAAGAACAAGAAATAATAAGTAATGCCGGCAAATTAAATTCGCCGGTTTTTTTAGAGCTGCTCCAAAAGTTTATTCCGGATTTTTCCACGTATCGCAGAGGGTTTTGAAATCCGTCTTGTATACACCGATTCGCGGTTTGACTTCTTCGTTTATAATCTTACCCGACATCCTGGGCCCTTTACGAATGTAGTTTCTGCCTTTTATCTGGTGGACGGAAAGAGCCTTTGAGTAATAGCGCTCAAAACCCTGCTGCTCCGTGCGGTCTTCAATAAGGAACTGCTTCTCGTAGAACAGGACTTCGATTTCCTTCATTGTATAAACAGGATATCCGTATAGCCAGCACCTTGTGCCGAAATCAAGAGTCTGCCAGTAGGCTCCTGAAATATCCTCATCATAGCCGCGCAGCCGCTGAAAAAGAGCCCTGTCGTAAAGCCCCACTCCAAGGAAGGGGTAAAGGTTCGCATCACAGGTTCCCTTTGGCATGAACGAAAGAGGGCTGACCTCTTTGTTTTCCATATGGGGCGCCCTGAGGGTTGGGATTAGTTCTTTGCTCTTGTTGAATATCCACGGACATATCATCGCGGGGTGCTCATCATCCTTCATTCTGGCTTCGATGGGTTTCCAGTCAAGCTTCATGAGGTTTGTATCGCTTCTCATAGTCAGGAAGTAGGTGGACATGCTTACATCCGCAAGCGCGTTTATCCTTTCGGCAAGAGAAGGAGCTTTAGGGAAAACAATGAACGTTACATCCGGATAGCGGCTCTGCATTTCGTCGGTAGGGAAACGGTCTATCTGAGAAATCACATGAAGGCAGTAGTTGAAATTGTTTTCAAACCAGTCAAGGGTTGTCTGAAGATTTTCCAGAGTTCCCGTATCCATTATGCCCACGGCAAGGAACTCCTCGCGGTGGAGCTGGTTTATGAGCTGTCCTATATCCTGTTTCCTGCTAATAGTTGAGTATTTCAGAGTCACAACTCAATAGTAAACATAAAATGTGTTTTCTGCAATTGAGAAAGTTAAAGTAATTAAAGTTCAAGGCGGACTGTAAGCTCGGGTTCGTCAATGCGGTAATCTATACTCTGAAAGCTTATTCCGGCGGCATCCTTCACAGCCTGTAAGATACCCTGTTTTGTGAAAAGGTCGTCTACGGCATCGGAAAAAGCGCGGTAATTTGAAAAGCGTACAACGGGGTCAAGCCCCATTTCATAGGCTTTCAGCATACAGGCGGCCACGGCTTCGCGTGAATATGTGTCAACAGTTAAGCCGTAATAAGTGAAAAAGTTCAGGCTTGTATCCGTACAGGAAGGAAGCTCAACGGGGTTGTCCACGATATGTGTTTTCAGAATATCGTCCGTTGACGCGCACAAAAAGCGGTAATCCATATCTCCGCTCTGCTTTGTCACGTTAAGACCGCTTGTAACATCTACGTGGTACCATGAAGACCCAAGGCGCACAAGATTCCACTCATGTCCCAAAGCGGTGCTAAGCATCCCCGAACTTTGAGTAAGCCTTCCGTATACAACCGTGCACGGGATATTCATGCACTGCATTATGAACTCGAAGGCCTTTGCGAAGGAGGCGCAGACTCCCCCGCCTTCAAGCATGACCGAGCACATGCTTTGGTCAAGGTTAAGCTCTTCATAGGAGCTGTTGTTTATAAGATATTCATAGACTGCTTTTACGGTTTCATAAGAGGCGTCTATGCGTCCGATTTTTTTTGCCATAGTAAAAAGAGAGTCTTCAAGCTGCCTGTTTTTAGCTTCTATTTCGGAGCGTGTCATGCTGTAGGTGAATTCAACCCTGTGACCCGATATTCTGTTGTCCACATAGCTTGTCACATAGGTGTAGCCTTCAGACCAGTAGATTTCAGGATGGTCCATAAGCAGACAGTTGTAGGCTTTTTGAATGGTTGTCTGTGTAAATGAGCCGCAGTTCCAGCTTTTTATAAGATATATCAGGCAGTTGTGTATGGCTTCGTAGGCAAGCTGTTCGGTTCCTTTCAGCTGTTCGTAGCAGTATGTGTCCACTCCTTCCGCTGATGTGGACGCGAATACGAAGCCGCCTGAAGCCGGCACAAAAAGCAGAACAAAAAGAAGGACGGCAAGTAATCTACGCATCGGCTTCGCTCCAGTCGCGACAGTTCAGTTCGCCTGTTGTGCGCAGGCCTGCGAAGTTTAGCCGTCTCAGTACTTCATAAACTGCAACTGCGACGGTATTTGAAAGGTTCAGCGAGCGTTTTCCTTCAAGCATTGGGATACGGACGCAGGTGGAAGCGTTTTTCAGAAGAAGCTTTTCATCAAGACCGCGCGATTCACAGCCGAAGGCAAGCCAGACAGATTTTTCCTTGCCGTTTTCCGGTTCATCGTACAGCACATCGGCTTCCCAGAAACCGGTTTTGCCTTTCTGTGAAAAGTACCAGATTCTTTCATTGCCGTGTTCTTCAAAGAAGGCGGAATTGTCCTGATATTCATGGATTTCAAGTCCCCTCCAGTAATCAAGCCCGGCGCGGCGCAGATGACGCTCGTCCAGTGAAAAGCCAAGGGGATGAACAAGGTGGAGCGCGCTTCCTGTCGCGCTGCAGGTACGCGAGATATTGCCTGTGTTCTGAGGAATTTCGGGCTGAAAAAGGACTACGTTGATTTTCATCTCCCGTAGGATAACACGATTGAAGGGGAAAGGTACATTGATTGTCATCCTTAATTGTATTATAGTTTTCTTGATTATTCATGGCTTGCGGAAGGCGGGCCAAACGGTATTTCGGGGGCATCATATGATTGATTACAGAGAGCTTAAAACCAGACGGGACGAAATAGCGAAAAACATCATTGACCGTAATATGAAGGTGGATGTGGACCGGGCGATAGCGCTGCAGGACAGGCGGTCCGCTCTTATGAAGGCCGCGGAGGAACTCAGGGCGGCAAGGAATGTCAATGCCTCCAAAATGAAGGATAAGATGGACAACGACGCGCGTCAGGCTCTTATTGCCGAGGGTCGCGACATAAAGGACAGAATAGCCCGGACGGAAGCAGAGCTTGAAACCGTGGACAAGGATTTCAATACGATTATCAGGCAGATACCGAACTATGCCCATCCCGATGCGCCGGTAGGCAAAGAGGACAAGGACAACACCGCGATAAAATATGTGGGCAAACCGCCGGTCTTTAGTTTTAAGCCTCTGGACCACGTTCAGCTTGGAGAAAAGCTTGATCTTCTTGATTTTGAAACAGGCGCCAAGGTCAGCGGACCTAAGTTCTATTATCTTAAAAACGAGGCCGTTCTTCTTCAGATGGCCCTTGAAAATTATGCCATGAATATTGTTCTGAAACATGGTTTCACTCCTTTCATCACTCCCGACATTGCAAAGGAAGAAGTGCTTGAGGGTATAGGCTTCAATCCCCGCGGCGCCGAAAGCAACATCTATACCGTTGAAGGCACAGGCACAGCTCTTGTCGGCACGGCGGAAATCACGCTTGGCGGTTACTACAGCGGCGAAACTCTGGACAAGAGTCGCCTTCCGATAAAGATGACGGGTCTTTCGCACTGTTTCCGAAGAGAGGCGGGCGGCGCGGGTCAGTACTCAAAGGGCCTTTACCGGGTTCACCAGTTCTCCAAGCTTGAAATGTTCATCATCTGCCTGCCGGAAGATTCGGATACCTTCCACGGGGAAATCCTTTCTATTGAAGAGGAAATCTATACCGGGCTTGGACTTGCCTACCGTGTTGTGGATACCTGCACCGGGGACCTGGGCGCACCCGCGTATCGGAAATTCGATATAGAGGCATGGATGCCGGGCCGGGGTGAGGCCGGGGAATACGGCGAAGTAACTTCGACTTCAAACTGTACCGACTACCAGAGCCGCAATCTTAATGTCCGTTACCGTGATGACGACGGCAAAGCCAAATACGTCCATATGCTGAACGGAACGGCCGTTGCGCTTTCACGCGCCGTTGTGGCCGTTTTGGAAAACTTCCAGAAAGAAGACGGCAGTATACGCATACCCGACGCCCTTGTTCCGTACATGGGCGGCAGGACTGAAATAAGAAGGTAAATATGGTAGTTGATGTGTCCGCGCTGACAACCGATTTCTACGAACTTACAATGATGCAGGGATACTTCCTTAACAGAGAGAATCCCGATGTGGTCTTTGATATGTTCTACAGGGTAAACCCGTTTCAGGGCGGTTACGCCGTGTTCGCGGGGCTGGGGGAACTTCTTCCCCAGCTGGAAAGCCTGAATTTCAGTGCGAATGACATTGCCTACCTTAAGAGCCTGAATATATTTGACGGCCGTTTTCTGGATTTCCTTTCCACGTACAGGTTTCATGGTGACATCTATGCGCCGAAAGAGGGTACAACGGTCTTCCCCGGCGAACCTGTTGTACGAGTTCATACGAAGCTTATTGATGCTCAGCTTATTGAAAGTCTTCTTCTGAATACCATAAATTTCCAGACCCTTATTGCCACAAAGGCTATGAGGGTATGTACGGCGGCAGGGACTGGTTCGGTTATGGAATTCGGCCTGCGACGCGCGCAGGGTGTTGACGGAGGGCTTTCAGCTTCACGCGCGGCCTACATAGGCGGATGCAAGCTTTCCAGCAATACTCTTGCGGGAAAAGTTTTCGGCATACCTGTAGGCGGAACCATGGCGCACAGCTGGATAATGGCCTATGACAGCGAGCTTGAGGCTTTCAGGGAATTCGCGAAAATCTATCCGAATAACTGCGTGCTTCTGATTGACACCTATGATACTCTGGGAAGCGGCATAGAGAACGCTATAATAGTGGGTAAGGAGCAGAAGGCCAAAGGCCTTGGCATGGGAGTGCGAATAGATTCCGGCGACCTTTCCTACCTTGCAAGGGCAGTGCGCCAGCGTCTTGATGACGCAGGTCTTGAAGATGCCACCATCTGCGTATCCAACGACCTTACAGAGCAGATAATCACAACTCTTGTCTCTGACGGAGTTCCCATAGATTCATGGGGAGTGGGCACAAACCTTGTCACCGGCGGAGATCAGGGTTCTTTGGGCGGAGTATACAAGCTTGCCGCAAAGAAAAGGCGCGACGGTTCCTACCAGCCTACGATGAAGGTAAGCAACTCATATGCAAAAACAACCAATCCCGGTATAAAGCAGATATACAGATTCTATGGAGAAGAAGATCAGGCCATTGCGGATTTGATAACCCTTGACGATGAGGAAATCAAAGCCGGCCGTGACTATGTTTTTTACCATCCTTTCACTGACGGAGATATTTTCCTGATGAAAGGCAGGGACTATGTCAGGGTGGAAAAGCTTTTAAACCTCGTAATGAAAGACGGAAAAATGATTATGAATAATGTGCCTCTCAAAGATGTTCAGTCATATGCCGTTGAAAGCCAGAGCCATTTCCACAGAAGCTATAAGCGTCTCATTAACCCTCATATCTACAAGGTCTCTCTGTCAAAGAAGCTTAAGGAGCTTAAGCACGATTTGATACTTGAAACGAAAGGAATACCCGTAAATGACAAAAACTGATTATTATGGCGAAAAGTCTTCCCGTGAGAAGCGGAAAACATCTTTAAGGCTGGGGCTTTTTGTTTCTTTCCTGCTTTTGCTTCTTTTTGCAATTTTTACATGGAGCGTTACAGCCTATGATGTGCAGAGTATTGGCATAAACGGCACGGCGGTGGGCTATGCTTCCGTTAATTTATATTTCCACAACCTGTTCCCATATGACGAAGCCAGCTACAGTTTTACAAAACTCCTTGGTTATTTCTGCGTACTCCTTGCCGGCGCGAACGTTTTTACGGCATTAATTAATCTTATCCGCTCCCATGGCTTTTCAAAGATGCATAAGCGCTATCTGATAACCATGTTTTTCTATGCCGCAGTTGTTGTCTGCTACATAGGTTTTGAGCTTGCGGTCATTAACAGAAGACCTGAAAATTTTGAATCTTCATATCCTTCAAGCCATACCATGCTGGCCCTGTGCGTGCTTTTCAGCGAGTTTGTGCTTCTTGGCTACGGAAGCAGACGTTACAGCTTCATGATTATAATCCTTCGTTTCCTTCTGGTAATCCTGATGGTCTGTATGTCCGTTTTCAGACTTCTCAGCGGAGTTCACTGGCTTACCGACATAATCGGAGCGGTCCTGCTTTCGCTGTTCCTGATGTGTCTGTACGGGACTCTGGTGCGTTATTTTGATGTGAAAATTGATGTAAAAAAGTAAGTGTCCGTTCGGAGACTTCAGTTTTTAGCTGTATTTTTGTTTGCATTTATCTCGGCTTCATGATTCCTGTTGGAAGCGCCTGTTGACCAGTCCGGGATTTTATTCCCAAGCTCACTTGCTTTCATAAGGCTGACGCCTCTGGTTTCAAGACTGTAAACTACTTTATCAATTTTTCTTTTTTTGTGCTCGTTTTCGGAAAACAGGCTGTCCTGTATAGGAGTGTCTCCGCTGTACAGCTGATAAAGGCCAAGTCCTATGAGCCTTATCCCCTGTCTGCTTCTCCACTTTGATAAAAGAAGCCTTTTTGCCGTTGAATATATCTGATCCGCGTTGAGTATGGGGTCTTCCGGCGTTTCCTGAACTGTTATGGTTTTAAAGTCGGAACCCCACCTGAGTTTTAAGCCTACGGTTCTGGCCATAACGCCTTCGTCAAAGGACCTTGCCGTAAGTTCCGAACTCATGCCCAGAAGTATCTGACAGAGCGTCTGCTCGTCATCAACGTCCTCAAAGAAGGTTGACTCAGTTGAAATTGAGTGGCTTTTGGGCTTCTGGAACATTATTTCAGGGTCCTGTCCGCGGCTTGCCTTATAAAGGTAGCTTCCAAAAGAGTTTCCGAAAATCCTCTGAATTTTTTCCATATCAAGCTGTCTCAGTTGCGCGGGCGTGGATATCCTGCGGGCTTCCAGCATGGCAAGGCCGCTCTTTCCAAGACCCCAAAGTTTCCTGAGGCCTATAGTGTCAATGAAGACCTGTTCCTTGCCCGGCGATACAAGGCAAAGTCCGTCAGGTTTGTTGTAATCGCTTGCCATCTTGGCTATGAACGGAGACGACGCTATACCTATACTCAATGTAATCCCGATTTCGTTTTTTATTCTCTTCTTTATCGCCATTGCAAGCTGTCTTGGCGGTCCGAAAAGTCTCCCTGTCCCGGTCATGTCCAAAGATGCTTCATCAATCGAAACCTGATGCATCTCAGGAGCATATTCGCGCAGAATCCCCATTATCTGTTTTGAGACTTTGCTGTAAAGGCGCATGTTCCCCGCTATATAAATGCCTTCCGGGCAGAGTCTGTAAGCCTGCAGTGTGGGCATAGCGCTGTGAACTCCGAATTTTCTGGCTTCGTAGGAGCATGTAGAGACTACACACCGCGGCGCAACCTGCCCGATTATAAGTGGCTTTCCCCTGTATTCGGGATTATCGCGCTGCTCCACCGATGCGAAGAACGCGTCCAAATCAACATGAAAGAATACTTTATGTCCTGCCATGCCTGTATTCTACCACGGGAGGGGACACTGAGATAAGGGAAAAGAGGGAAACAGTCCGACAGTTGACCGGTTTGACCGTTTGACTGTATGACAGTGCGACTGTTTGACATACATAACTTATTACATATAAATAAATTAACCCTATTTTTCAGTTTGACGGGGCATAGGTTTGACAGTCTGATAGTTCGACAGTTTGACAAATTTGTCAAACAGTCAAACAGTTATACTGTTGGAAACAGGTCATGATTTCAACGGTAAAAAATATAAATTATTATATTGTATAAACTTATATTAACAATTCCATGTCAAACAGTTAAACAGTCACACAGTCGCACTGTCAAACCGGTCGACTGTCAAACAGTTAGACTGTTTTACGACATAGTCAAAGGCGCCCCGTATGACACTTGTCTTGCCTCTGACGATGTTTTATATTAATCCCATGAACCAAATTGATTTTAAACCTTCCGGCATATGCGCCAGAAAAATCACTATTATTCTGGATGATAAAAACAGGGTAACAGACCTTGGCTTCGTTGGCGGCTGTGACGGTAACCATAAAGGCCTTACCGCCCTCATAAAAGGCATGACGGCAGATGAAGCGATAGAACGTCTAAGCGGAATACGATGCGGATTCAGAAAAACTTCATGTCCGGACCAGGTAGCCGTTGCTCTTAAAAACGCCAAAATTCAGGTAGAGGGAAAGTGAAGAAAGCTGTTCTTTCCATATTGATATTTACCATAGCCGTCAGCGCTGCTGCGGCAAAAGACCCAAGGCTCAGCGCCATGGGAAATATTGGTATAGGTGTGAGCGGAACAAACATGCAAAGCTATCCAAACCCGGCTGCGGTTTATTTTGACAAAAATGACTTTACCTTTGCGATAAGAGGAAATCTTGAAGATACCGCAGGCGCGGAAACTCTTCCGTACAAACCCGGCGCAGGCCTTAATATCCTTTTTGTGGCCGAAATGATAACAATGGGTATAGACGTTTCACTGTATTCTAACCTGAGAGAAGAAAAAGGCCATGCGGACTTGTATCAGGCTTCTTCTCTTAATCTTAATTTCAGCGCAGGCTATGAGAATTTCAGCGCGGGCTTCGGTATATCGGGAGGTTCAGTTCAGCATAGGCTGGATGTTCCCATGACTTCAGTCTCCGATTTTATCATGCAGACACTGCTGGCGCAGTATGAAAGGGTTGTGAACTCGGAATTCATTCAGGTAAATGCCGGCTTCATGTTCAAGTACAGGCAGTTCTCTGTTGGCGTACTGCTTGACAATATTCTTGATAAAAACGGTTCCGACACAGTTCTCATGCTTAAAAACATGTTCTCGGAAACAGGTATAGGAGTTTACTGGAGCCGTGACGAGTACTCGTCAAGAGGCCGGATGAACAACTTTGTTTACAGCTTTGCTGCGGAGATGAA
The DNA here is from genome assembly GCA_052170315.1 of Sphaerochaeta sp. GTDB lineage: Bacteria > Spirochaetota > Spirochaetia > Sphaerochaetales > Sphaerochaetaceae > UBA9732. The sequence goes on from JBQNAT010000009.1 coordinate 20,772, forward strand.
CTATCTGTTTGACTATTACCGCAGGTCTGTAAGCGCAGGGACTGAGCTTAAATTCCGTTTTGTCAGGGATTCAAGCATTTCGCTGAGACTGGGTTATTCCGCAAAACTTGTTGATATTAAGGGCGGTACGCTCACAGCAGGTATCGGACTGACCTACAGGAAGTTCGAAGCCGCGTTTAATCTGGAAAAACCTTATGGCGGTCAGAGCAGACTGAAACTCTGCGGAACCATCCTTTTCTGACTTTTATTGACATTCACAGGGCTGACAGTTAATATTATCGGAGATATTTTAATTAGGAGAACACCATGTCAAAGGCACATAGAGGTACAGGTTTGAAAGAGGTCGCCAACTTCGGACGCGGGACATGCCCGGTCTGCAGGAGGGAAGCCATCAAAGTTATTTATGAGGTTTCCGTAGACGGCGAAACAAAGAAGGTCTGCAAACAGTGCAAGGCTAAACTCGGCAAGTAATCAAACCGCAGCGGTTTAAGGGGCTCCTTAAGGGAGCCTGATTTTTTATGGAGGTATCTTCAGCTGAAAAGCATGACGGCCTACGGGTACGGAGAGTATCAGAATGAAAGTTTTCTTATGACAATGGAGCTGAAAAGCTATAACAACAGATTCCTTGAAATAAGCTACAGCGCTCCGCCGTATCTTTCATCTTACGAGACCGTCATTGCCGCCATTATCAAAGAACATGCCCGGAGAGGGCACATAGACCTTTCAATAAAAGTCAAAAACATAAAAAGCAACGTTGAAGTCAGCGTTGATGAAGATGCCGTTGACGCATATATAAAGGCAGTAGAACTTATCAATGAAAGAGCATTGAACGCGGGGCTTTCACCTAAAGTTAACCTTTCGGATATAATTAATCAGGACGGCGTACTTACAAGCATAAGGACAGACGGGATAGAGGCTTATCAGGAGGGACTGGACTTCTGCTCAAAAGCGGTTATGGAGCAGTTGGACGCCGCGAAGGCAAGGGAAGGCGAAGTTACCTGCAATGACCTGAGCATAAAGATTAATGAAATATCAAAGTCCCTCAAGACAGTTAAAGCCAATGTCGGAAAACTTGACGATATGGTGAAGAAAAATCTTACCGACAGGATTCATGAACTGCTTGGCAATCAGGATTATGACGAAAACCGTGTGCTTACAGAGGTTGCCGTAATGCTGAATCGCTATACCATAAACGAAGAAATCGTAAGACTTGAAGCTCACATATCGGAATTCCGGAAACTTCTCAACAGCAGTGAGGCGGTTGGGAAACGCCTTGATTTCCTTAGCCAGGAAATGAACAGGGAAATAAACACCATAGGTTCCAAGAGCCAGATGGTGGAAGTGAATTTTGAGGTTGTAAACATGAAGGATTCCCTTGAAAATATAAGGGAACAGATTCGCAATATAGAATAATTTCACGGTGAGTAAGGATAAGTAAGGAGAAAACAGGATGAGAATTGCAGTTTCGGGAAAAAGCGGCTGCGGCAATACCACGGTTTCAACATTGCTCGCGAAGCGGCTTGGCTATCCCATGATTAACTTCACGTTCCGCCAGATGGCAAAGGAGCGCAATATGGACTTCTGGGATTTCTGCGCGCTTGCCAACCGTGACGATAATGTTGATAAAGAGCTGGATAGGAGGCAGGTGGAGATGGCAATGGCTGTTGAAAACTGTATACTGGGGTCCCGTCTTGCCATATGGATGCTTAAGGAAGCGGATTTTAAAGTCTATCTTCTTGCCTCAGATACTGAAAGGGCAAGAAGGATAACAAAGCGCGAAGGCGGAACCGTTGAAGAACGTCTTGCGCAGACAAGAGAGCGCGATGCTCATGATACAGAGCGCTATGCGCGCATCTATGGCATAGATAACAACGATACCTCGAAGGCAGACCTTGTGATAGACACTGAAGGCAAGACTCCGGAGCATATTGTTGACATAATCATTAAGGCTCTTCCTCCTTTACAGAACCGCTGAAACCTGATATATTCTCATATTGCATCTGATTTTGAAGGAGACAAACCTTGAGCATCCCACTTGATACACTGATTGATAAAGACGTTAATTTATATGAGATGACCTGTGTGGCCATCAAAGAAGCCTCTATTATTGCGGCAAATAAAGAAGCTGAAGAGGAACTGGAGAACAACCACGAGAAGGTTGTCTCGGCAGTCCTGACCAAAGTTCTCAACGACGAAGTGGAATATACGCCGGTCGAGAAGTGAGTCCGGAACCCTATTTAAGAAAAAAAGCAATTTTTCTCTTCGGCCCGACAGCAGTTGGAAAAACCCGGCTGCTGTTTGATTTTTTTTCAGAAAACGGGGAAGTTGTAAACGCCGATTCGGTTCAGGTCTACCGGAATCTGGACATAGGCTCAGCAAAGGCCGATTCTTCCGTTACAGAACGTATTCCTCACCACCTTATTGATATTCTGGAGCCGTGGGAAACCTACAATGTGGCAGATTTCGTACGCCTTGCGGATGAGGCGTGTAAAAGTATCTGGAGCCGCGGACGGTTGCCTGTTATTTCGGGAGGCACGGCTTTTTATTTCAAACAATTCATGTTCGGGCTGTCGGAAGCTCCGCCTTCGAATCCCGAAATAAGAAAAACGGTTGACCTTTATATCCGAGATCAGGGCCTTCAGAAGGCTCACGACTATCTTAAGATTATTGACCCTGCCGCCGCGGAAAGAATAAACCCCAATGACAGCTTCAGGATTTCCAGAGCAATTGAGGTCTACCGCTCCTGCGGAAAGCCTCTGTCAAGTTTTGCACTGCCGGATAAGCCCAGAAACGATATGCAGATACTTTCCATAGGGCTTTTCAGGGAAAAAGAACAGCTTAAGGAGCGCATTAAACTCAGAACAGATATTATGTTCAGAGACGGTATGGTTGATGAGATTAAGAAGCTTCTGAAAATTGGCGCAAATCCTTTATGGCAGAGCATGCAGGGCATAGGCTACAGGGAGTTCATAGATGAGGTTTACTCGGGAAGTCCCGAAGATTCGGTCGCAAGGCTGGATGCTCTGAAGGCTTCTGAGCTTGATGAGATAAAAAGTAGAATAGTTATGAACTCGGTTCATTACGCAAAGCGTCAGATGACATTTTTCAGAAGCTTTTCGGATGTATTCTGGATTGACCCTGAAGATACGGAAACTCTTGAAAAAACAATAGCCTCTTTCGCGTAAACCTTTCAGAAGCCTGACAGAAGCTTGGTAATTACACGTAATCAATATGTATGGTTGTTACAGGCTCTTCTGAAACCATTGAAATATTTATCACCTCTCTCCATGCGTTTTCACCCTTGCCTCGTGTCCTGAAGGTAAAATCATAAACGGTTCTTACTGCCGAAACGTCTACGCTCACAAGATTGTTCGCGCTGTTGACAGCGCCTTCGGACGTCCAGAACAAGACGGTTGCCCTGTAAACGTCATTTGAGAGTTTTTCTACAAAAAGGTTCGTTGTCCCGTAGACTATTGCGTTTTCAGGAAGGCTTTGCTGTCCGTCCGCCAGCCATTCGGACGGTTTTATTATCCGCGCGCTTTCCTCATAAGCCTTTCGCATTGTGCCGGTCACATACAGCGTGGAAACCTGAATGAAATCCGGACCGCTGTAGCCGTTTTTCAAAGGCTCGCTCATCGCGGATACATCCAGATTATTCAAGGCCTCGTAATAGTATTCTATTATCTGCGTTTCGTTCAGTTTTCTTGTTAAAGGCGGCTTTACTGCCTGATAAATATAGAAAGAGGCTATTCCTATGACAGCTGCGGCGGCTAGGACTGCCATCAGCGTTTTAAAGCCTTTTGTCCTGAAAAATGCCTTGGTTCGGGCTTTCTTTTCAACCTTTGCCTCGTAATCAGGCAAAGCGGGGTTTTCACCTGTGTCCAAATCGGAAAACGGAAGTTTCCCAAAGGAATCCAGAGTCTGCCTGAAGAAGGTCATGGGTTTTCGTATGCCTAACTGAAATTTTCTGTCATCGGAAAGGGCTTTGTCAACCGTATCGCAGAGAGGGATAACGGAAGAAGAGGATTGGGGGAAGTAAAGGCGCATGGGAATGGCCTTGAAGCCGTTTTCACGGACAGCGGGAGAAGAGAAGGGCGCTTTTCCGGTAAGGGAATAGTACAGCAGCTGGAAAAGGAACTTTGCCTTTCCGAAGCCTTCCACACTGTTGTGAGAAAGCCATATATCCTTATCCGTAAAACGGTCTTCATCAAGCTCGAAGCGGTCAACTATGTCGCCCATCTGACGTGAGAGAAGTAGTATGTCCCCGTTTTTAAAAAACCAGAAATTTGAAAGAGGGATGCTGTCAAGATTCCAGAACAGAGTATCTTCGGCTTCTTCAACAGCATGGGATAGGTTTCTAAGCAGTGTCAGGCTGCGCGTTCTCAGGGCGCCTGAAAGTTCGAAGGAAGGGATTGGCAGCTTTGTTATTAGTTCATTGGGATAGAAAACGATACAGCATCTTTCTCCAATCATCTGGATTCCCTGCCAGTTTATTTCGGTAAGCTGCGCGCTGTGGTAGAGAATGGCGCTTTGCTTGTTTTTAGGAAATTCATAGCCTTTCAACGCGGAGTCTCCGCGCATAAGCTCAATGCACAGGCGTCCCTCGCTGAAAAAAATATCATCCCTTCCTTTCATATTTCCAAAGCCTCCTTCCACATGCCCGCGCATCCTGTGTTCTTATTATTACTAAGCAAAATAAAAGAACAGGGAAAGTCTTTTTTAATAATTTTCACAATTCTTCTCAATACCGGACTGTCCGCATACGCGAAAAAAGCGCTTACAGGTATGTCGGGAAACAAAGCGGCCAGATACGGAGAGACGATTTCAAGGCCGGCTTCTTCCGAGCATACATCATCTGAGATATTCAGCAGATTTTTGAATACAAAAGGTATATTAAGATTAATTTTCCAGTCCGAACCGCGGAGCCTGCCGTCTGAAGGAGCAAAAACCGGGCCGTCAAAAATCTCTGAATTTTCAGAAGATTCATACGAAAGAGGTCCTTTATGAAGCGGAGAGAGAAAAAAGATGTTTGTAAATGACATCCGGGAAGCTTTTTTGAAAACGCCGTCAAGTTCTTCTCTTGAAAGCTCCCACGCGCTGTGCGGCACTTCAGCTGCGTAAAAGCCTGAAAGCTTGGCTGAAATCCTTTCAAGACCCTGTAAAACAGAGGCTTTTGCGTCAAACGGGTACATTATTCCCTCAAAGGCGGGCTTCATTTTTCCTCCTTGGGAAGCAGCCTGGCTATCCTTTCAGGCTCCGGTTTTATGGTAAGGTTCTTTTCCTGCGTTGGCAGCACAAGACCCGTTTTTCCGTCTTTCACGCGCCTGAGATATTTTACCTGAGTATAGTAAAGATTCACGCTTGAGCTGTTGCGACCTTTTGAATACAGAACCGCAATGTTCGCGGCATCAAGAAGAACCTCCAGAGGTATTGTTTTATCACGTCTGAATTTTATGAAAACGTAACCGCCGGGGAAATCCCTTGTATGAAGCCACATGTCGTTGCCTTTGACGTGGTGGCGCAGAAGCTCGTCATTTTCCTTCGCGTTTCTTCCTGCAAGTATCTGAAAACCTCCGCTGGAAGTTCTTATGCCGGGGCCTTCCTGAATCCGCGGCGCAGGGGCGGTGCGTTCAAGTATGGCTTTCAAACGCCGTATATCGGCTTCCTCGTCTCCGCTTTCTTCAAGGGCTTCGGAAAAACGTTCTTCGGTATTTTTGTATTCCTCTTTAAGCCTGTCACGTTCTTTAACGGCATTTTCGAAGGCTCCTTTTGTACGGCGGTATTTCTCATAGCAGGCCTGAACGTTTGCTCCGGGTGAGAGCGCTTTATCAAGCATTATTGTCAAAGTGCCTGAACCGTTTACATGGTCCGGTACGGTCAGAGTGTCCTGTCCGCGCTTTATGAGATGAGAATTGGCTGAAAGTATGTCCGCTTCATAACGCAGTTCTTCATAGCCCGCGTTTTCCGAAACGGTCCTGACTGCGCTGTTAAGAGATTTTCCTATGCGTGAAAGCTCGTGCTCCATCCGTGCTCCGACCTGCTTTGCAAGCATGTCATGAAGGCTTTCGTTTTCCTGCCGCTCGCAGGTTTTTTCAATGAATAAGCTGAACGACGGCCCTTCCCATTGGCGTACGAAGAACTCGCTCCCGGTTTGTGTTCTCTCTTCAACCTGTAGCTTTTCAGAACTTATCTCGCGCCGTCCGGGACGGCGCAGCAGCAAATCCTGAATGATATCGTTCTCATCCGTAACAATAATGTTGGCTCCGGGGCCGCTGTAAAAACGAAAGTATATTTTAAGAGGCCTGTCGTGGTTGTTTATCTCCCAGACCACCGTTCTGTCAAAGGGTAGCTGGCGGCAGGAAACTATAACGGAACCTTCCAGATTTTTTCTTGCATACTGTTCAAAGCGCTGGAGCTTCCGTGTTTTTGGAATTTTTGAACCGGGGGACAGGACATGGAGACGGCTCTGAGGCGTACCCACCTCCGTATAGAAACTGAAGCGGCCGCGGTTTCTGTCATAAAGCTCCCAGATTATTGTGCGGAAGGAGCTTTGCACTACTTTCTGTATCTTTGCCCCTTCAAGGGAGGATTCGGATAGTATCAGTTCTATTTCCTTGTAGTTTAATGCCATAATGCCTTCTTTATTTCCCCGGCAAGGTAGAAAGAACCTGCCGCGAGGATAACTTCGCTTTCTTCCGTATTTTCAAGGGCATAGGCCAGGGCGTCTTTTGATTCTTCCCTTAGCACCACGGTCTGAGACGGGCTTTTCTTTGAAAGCAGAAGCTCATAAATTGCCTGAGGGTCGCTTTTCTTGAAGATTCCCGGCCTGCAGACTGCAATTTTATCAAAGCAGGACAGGACCTGGTCCGTCATTACCTGAATGTTTTTCCCCGATACGGCTCCGAAAATGCAAAGTCCGCTTTTCCCCGGATACAGCCCGCGAAAGGTCTGAAGCAGATTTCCCATGCTGTTACGCGTGTGAGCCCCGTCCAGATAGATGCTCCGCTTCCACTTTATCAGCTCCATCCTTCCCGGAAGCCTGTTGGCGAACATGGCCTTTTCCGTTTTTTCCCCTCTATACAGGCCCAGTTCTCTTAGGACGAGTATGGCAAGAGCGCAGTTCTGCGCCTGAACAAGACCTGCCATTGAAAGATGAAGTTCAATGGAAAAACCGTCTTTAAAGACAATATGTTTTTCGTCCAGCTCCGAAACACAATCACCAAGATAATGGAAATCCGAATTCACGGATTCCGCTTCAGAACGCAGCACCGCAAGAGCGTCAGGAGTCTGAAACGAGCTGAATGACGGTCTTTCCTGCTTTATTATCTTTGATTTTTCTGTTGCTATCCTGACTATGGTGTCCCCAAGAATTTCCGTGTGTTCAAGCTCTATGGGCGTAATGACCGAAGCCCGGGGAAGAATGATGTTTGTAGCGTCAAGCCGGCCTCCAAGACCTGTTTCGATAACTGCCCACTGACAGCCCAGCTTTTTAAAAAGCAGGAAGGCGAAGGCGGTGTACAGCTCAAATGCGGTAGGCTTATTTTCGCCAAGCTCATCGCTGAATCTGAAGCCTTCAAGGGCTTTTGCAAGCTCGTTGCCCGTGGAAATCAGGATGCTGTCCTGAACAAAACGTCCGCAGAGGGTAAAGCGTTCGCGGTAGTCCGATACATGAGGGGACAGGTACAGCCCCGTGGTAAAACCCGCGGCCTCAAGACCGCACGCAATGTAGCTTGCGGTTGAGCCTTTGCCCTTACTTCCCGCCACATGGATGGTCTTGTAGCTGCTCTGGGGTTTTCCGAGCCTGTCCGTTATTGCCTGCATACGGTCAAGCCTGTAAGTTCTTGTATTGTATCTGTCCGTTTTACGTTCCAGGTTCGTAAAGCGCTCCATGTACTTTATCACCTGGTCAAAAGTATCAAAGTTCATAGCCTGATAGTTTACTCCAATAGATATAGTATGTCCACTTTGAGAATTGGGGAAAGAAAGCATTTCCATGTTTTTATTGACAGTTTTAAATATCTTGTCAAATTAAATAGAGCAAGTATTGATTAACCTTCGTTTAACTGATACTCTCTGCACATGATTGGCTTGATATCACTATAGATAGTGAATACTAACTATTATCTGTTTTAAGGGTGAAACGGAGCCAAAAGGACAAAGAAATGAGAAAGGGAAAACTGAATCCGCAGCCATGGAGATTTCTTGACGGATACAGGGGAAAGTATTTTGATTCAGAGTGGCCGTCGCTTCCGCAGATGTTTGACATAATTACCGAAAGATTTCCGGATAACCGTGTGTTTGAGGCGTTCTCTCCTGAGCATGTTACCTTCACCTATACCCAGGCGCAGACGCAGTTCAATAAGGTTGCGCACTGGCTGTATGCTCAGGGTGTCAGAAAAGGGGACAGGGTTGCTGTAAACGGTAAAAACAGTCCCGAATGGGCAATTGCTTACATGGGCATAGTTTATATGGGAGCCATAGTTGTCCCGGTTGACGCTTCACTTTCAAATGCGGAAATAGAGCATCTTGTGGATTTTGTTGAAATTAAGGGAATTTTCCTTGATGCTGACAGGTTTGATGCCATAGGGCAGGACGAAAAGTACGGTTTCAAGGTCTGCCTTGAAGAAAGAAAGCATGAAGATTCCTATATTCTGAATCTCCCCGATGTTGGCAAACAGCCTGTCCAGAGGCCCATAAGTGAAGATATTGCCGCTTTTCTTTTTACATCAGGCACAACCGGGACACCGAAAGCTGTTATGCTGAGTCATGAAAATCTTACCTTTGACGCCTACTGCGTGCAGGCTTACATGAATGTAAAGCCTACCGATGTATTTTATGCCATCCTTCCCATCCACCATGCCTATACGATGCTTGCCGTCTTTATTGAGGCCATGTCCAACGGCTCCAATATCGTATTCGGAAAGCGTCTTATGGTTTCCGCTATTTTTAAGGAAATCAGGGAAGGCAAGGTCAATATGCTTCTGGCTGTTCCAATGCTGTACAACAAGATTTACAGCGGCATTATGAAAGGCATAGAAGAAAAAGGCAAACTGGTAAGCGGCGTTGTTAAGTTTCTTATGAAATTCTGCGGCGTCGTGAAGCAGGTTTCGGGTTTGAATCCCGGTAGAGTGATTTTCAGGGGAATAAGGGATAAAGTTGCCCTTGCTGACAACCGCATATGCATTTCCGGAGCGGGACCGCTCCCGGCTGAAACATTCAAGGGTTTCAATGAGCTTGGAGTTGACTTTGTACAGGGTTACGGTCTTACGGAAACAAGTCCGATAGTTACCCTCAATCCCGCTTATTCATACAGCTACAACAGCATTGGCAAGCCTTTTCCCGGAGTTGAAATTGACTTCATAAACAGGGACGCTCAGGGAAACGGAGAAATAGTTACACGCGGAAAACATGTGATGAAGGGCTACTATAAAAATCCCGAGGCCACGGCCGAGACCATAGACCGGAACGGATGGCTACACACGGGAGATGTGGGATACATGGACAGGAACGGGTTTGTTTACCTGACGGGAAGGGCCAAGAACATAATCGTGACGGACGGGGGAAAGAACGTGTTTCCGGAAGAGATAGAGGACCACTTCCAGCTGTATTATGATATAGACCAGATATGCGTTACGGGTTATACTGCCGACGAGAAACTCAAGATTGAGGGTGTGGCGTGCCTGATTCACCCTTCCGACGCGGCAAGGAAAGAGTTTCCGGATAAGGGTGCAATGTTGCTTCATATGGAGCAGATTGTTGAAAACGTGAACCGCGAGCTCCTTCCGTATAAGAGGATAAGGAAGGTTTTCGTTGTGGATGAACCGCTTGAAATGACCTCTACAAAAAAGATAAAGCGTTTTGCGGTTGCTGAAAAATACAGGGAAATGATTAATGCTTAAAAATGAACTTACAAGCAGGGAAAGAGCCCGTCTCAGAGGACAGGCCCAGATAATAGAACCGGTTGTAATGGTAGGGCGCGCAGGGATAACTGAAGGTGTTGTCTCAGCCCTTGAAGCTGCGCTTACGGAGCACGAGCTGGTGAAGGTGAGATTTCAGGATTTTAAGGAAGATGTTAAGTCTCTTTCCGAACAGCTGGCCGAAAAGACCGATTCCTCTCTGGTATGCACAACCGGCTTTACCGCAGTGTTCTACAGGGAGAATCCTGAAAAATAGACAATTGAGCGCGCAACGTTTTTACATGGTGAAAAAATAATTCACAGCGAAATTTGGCATACGAAAGCGTAAAAAAAAACAGCCGCAAACCGCGGCTGCTTTTATGTTTTTTAGAAGAACTTACTTTGCTTCCATTTCGTTCTTCTTATCCTGAATTTCCAATCTTCGCAGTTTACACAGCTTGGAAATATCGGCAAGAGCCTTTCTGGCTCTGGCAGCAGAGGCTTTTACACCCTTCTCCTCGAACTTCTGGTTCTCCTGCACATAAGTCTCAAACAATCCGATGAGCTGGTCATGATTTGTCATGCTTTTATTCCTCCTAAGAATGGTTCAAATATGGTTAAAGTGTAACACAATTCATTGACAAATCAACTTTTATCGTAAAAAAACTGAAAAAAAATTAGTAAAAAGCATTTTTTAGGCAAAAAAGCTTACTTAATTCTGATTTCTTTCCTTAAAATGTAGCCCGGTTTCAGGGGCGCGGAGCTTTTTATAAAGCCGGTTCTACAGTGGTCCAGATGGTCAATTGCCTTCATTTCCCCGTCAAGAACCTCTATGGCGGGTTCGCTTATGGAAAAGACATCAGGACCTATGAACTCGATTGAATCACCGCTTTTAATCTGGTTCCTGATATCAACGCTGTAGATGTTGTCCGCGGCTTTTTCCCTGACAGTACCAAGGAAAAGGTAGTCGCGTATGTAGCCTTCCGTTATGGGTTTGTTTATGTCGTCATCAACATCAACAGGACCCTTTCCGAAGAAAAAGCCGGTAGAATACTCCCTGTGGCTCACGTTGAAAAGCTCGTCTCTGTAGGGTTTATACACCACACTTGAGTCGTACAGGTGGTCAAGAGCCTTTCTGTATGCGCGGGTAACAGACGCAACATAATAGATACTTTTCATCCTGCCTTCTATTTTAAGGGCGTCAACCCCGGCATCACGAAGATCCGCGAGATGGTCTATCATGCACAAATCCTTTGAAGACATTATTGTTGTCCAGTCGTTTTCCTCTAGAATTGGGTAATAACGTCCGGGTCGGGATTCTTCTTCAAGAGCAAGACGGTAATTCCAGCGGCAGGTGTGGGCGCAGTCTCCGTAGTTGCCGCTCCTTCCTGCCAGATGAGAGGAAAGAAAACAGCGCCCGGAGTAGGCCATGCACATTGCTCCGTGTACAAAGGCTTCAATCTCCAAATCAGGGTTCGCGTCCTTTATCTTTCTTATATCCTTAAGAGGGGTTTCCCTTCCAAGGATAACCTTCTTAAAGCCCATGTCATGATAAATTTTAGCAGCTCGGGAATTGACGCAGCTTGCCTGAGTGGAAAGAGAATATTCCGCGTTGGGAAATCTGTCGCGCAGGATATCAAGAATGCCTATGTCCGAAAGGATGAAAGCGTCAAAAGGGTAGTCCTGAATTTCATCCAGCTTGCCCTTAAGTTTTTCTATGTCATCCTCATGGAAATAGATGTTTACCGCGCAGTAGTACTTGCCGTGAAAACGTTCCTTTATGGCTCTGAGCTGTTCCTGCGTTCCGTATTCAACGTTTTTAGCGTTGGTTCTAAGGGAAAAATCCCTGAGACCGAAATAAACCGAATCCGCCCCGTATGTGAAGGCGGTTTCTATTTTCTCAATACTTCCGCCCGGGGACAGCAGCTCCATTTTCTTTACGTCCGACATCACCGTACTTCCGGAAAGGCATAGGAAAGAACTTCTTCCATATCGCCTACAAGGTGGAAAGTGATACCTTCTTTTACATTTTCCTCAAGCTTATCCAAATCACGTTTGTTGAACTTGGGAATAAGGATTGTTTTTACGAAGTTTCTCCTTGCCGCAAGGACTTTTTCCTTCAGACCGCCTATAGGCATGACTTTTCCCAGCAGTGAGAGCTCGCCCGTCATTGCCATATCGGGGGCCATTACTTGATTTGTCACCAGAGAGTAGATGGCTGTGGCCATAGTTATGCCGGCGGAAGGACCGTCCTTTGGCGTTGCCCCTTCGGGTACATGAAGGTGTATGCTGTTTTTTTCGAACCACTGAATGTCTATGCCGTGGGAAGAACATATGCTCTTTATGTATGAGAAGGCGATATTGGCACTTTCCTGCATTACCTCGCCAAGTTTTCCGGTAAGCTTCAGCTCTCCTTTGCCGGGAATGTGCTGGGCTTCTATGGCAAGTACGTCGCCTCCCATGCTTGTCCACGCAAGTCCTATGGACATTCCAACCTTGTTGGCGCGGATAACTTCATCCTCATGGAAAATGGGCTGGCCCAGATATTCCGTAAGCTTTGAATCGCTTATACGGATTGGGCGTTTCAGAACTTTGTCGGATTTGACTATCTGGTCATCATCAAGGCCGGTATCCTTAAGCTTGGATTTTTCGTATTCGTCTTTTACAATTTCAACGGCAACCTTCCTGTTTATCTTGTCAAGGCACTTTTCAAAGTTTCTGACTCCGGCTTCTCTTGCATATTCTTCTGCGATTTTCAGAAGGATATTGTCGGGATACTGTACGTCCGTGCTCTTAAGTCCGTGCTTTGTTCGGCTCTTGGGAACAAGATACTTCTTTCCTATATTGAGCTTTTCATCGGAGGTGTAGCCGGAAAGCTCTATGACTTCCATTCTGTCCAGAAGCGGGCGGGGAATAGTGTCTGTGGTGTTTGCGGTTACGATGAAAAGCACGTTCGACACATCAAACGGAATATCAAGGTAGTGGTCTCGGAAACTGGAATTCTGCTCGGGATCAAGGACTTCCAGCAGGGCAGCCGCGGGGTCTCCCTGATTGGAGATTGTCATTTTATCTATTTCATCAATGACAAAGACGGGATTTTTTGTCTTTGTAACGCGAAGACCCTTGATTATCTGTCCGGGCATTGCGCCGATATAGGTTCTTCTGTGGCCCTTTATTTCCGCTTCATCCCTCATTCCGCCCACGCTGAAGCGGTAGTACTTTTTGTTCAGAGCCTTGGCTATTGAAATTCCGATAGAAGTTTTTCCGGTTCCCGGAGGGCCTACAAGACAGATGATTGAGCCTTTTGTATCATTTCTGAGCTTACGCACCGCAAGGAATTCAAGAACTCTTTCCTTTACGTCTTTTATGCCGTAGTGGTCTCTGTCCAGTATGCGGCGCGCCTTTTCCAAATCAATGCCGTCTGAAGAAAAAACATTCCACGGAAGATCCGCAATGGTTTCAAGATGAGTTCTTATCATTGAGTATTCGGGGTTGTTTGTGTCCATCTGGCTCATTCTCTGATATTCGTCCATGACCGTTTCATAGGTTTCGCCTGTGAGGTTCAGAGCCTTGAGCCTGTCTATAAGCTTCAGCTTTCCGGGTCGTTTTTCGCCTTTTTCAGGTGCGGGTTCTTCAGCTGACGGCGCGGTGCCCATTTCTTCAAGCTGCTGTCTGATTGAGCGCAGCTCTTCCTTAAGAAAATATTCTTTCTGTCTGGAATCCAGCCGCTTAGCAACCGCGCTCTGGATTTCGTCATGCATGCGCTGTACGGCCAGCTCCTCGTTCAGGACGTGAAGGACTTTCATAATCCTTTCTTTGCCGTTGAACTCTTCAAGGAATTCCTGCTGGCGGTTCCGCGGAACAACTGAGGATGCAAGATAATCGGCGAGCCTTATCGCCTCCGGGATATTGGAGGCGTTGAAGCGGAGATTCTCAAGAAGCATTGAGCGGTCAGACCTTTGCTCAAGAGCTTCCCTGAGAGCGCTTGTATAGGCGCGGTCCTCAATAAGGGAGAGGGTATCTTCCTGAATGTAGGTGACGTTTGCGGTTATAGTACCCCGGTTTATCAGAGTGTTGTCCACTCGGAAACGGCAGACAGTCTCAAGAAACAGGGATTTTGTGCCGTAAATTGTGTTAATCTGGTTTTTTACGCGCACATAGGTTCCGACCTTGTAAAAGTCCTCTTCCGTGAGCTTGTTTGTATCCTTGCCATCGTTTTTAAGCATGACAAGACCAAAGCCGTTAAAGCGTTCGCAGTGCCGGATTATGTCAATGTCCTGCTTGTCCGATACTTCAATTGTAGTGAAAAGTCCGGGGAAGACGGGGCAACCTCTCATGGGGATTATAAATATTGCTTTGGGAAGCGATTCAATCATCTCATTGTATTCTTTCATATGCGTATGATACGAAAAAAGCAGTCTAAAGGCAAATGAAAGGCTGACTTTACGGCTTCAGCTGCCGGCCTGCGGCTTTTTTCCCCTTCTGAAGCCTTTTTCTCCGGAAAGCCACCATACTCCCAGATAGCATAAAGGGGTGTCCAGAAGGGCAAAAACCACTTTGAACAACCAGTAGGGGAGTATGAGAGAAAATATGTAGGCAGCAGTGAATTTGGGCGTAAGATGCCAGAAGGCGATAAATTCAAAAATGATAGTATCAACAAGCTGAGAGGTTATCGTGGACAGGTTGTTTCGTACCCACAGCATTTTGCCCTTTGTGATTTTTCCCCAGAATGCAAACATGAAAACGTCCATATGCTGGGCAATTATGAAACTGACAAGGGATGCAGCGGTCATCCTGAGCGATGAGCCGAACACCATTGAGTACTCTTTCTGCATGTTCCAGGTTTCGTTGGGTTTTACGATGACGCACAGGTTTATCATCAGAAAAAGCAGCACAAGCATTATCGCTGCCATATTCACGAAATTCGAAGCTTCTTTTCTTCCGTAAACTTCTCCTACGATATCAGTGATAAGAAACAGCACAGGCATGAGAAAAATACCTACGGATACTCGTATACCGGCTATTGTTGTTATCTTTGTACCAAGAGTATTGACCATTAACATTGCCGCAACGAACATGGCAAAAAGAAAATCGCGTTTTTTTGACATGGATGAAGATTAGCACAAAAAACCTTCATGGTTAATCATGTGAAACTTTCAAAACTGGCTTCAGTCGCCCTGCGCAGATCCTGAGGCTTTATTTTCAATGAAAGTCCCCTTAAACCGCCTGAAATGTAAATGTAGTCTTCAAGCTGCGCCAGTTCCTCAATGAAGGTTGGAAACTTCCTCTTCATGCCAAGCGGTGAAACTCCACCTCTGACATAGCCTGTAAGAGAGCGGATATTATCAGTTTTCATAAGGTCAATGGATGAGCTGCCGGTCAGAACCCTTGCCTTTTTAAGGCTTACCGAAAAGCCCGCAGGCAGGCAGAAGACAAAGTGCTGATTGTCCGAATTCACCATAATGAGAGTTTTATAAATCAGCTCTTCCGGTATGCCAAGCCTGCGGCTGGTATACAAAGCTATATCTTCATTGGTTTCATCGGATATGTCATACCGCAGAACCTCAAACGGGATTTTCAGCGTTTCAAGTATCCTTTCGGCATTTGTCTTCATGTTCAAACGATGTCACAAAATGAGAATTTGCGCAAGAATGAAGAAAAATTGAAGAAACGCGAGATGCTTGAATAATCAACCATTGAATAATGAGTTATTTTTTTACTAAAAACTTTCAGCCAGATTAACTGCTATTACTTATATAGGTTTTATACAAAAAGATTGAAAAGAGATGGTAAATACAGTTAAATATAGTAAAATATATGCAGGCAGCGGGTTTGTCTGCGCTATTGGTTTGGGAAATAAAGGGGAACAATGTTCGTGGTATTATGCGTTGTTTTTGATAAAGATATTTTTCTTTTACAAAACACAGAATTTGAACCCATGTTTTCATTTCTCGAAAACAGATAATAAGAACGTTTAAGAAGACTCTGCGGTTTTGCCGCAGTGTCTTTTTATGTATAGATACATGATTTTTCATAACTGCAATCAAGTTGAGGCTGATGCAGGGAGAAAATGACCAGGTCTCCCAGATGTTTTTGCACGCACGTGCGTGCAGGGAGATTATGTCTGCGTATTGCTGAAAGGATTTTGGGGTAAATGGGAAAAAGGTTGGACAATAAAACAAGATTGGCTGCTACAAGATGGAAACTTGTGCTTTATGACATATTAGTCATGCTCATTTCCTTTTTAGCAGTTTTCGGGATGCTGAATGGGGTGGACAGTTATGATATTAACAGGATAATACGCCACTGTCTTCTATTTGCTTTCTGCGTTTTTATTACAAGAGGATTAATGCATGTATATGTGCAGATCTGGCGTTATGGCGGTATCCACGGTTATGTCCGGCTTATGGTTGCAGACTTTATCGGGTTTTCGGTTTTCTTTGTTCTTTCAAGGCTTTTCCTTGTTGGAAAAGTACAAGCAATCTGGATGGTCGCTTTTGTCTGCATTGATCTTCTTGGCGTGCTTGTAATCAGAATGCTGTACCGCTATGCCTTCAAATACAGTAACCTGAAGTCGTTCAAGGGCTCCCTGATGCGTTTTTTGCTCAGATTATTCGCAGGTATTAATGAAAAAAAACAAAATAACGATTTAAAGAAAATCAATGTGGCAATCGTTGGCGCAGGTAATATCGGAGTGAGCCTTGCACATGAGCTTATGACCAACAAAGACTCCATTTACGAACCCCGCTGCTTTATTGACGTCAATAAGAAAAAAGTCGGACGTGAAATCTTTGGTTTAAAGGTTTTTATGGAGGATGCTAATCTTTCGGTAATTCTTAACGATTACAGCATACAGCAGGTAATTTTTTCGGTTCCGAACATGGATTTGGAGCAGAGGAAAAATGTTTATGAATTCTTCCGCAAAGCCGGATGCAAAATAATGCTCTACGATGCGCCTCAGATGGAAAGCGCGGACAGCAAGCTGAAACTGAGGGAATTCAGTATTGAGGAACTTCTTTTCAGACGTGAACTTCTTGTAGTTGATGACAGGACAAAGGCTTACTACCGTGATAAGGTGATTCTTGTAACAGGCGGAGGCGGTTCCATAGGTTCTGAAATCTGCAGGCAGCTTGCCGAAATGTCTCCAAGAAAACTTATTATCCTTGATATCTATGAGAATAATGCCTATGACATTCAGCAGGAACTGAAGATAAAATATAAAGGCGCTTTGGACATTGAAGTTGAGATATGTTCAATAACAAACAAGGTGTCTCTTGACCGTGTTTTTGAGGCGCACAGACCGGACATAGTAATAAATGCCGCTGCGCATAAACATGTCCCATTAATGGAACATAACTGCATAGAAGCTATTGAAAACAACGTTTTCGGATGCATGAACGTTGTTAAGTGCTGTGAGGAATACGGCGCTGCACGCTTTATGATGGTATCTACCGACAAGGCAGTTAATCCTACAAACGTCATGGGCGCTACAAAGCGTATGTGCGAAATGATAATTCATAGCGCCAGCACCACGGGAAAAGTCAAATACAGCGCGACACGATTTGGAAATGTGCTTGGTTCGGCAGGTTCCGTAATTCCGCTGTTTAAGAAGCAGATTGCAGAAGGCGGACCTGTTACAATTACTGACAAGAGGATAATCCGCTACTTCATGACTATTCCCGAGGCTTCACAGCTGGTTCTTGCTTCAGGCGCCATGGCGAACAACGGAGAGCTTTT
Organism: Sphaerochaeta sp.; assembly: GCA_052170315.1. Taxonomy (GTDB): domain Bacteria; phylum Spirochaetota; class Spirochaetia; order Sphaerochaetales; family Sphaerochaetaceae; genus UBA9732. The sequence continues at coordinate 38,405 of JBQNAT010000009.1, forward strand.
TGTACTTGATATGGGGGAACCTGTCAAGATTCTTGACCTTGCGGAGACCATGATACGTCTTACCGGAGCCAGAAACGTAGAAATAATCGAGACCGGTCTCAGACCGGGCGAAAAGCTGTATGAAGAGCTTCTGGTAAATACGGAAGAGCTGGACAAGACTGATAACAAACTGATTTTTATAGAGCGCGATAAGGCTGTTTACAGCGCTGAAATAGAGGAAAAACTTCAATGCCTGAGAGATGCCTGCGCATCAGGTTCTGATGAGAAGGCAAGGGAAGCTTTAAGGCTGGCAGTTCCTACATTCAAAAGACCTGAAGAGGTTAATTCAAATAGAGGATTAAAATACTGATAAGGTTGGTTTACACTTTCAGCGGTCTGGAATATTGACATATTTCTGCCGATCTCGGATATCTCTTCTGTTGATAATAAAGCAGGAAGGGTACTGTTGGGGAATGCTGTAACAGGCAAATCAGAATAAAGAAGAAGATGGATACAAAAGATACATCTGGCACTTTTATATGATTAACCGTTCTCTGCTTATATGATATCATAAGACAATTTGTTAACGGGGTGGATACTTGATAGCACTTTACATCTTTCTTGTGATAATCTGCTTTCTTTTTTTGATGGCAATCATCAATAAGAGAGGTTCTATATATGGAAATGCCCCTGACCAAAAGAATCCTTTTGAAGGCAAAAAGGTCATCTTTGTTCAGGATGACAATTACAAAGAGAATGCTGATGGAGAAAGAGGCTATCTTGAGGCTGTCGGGAACAGCGACTACAGGATGGGTTTCTATGGAAGGTTCGTAAAAAGGTTCCTTGATATAGTACTTTCCCTTATGGGGCTGATTATTCTGTCTCCGGTATTCCTCATCCTTGCCATTGCTATAGAGATAGATAATCCCGGCCATCTCTTTTTTACACAGAAGAGGGTTGGAATTCACAAGCGGTATTTCAAGCTGCATAAATTCAGAAGCATGAAGACTCTCACTCCACATGATGTTCCAACACATATGCTTGAGAATCCCGAGCAGTATATCACCAAGGTAGGAAAGTTCATCAGGGCACACAGTCTAGATGAGCTGCCGCAGATCTGGGATATATTCATTGGAAACATGTCTGTCATTGGTCCGCGTCCAGGACTATGGAACCAGGATATGCTTACCTCTGAGAGAGACAAGTACAATGCCAATGACGTGAAGCCAGGTCTGACCGGTTGGGCTCAGATCAACGGCAGAGATGAGCTGGAAATTCCTGACAAAGTCAGACTTGACGGAGAGTATGTAGAGAAACAGTCCTTCTCTTTTGACTGCAAGTGTTTTCTTGGAACCATCAGCAAGATTGGACATGATGACACTGTTGTGGAAGGTGGGACTGGTGAAATGAAGAAGGGGCAGATAAGGTGAAGAACATCTTAATAACCGGAGGCGGGTCATACATTGGAACCTCATTTGCAGAATATCTTTCAAAATGGCCTGAGAAATATCATGTTGATACTGTTGATATGATTGATGGATCTTGGAGAAACAAGAGTTTTTCTGGCTATGATGTTGTCTACCATGTTGCTGGAATTGCCCATTCAGACAGTGGAAAAATCAGTGCCGAGAAAGAGAAGCTATACAGGTCAGTCAACACCGACCTTGCGGTTGAGACCGCAAATAAGGCAAAGAGGGAAGGCGTCAAACAGTTTATCTTCATGTCGTCTGCAATCATATATGGAGATAGTGCTCCAATCGGTAAAAGCAAACTGATAACACGTGACACCAAGCCTTCTCCAACCAACTGTTATGGTGACAGCAAACTCCAAGCAGAAAAGGGAATACTCCCGTTGTCCTCGGAATTCTTTAAGGTCGTGGTGCTTCGTCCGCCAATGATCTATGGAAAAGGCTGTAAAGGAAACTTCGCTGTCCTTGAGAAGATGGTAACAAGATTGTCCATTTTCCCAAAAGTAAAGAACCAGCGATCCATGCTTTATATAGGTAATTTTGTAGAATTTGTAAAACTAATGGTCGACAACAATGAATCCGGAATATTCTGGCCACAGAACAGTGAATACAGTAATACCAGTGAACTTGTTGTATTGATTGCACAGGCCAAAGGAAAAAAGATTTGGCTAATTCCCGGCTGTACTTGTCTCTTGAAGATTGCATCTCATTTTACCGGTTTTGTGAACAAGGCTTTTGGAAACCTTACTTATGATAAAGCAATAGGTGACTACCAGGAAAATTATAATCGTTATAATCTTGAAAAAAGCATATCAATAGTGGTTCATTAAAACTAGATATTGCTTGGAGTTTTTTATATGGGTAAAAAAAAATTATCTGGCGTTTTCTTTCATGACCTCCCTATATATAAGGATGTTGATGGTATTTATTGCAGTACTACCTTGACAGATAAAATGTTTGAACGTTATTTGTTGGTGGTAGATGAATTAATCATAGTAACACGAGTATACCAGTTAGATGTCACATATGAAAAAGCAAATCAAGAGCGTATTAGTGAGCAGAGAATCCATATTATAGGTATGCCCAATTTGAATACTTTTTATGGATTTGTATTCTTATTGCCAAAAGCAAAGAAAGAAATTCGAGAAATTATTAAGCAGTCCGATTTGATTTTTATAAAGGGCGGAACCATAGCAAACATTGCAGCTGCAGAAGCAAGAAAGGTTTGTAAAAAATATCAGATTGATGCGGCAGGCTGTGCATGGGATGCATACTGGAATCACAGCATAAAGGGGAAATTAGTTGCTCCTATATTTGAGTATTTAACTAAGAAAGATATTTGGAATGCTGCTTGCGTTGTTTATGTTACGAATCATTGGTTGCAGGATCGATATCCAACGAAAGGGATTAGTACAAATGCCTCTAATGTTGTATTGGAAGATTTTGATGTTTCCATATTAAAAAAAAGATTAAAGATGCTTATTGGTTTACACAATCGTGATACTCTTGTAATTGGTACTACTGCTGCTTTAGATAATCGTGCAAAAGGACAACATTTCGTTATCAAAGCTATGAAAATTTTAACAAGTCAAATCAATATTCGATATGAACTAGTTGGTGGTGGTGATTCTTCATATTTGGAATCGGTTGCTCAAAAGTGTGGTGTTGCAGACCATGTCGTGTTCAAAGGCCAAATGACACATAATGAAGTGTTAAATTGGCTGGATGGAATTGATTTCTACATACAACCGAGTCTCCAAGAGGGATTGCCGCGATCGGTAATTGAAGCACTCAGTAGAGGTTGTCCGTGTCTGGGCGCACGTACTGGTGGTATACCAGAACTAATTAGTGGAGAGTATATATTTCGTAGAAAGTCAGGTTCTGATATTGCTTCAAAAATTCTGAAATTGTTTAATTCTGATTTGAATGAAATTGCAATTCATAATTTTGATATAGCCAAACAATATAATGCTGTTGATTTAAATTCCCGTAGGCAAGAAATTTTCGAAAAATATAAATCAATGGTAATTGGAGATATCGATAAATGAAATGCGTCTTTATCAGTTGCTTCAATAATTATGATGTCCGTATGAAGGCTGTAATGGATTGCTTTACAGCTGTAGGATTTAATGTAACATATGTCATTTCAGATTTTAACCACTATTCAAAAGAAAGATTTCTATTTGAGAAAGATAATATAAAACAAATCCATGTTCCCCAATATAGGCACAATTTATCTATCATGCGATTGCTCTCTCATTTTTATTTTTCTGTTAAGACAAAAAGAATTCTGGATGAGATTAATCCTGGCATTATCTATTGTATGTTTCCGCCTAACTACCTGGTCAGTGAGATTAGTAAATACAAATTGAAAAGGAAGGTTAAGGTTATTTTGGACTGTTTCGATTTCTGGCCTGAATCATTGTTAGGACCAACAGATAGGAGAGTATATAAGTTCCCTTTCTCAGTATGGCGAAATATGCGTGAAAAGAATCTTAGAACTGCCGATTTGATTGTATGTTGCACATCTCAGATGAAGGATTATTATGCGAAACAGAATTATCCAGTTCAATTACTATGGCCGTCTATTTCCCGTTTGCCAATACAGGTTTGTAAAACCGATGTATCAGATTCCATAACATTTTGCATCATTGGAATGATTAATCATATAATAGATATCGAATTAGTGATTGATTTTCTTGGAGGTATAGCGGCATCAAAGAAAGTAAATCTTCATATTATTGGAGAAGGGGACAATTTACCGATGCTTGAAAGTAAATTGATGGTTGGGGGCGTTAATGTTATTAAACATGGTGTCATCTTTGATTTTGAAAAAAAATGGGACATTATTTCTCAATGTAACTTTGGTCTAAATATCCCAAAGGAAAAAATAAATTCAGGAATGGCTTTAAAAATGGTGGAATACCTAAGTTTTGGTCTCCCGGTTATTAATAGCGGAATGGGGGATTCAAAGCAATTGATAGCGGAACGTCATCTTGGGTTCAATCTGAATCGTAGTAATTGCACGGAAGTTGCGAGGCTGATTCTGCAAATAACCTCTGACAATATTATGGCTATGAGTAATAATTGCAATAGCACTTATGAAACGTTTTTTTCTGGCGACAACCTTAGGTCATTTATAAGGAAGTTGTTGATATCATGGGGTTATATCAGTTGAATCTATTTCTTTTTGTCATTTTGTTAATCCAATCCATGTTTGTATATATGGTTATTAGTAGAAATATTCTTTCCCCGGTCTGCTTAGTTAATCTCACTTTTACTTTTTCGTCTTTAGTTTTGGCTATAAAAAATCCCCAATGGGGGTATAACATTTCGGCTTTCACTGTAATTGTAATATCATTATCTTTGTTATTTTTTAATTTAGGATACTTATTAGCACGTAGGATTCCAACAGTTAAGGTAACAAATAGGACATCATTAGGCATAGGAAATGGTAATTACTTAATATTTGAAATTAGTCGCCAAATGTCCTTTTTTTTCAGTTTTATATCATTTATTGTTTTATTGTGTTATGCTCTATTCCTGTTATTAAGTATTAGGGGTGCTGGTATTCATGGTGATTTCTTCAGTTCCCTCTCGCAGTATAGAAACTTGGTTGTTAATTATCCCGATTTATACAGAATACCTGTATTGTTAAATATTGGTCTTGCTTTCCTTAGGGCTTATAGTTATTGTTGTATTTTTTTTATTGTATATAGCATGATTTATAAGTATCCCTTCAAAAGGTACCTGTTCGCCGTAGTTTGTCATTGTATCGTGATTCTTCTCGGAACTGGGCGTGGTGAGATAATCACACTTCTTTCTGCCGTTATTTTTGATAGCTATGCTGCACTTTGTATGAAGAAAAATAGAGCCAGTAATATAGTTCTAATTAAGATTGCTTTGCGGTGTTTCGTTATTTTTATTGGTTTATTTTTGTTGCTGGGTATTTTACGTAATTCGAACCTTGATTGGTTTTCATTATTGTCGGTATATATTGGGAGTCCTATTGTATGTCTTGATAGTTTTTTAAATACAACGCATGTACCAAGTGTCCTTTTGGGACAAAATACATTGTGGGGTTTTTATAATATTTTGAGACACATTGGCATAAATATTCCTTTTTATTCTCAGCATTTACCTATGATATACTGGGGAGGAAATGCACAATTTGCATCAAATATCTACACTGGGTTCTATACATATATATCCGATTTTGGGCTCTTTGGCAATTTTATTATTCTATTTTTTTGTGGTTATGTTTTTAATCATGTCTGGAAAAAATATACATCTCGTAATTCCAGCTTGATGGTCATCTTTTACGGTTCATTTTGGGGATATGCATCTATTATGTTGTTTGTAACGGAGAGGATCTTTAGTACCTTTATCTCATTACCAAGTTTTGTGTTAGTATTCTTTGGTATAATTATTTGCAGGTTATTTATTAACGTATCTGTGCATGAAAATCAGAGCCGTATTGCTGACCAAAAGGAAATAGGAATCGTGTAATGATAAACAGGAAAAAAATGGTCCTTATTAATTGGGGATGTGAACTCGGTTATTACGTTGTAGTGATGCTATTTGGTTTTCTGGCTCCACGTCTGATAATAAAGTTCTATGGTTCAGAGGTGAATGGTTTACAGGCGACGATTACTCAAGTCATAAACATTATATTGCTGTTGCAGTCTGGGGCTGCAACAGCTGCGATTTATTCCTTATACAAGCCAATTGCAGACTCTAATAATGATGAGATATCGAAGAATTTAAGTTCATCAGTTATGTATTTTGAACGACTAGCTGTTGTTTTTTTAATTCTAATGTACCTTGTATCCTTTGTTGCTTCGTATGTTATTAAGACAACACTGAATCGGAAATTAGTTTTTATCGCTTTTATTTTTTCTGGAATGAAATCTTTCCTCGATTTATATTATTGTTCTAAATTTAGGATTCTTTTTTCTGCTAATCAGAGAAAATATATATTATCAATTGCTACCCTGATAGAACAATTCGTATACTATTTGTTGCTCTTTTTATCAATTTATAAAAAACAGTCATTTTTCCTTTTCAATTTATGGTTTATGGTCGGCTGTCTTTTTAAGATACTATTCCTCCATTTTCGTTTCAAAAAGCAATATAAAAACCAAATTGTAATTAAGAAGAGCAAGGAATTGCCTCACTTGATGAATAGAAATTATGCACTTGCAAATGAGGTCTCACATAGTATTTCGATTTCATCCATTACCATTCTCATCTCTTTGATGTATGGTTTAAATGAAGCGAGTGTCTTTGCAGTCTACTATTTGGTTAGCCAGGCATTATCATTAATCTCAAGTTCACTATATTCAGCCTTTGAACCCAGTTTCGCGAACTTGATAGCATCTGGAGACGATAAAAGTGCCCAGGTTATTTTTCAAGCATTTCAGTTAGCTTTTGTAATGTTTAATACATTGTTAATGTCATGCATGCTTTATTTGGTTACCCCATTTGCTGTTATTTACACCTCTAATGCAGCAGATATTAAATATGAGAATAATCTAATTGCAGTGCTACTTGTCATGATAGGAACCATGTCTGCTTATAGGATTCCATATAATATGGTTGTTTCATCGTGCGGATTATTCAAAGAAACATGGAAACAGCCGGTTTTTACAGTATGCATTACCTTTTTAATTTCCGTTATCTTCGGCCGTATTCGATTTGAGCTCATAATACTTGGTCCAGTTATTTTTTATTTCGTTAATTTCGTCTATCAACATTTTAAGATTAATCAGATAAGAGAAGGCTTCGCCACAAAAAAAGTATTTTTTGAATTCTTAATATCTGTATGTCTACTTGTTATAACATGGTTTCTTGCTACTAAAAGGAATTTTGAAATTAATACCATTCACTGCTGGATGATTTCTGCGATTGTGTTTGGACTTATTGCTCTGGCGGTAATAACAATTAGTATAGTCATTTTCTTCAAAGATGATGTCGCCGTGATAAAGAATTTGTTGCGGAAATAAACATTTTATGTTATCGGCGTATTCCTGGGAGAAAGTTCATATGGTTGAAACGTATAATAAGAGTCGTGTTATTCTATCCTTGATAATCTCCCCAATAATAATGAAAAGTGAGTTGGATATAAGGATAGACTACAGAACGATTTATACAAGCATGGACAAATTAATGAAAAAGAGGTTCGGTCTGCCTATTACAGATTTTCAATCCATCACAGAAGAAAGTGTTAACAAAAAAGAATAGAGAGGATACAGTTCGAATATGGTCTGTAGGCTTCATGCAACATCGGACGGCATCCGAAGGACTCCTAAAGAAGGAACAGGATATTGAACTCAGCAACAAAGTGGAGAACCTTCTCAAACTTAGATTCAAGCCTGCTAAGCCGAAGCAGACCCCCGTTACAGATGTTACCTCCATCCGGATTTCAGATAGAGGTTTTCTCCATCTGAGCGCATTGCTCGATTTGTTTGGCAGAAGTGTCGTAGCTTATCACTATTCCTACAGCAATGTACCTGGAATGCTGGGGAAATGCTTCTCTCTGCACGTGACAAGGGATACAGGGAATTCATGCTTCGTTTAGACCAGTGTCCCAGCTACTTCTCTGAAGGCAGGGTTTCCATTTGCAACGAAATGGGGATTGTTCGGAGTATGCCGAGGAAAGGTGACTGCTGGGACAACTCCTTTATTGAAAACTTTTTCTGCCACATGAAGAGCGAACTCAAAATAAAGAAAAGGGACGAAAATCTCCGACCTTGCAGCGGAAACATTGATTGATTAATACATCCTTTGGTACAACTCGGATTGAATCCAATCTGGACTTGGAGACCTGTCTCCTATAGAATACCCAGAGGAGTACATTAACTCAAATGTTCTGTTCCACTTTTTGGGGAGCCTGTTCAAAAATGAGCAAAATTAAAAATCGGATAATAAAGTTGTGCAGTAATAGGAGGTCCTAAATGGAAGTGGCTATGTTTATTCATGGTGAGAGCTATGAAAAATATCAGGTATTTGCAGCATATCAGGCGGGGATTAAAACATTTACCCCATTTAAGTCTAGATTCGCAAAGACGGCATTTAGACTGCATAATGCAAACCCATTGAATAGGAAACACGAACTTCCTTTTAAGTTTCTTTGGTATAACAGGGTTCTGAAAGGTATCAATTTTAGTATAGATGATGAGATTATTTTTTTATTGTATGAGTCATTCAATTTCTCTTATTCACGCCACTTTTTGTCATACTTGAAAAAGAAATATCCATGGTCTAGGAATTGTTTTGTATTTTCCAATCCTCCCGATAGTTACAATACTGCCAGGGTGGAATGTGTTAGAGAGTTATATGATTATGTTGTTTCAGATGTAAAATCTTTAGCAGAGAAATATGGATATATTTATTACCCATTCTATCCGATGAAATTTCCTGAAATTGGAGATAACTGTCCAAAGAATGATGTTTTCTTCGTTGGTGCCGATAAAGGAAGGCTATCAATGCTACTTGCTTTTTTTGAGTTAATGAATAGTCTTGGCTTAAAATGCGATTTCAATATTGTTGGGGTTCCTAAAGAAAAACAGAAATATGCAGATATTATTTCGTATAATAACCCTCTGTCTTATGATGAAGTTCTGAATAGAATTAACAGTTCCAGATGTGTTTTGGAAATAGTACAGAAAAATTTGAACTATTATACTTTTAGAGTGTCAGAGGCAATGTTGTTGCACAAAAAACTGATTTCAACAAATGTCGAACTCGAGAATGATTCGATTTTTAATTCAAGGATTCTAAAAACGTTTTCCCCGGATGAGCCTCTACAGAGTGATTTCATTAGTTTCATTAAACAATCGGCTGATATCAAGGATTATCCAGATTCCTCAAATTGGAGCTTCTCCCACTTTATTGATTTTCTACAGGGTAGTCCTAGCAATTGTTAAAGGAGGTCGAATATTGGCGGGTAATTTCTCTCGTTCAGAAATTTTTAGGCATAAAATCGAAAAAGCCATGGTGCCATTGTTTGCTCCGTATAATAGGAGCAAGCTGAATAATACTGACTTTTCAATAATTTCCAACAACTGTTGGGGTGGGGTATGCAGTGAATATTTTGGGTTGCAGAAAAATAGTCCTACTGTAGGTACTTTTTTATTTGCTAGTGACTTTGTTAAGCTGATTCAAAATTTAAAAAAATATATGGAGACTGAATTAATCTTTATTGACTATGAGGAATCAATGCACAGAAAAGACTTGGTTAAATCAATATATGCGGGTGTACCAATTGGTCGTCTTGGTGACATTGAGATTATTTTTCTTCATTATCCAACAATAGAAATAGCAAAAGAAAAATGGAATCGTCGTGTTTCCAGGATAAATTGGAATAATCTTATTATTAAATTTAGTTATATGTCTAATTGTTCTGACGAGGATATTTTCTGTTTTCAGCGTATTCACGGAATTAAAAAAATATGCTTTGTCCCAAAAATGTTTGACAACATGGAGGATCTAATTGTTGTTCCTTCTCGAATTAATTCCGTTTTCGATTTAGGGGATGATGTTTTTTATTGGAATAAATATATAGATATTGTCGACTTTATTAATCAACCAATAACAGGGATAAGAGATTTTGTGTTTGAGAAAAGTAGTTAACGAAACAGCACGCTTCGTAGAAAACTGCGTTGTGCAGTGTTGTGTAAACATATCTGAAGGTATACATTGGGGAGAGATATTTGGATGTGGGTCCTAAAGTAATTAAAGAGTGTTTATATTGCAGATTTTGTCATTATTGGAGCGAATGGAGTGGTCACAAATAGTTTCGTTGAGCCAGATATCACGATAGGAGATGATCCTACTGTGAAGATTACTCAAAATGGAAATAAAAACCGTACAAGGCCAATCTAAAAGAGGAGAAGGTAAGCATGAAAGGTATTATTTTAGCAGGTGGAGCTGGAACTCGTTTGTACCCATTGACAATGGTTACAAGTAAGCAATTATTGCCTATTTATGATAAACCAATGATTTACTATCCGCTGTCAACACTGATGTTGGCTGGGATAAAAGATATTCTTATCATATCTACACCAGATGACACACCGCGCTTTGTATCGCTTTTAGGTGATGGTTCTCAGTTTGGTGTCTCATTGCAGTATGCTGTTCAGCCAAGTCCTGATGGTTTGGCGCAGGCCTTCATTATAGGTGAGGATTTCATTGGAGATGAGCCATGTGCAATGATTCTTGGTGATAACATCTTCTATGGTGGAGGTTTGACTGCTTATCTGAAGCAAGCAGCAATTAATGCAATTGACGGAAAAGCTACTGTATTTGGATATCATGTAAATGATCCCGGGCGTTTTGGGATTATGGAACTTGGAGATGACGGTACTATACTGTCTGTTGAAGAAAAACCTCAGCACCCGAAAAGCAATTACTGTATTACAGGACTGTATTTTTATCCGTCAGGTGTCTCCGATAAGGCAAAAAACGTAAAGCTATCTGCTCGTGGTGAATTGGAAATAACAACTTTGAATGACATGTATCTTAAAGAAAAGCTGCTGAAGGGGATTGTCCTTGGCCGTGGTTTTGCGTGGCTTGATACAGGTACAATGGACAGCTTGGTTGAAGCTACGGAATTTGTACAGATGATTGAAAAACGGCAAGGGGTAAAAATATCTGCACCTGAAGAAATTGCTTACAGAAACGGTTGGATAAATAAAGAACAGTTATTGAAATCTGCTTTCAAATACGGCAAATCTCCATATGGTGAGCATTTGAAGAATGTTGCAGAAGGTAAATTCAAATATTGAGGAAACACAATGAACAATTTTACATTTAACGAAACATCTATAGAAGGAGTTTATGTCATTGATGTAAAAACGTATGGGGACCAACGTGGCTATTTTATGGAAACATATAAAAAAACTGACTTTGATGCAGCAGGTCTGAAGTTTTCCTTTGTTCAGGACAATCAATCAAGTAGCAGGAAGGGTGTTTTGCGAGGTCTTCACTTCCAAAAGATACATCCACAAGCCAAATTGGTCAGAGTCCTTAGCGGAGAAGTTTTTGATGTGGCTGTTGATTTGAGGAAAAGCTCAAAAACCTATGGCAAATGGGAGGGTGTACTTCTTTCTGGAACCAATCATAGGCAATTAATGATTCCGCGTGGATTTGCACATGGATTCGTTGTTGTTTCCGACTACGCCGAATTTGCCTACAAATGTGACGATTTCTATCATCCTGAAGATGAGGGCGGAATTATATGGAACGATCCTGACATTGGGATTAAATGGCCCAATGTGGGACAGATAATGCTTAGTGACAAAGACACTAAGCATCCATCTCTTTCATGTTCCTGTATGGAGTTTGATTTGTGAATTCTCCAGAACAGCTTGGGAAATCCATTGCGTTCCTTAGGAGAACGGCAGGATATACTCAAAGTGACCTTGCATTACGCACAGTAATCAGTGTTAAGGCGGTATCGAAATGGGAGAGAGGCCTGACTATTCCGGATATTGATAACATTTGCAAACTGGCCATATTACTTAATACAGATGCAGAATCACTGTTTTCTGGGGTTATCAGACCAGATGACGGAACGTGGCCAGGCATTATTGACATTAAGGAAAACTCTTCTGATGTATGTCTCACATCAGTGATATACGATAAATCTCTTTCGCACTATTTTATTGGGTATTTTCTTCTCCTGGGTATACCGCGGATCCCGATAATTTGTGCTGATTTGAAATCTTAAAGCTGAAACAACTATATTATGACGGCAGAGGGTACGGCATAACAATAGAATACTCTGCTGGTTCCATAGCAGACTCATTGAGGAAGATGGAATTAAAACAAAATTGTGTATGTTGATTGACAAAAGAAGATCCTGAGCAGTACGAGTGATGGGATATTGCACCATGATTATGACTATCAAATTATCCCTTTTTTGTTATGTGGCTATGCACTGTTGGCCTCGATAGGCTATGATGAAAGAACTGTGGATTTTGTAAGAAGTCTGGCAAAAACAAAACATGGGTATGCCGAAATTCTTGACCGTGGATTTGTTGATTTTTCTATCGAGTCTTCTGCTGATGTTGAAAGAACTGCTTCATTCGTTCAATTAGTTCAGAGTCAATGTGGAATGGTTGTGTATTGCTTGGAAGAGATTGCCTGGAGAAGGGGATTATTGGATTTGCATGCATTTGGCCCCAGAATAATAAAATACAGAGGCACTAAATATGGAGATTATCTTCAGCAATTACTGGAAAAATGGTTCAAATGTAAACTGCCGGTAGGTTTTTTTCTGGTGGAAATTCATTTATACTCAAAAATAGCGTAAACTTTAATAGGAGGGCATATGACTATTTTGGTTACAGGTGGGGCCGGCTTTATTGGTTCAAACTTTATTTACATGCTTTTATCCGAGTGCCGGAGTTGGCGTGTCGTATGTGTTGATGCTCTAACATATGCCGCCAACATTCATACTTTGAATGAGGCAATGAAGAGCCCGAACTTCGTTTTCTATAAAGAGGACATCAGAAACAGGGAGGGTATCTTCAGAATCTTTGAGAAGGAGAAGCCGTCCGTCGTAGTGAACTTCGCTGCGGAAAGCCATGTGGACAGATCTATTGAAAATCCCGGAGTATTCCTGGAGACAAATATTCTTGGAACAGCAGTGGTTATGGATGCATGCCGCAAATACGGTGTGGAGCGTTTTCATCAGGTTGGTACTGATGAAGTATATGGTGATCTTCCATTAGACAGGCCAGATTTGTTTTTCCGTGAAGATACCCCAATACATACTTCATCTCCATACTCAACTTCCAAGGCATCCGCAGACTTACTGGCCTTAGCATACCATAGGACATATGGTTTGCCGGTTACAATCTCCCGCTGCTCAAATAACTACGGCCCTTACCAGTTCCCTGAAAAGCTTATTCCGCTGATGATCAACAATGCTCTTCATGATAAGGCTCTTCCTGTATATGGAGAAGGGCTAAATGTACGTGACTGGCTCTATGTAAAAGACCATTGCTCCGGAATACTGTCATGTATTGAGAAAGGCAAGGAAGGTGAAGTCTACAATCTTGGCGGCCACAACGAAATGGCCAACATTGATATAGTCAAGCTTATCCTGAAAGAGCTTGGAAAGCCTGAATCCCTGATAACCTATGTCACTGACCGTAAGGGACATGACCTGAGGTACGCCATAGATCCATCCAAAGCAAATAAAGAGTTTGGATGGAGGCCAACCACTATGTTCAAAGATGGAATTAAGCTTACAATCAAGTGGTACAGAGATCACATGGATTGGATGAATGAATGTACATCAGGAGAGTATATGAAGTACTATCAGCAGATGTATGGAAACAGATAATTGACTTCTAGGAGAGAAAGATAATGGCAATACAGGTTTTGAAACCAAAATTTCATGTTGATGAATGTCTTGATGCAGTAAGGGAATGCCTTGAAAAAGGATGGACCGGGATGGGGTTTAAGACGGCGGAATTTGAGGAAGCTTGGAAGAAATATACAAGGCACAAGTATGCTTACTACCTAAATTCCAATACGGTGGGACTTCACCTTGCAGTGAAAATTCTGAAGATGAACAACAATTGGAGAGATGGTGATGAGATTATTACTTCTCCGATAACTTTTATATCAACGAATTTGGCAGTAATGTACGAGAACATGAAGCCTGTTTTTGCTGATGTGGATCAATATTTGTGCATTGATCCAGCTGATGTCGAAAAAAAAATCACCCAAAGGACAAAGGCCGTAATCTTTGTTGGATATGGCGGACGTGTGGGACAGCTCGAGAAAGTTATTGATATTTGCAAGAAACATGGTTTGAAACTTATCTTAGATGCGGCGCACATGTCTGGCACCAGGGTAAATGGTATATGCCCTGGAACGTGGGATGGAGTTGATGTCGCGGTTTATTCTTATCAGGCTGTAAAGAATCTTCCGACCGGTGACAGTGGATGTATTTGCTGGGCTGATGAAAAATCTGCCAACCTTACAAAAAAGCTCGCTTGGTGTGGAATTGATAAAGATACTTATGCACGATCAAATAAAGGGACATATGTATGGAAGTATGACGTAGATTATGTTGGCTACAAATATAATGGAAATGCCATAATGGCAGCAGTTGCACTTACTCAGCTTAAATATCTCGACGATGACAATAAAAGACGCAGAGAGATTGTCGAAATGTACAATGAAGGCTTCAAGGATAATCCAAAGATAAAGATTATTCCTGCAAACTATCCGGATGAATGTTCTTATCATCTTTATGAGCTTGCTGTTCCAGACAGGGAAGATCTCTTGAATAAGCTTTCTGCCGAAGGAATTAATTGTGGGGTACATTATAGAGACAACTCTGAATATAGTATTTTTGTATATAATGAGGGTACTTGCCCAAAAGCCCATGATATCAGTCAACATTTGATTACCATGCCATTACACATGTGGCTGTCGGATGATGATGTAAGCTTGATTATAAATAAAGTAAATGAATTTGTTTGATATGGAAGAAAGTGCTCCAGTTAGTCTACGGTCTATTTCATTGTCCGACATATTTAGTATTGTCAGATGGAGAAATTCCTCATCTGTATACTGTAATCTAGTCTCTCACGACGAGCTCTCAATAGAGCAGCATCTCAGATATTATGAGAGGTATATAAAAACGGGTAAATGTTACCAGTTCATTATTGAATGGAGTTTTAAAAATTCAAAATTGGATATTGGGACAATATTCATAAAGAATATAGATTACAAAAATTCAAAAGGCGAACTTGGTATCTTTATTGGGGAGAATCAGGCCCGTAAAAAGGGGCTTGCTAAGTTTGTCGTAAGTAGAATTTTGGAAGTTGCTTTCAATGATTTGAAATTGCAGATGATGATATATTTGCCTGTTATCGAGGATAATATTCCCGCAATAAAAACATATTTAAAAGAAAGTTTTGAAATCGAAAGCAAACTTCGTTGTGATTTTCTAGACAAAGATATTAATAAGGATGTATTGATTATGGTGATATTAGGTCAAGATTGGACAAAAAAGCACATCTCTCCTAGGGGGAAAATTAGCAACTGTATGCTGGTATCTTCAATCTGTATTGATAATGGAGAACAGATAGCATGAATAAGAGGCTTGCAATATTAGGGGCTAATGCTTCTATTTCAGTTCTTATTAGGAAGGCTAAGTCTCTTGGTTACGAAACCCATGTATTTGCATGGGCTTGTGGTGATCCAGGAGAGAAGGAAGCAGATTTCTTTTATCCTATCAGTCTGATAGACAAAGAATTAATTCTACAAAAATGCCGTAAGATAGGAGTTTGTGGTGTATGTTCCATTACTTCTGATTTTGCTGCTCCTGTAGTTGCGTACGTAGCAAGGGGTCTCGGTCTACCAGGTAATCCAGAAAAGACTGATATCGTTGCTCGGAATAAGTATGAAATGCGAAAGGCGTTTCAAAAGTATGGTGGGATTTATTGTCCGAAGTTTGCTGAAGTTGATGATAGTTTTTGCGATTCTGCTGTTACGGGTTTTCAATTCCCAGTAATTGTAAAACCTACTGACAGATGGAGCAGCAAAGGTATTACGCGTGTTGACAGCAAAAACGAACTTCAAAAGGCTGTCAATTTCGCTGTTAGTGAATCAATTGAGAAGAAAGCTATAATAGAAGAGTTCATGGATGGTCCTGAATATAGTGCTGAATGTATCGTATATGAAGGAGAACCTACAGTTCTCACCTTTACAAAAAAGAACACGACCGGCTTCCCCCATTATATAGAGACAGGTCATACTCAACCTTCTGATATACCTCTAAGAGAGCAAGAAAAGATAAAAGAAAAAGTAAAACGAGCTATTCGAGCTTTGGATATCACTAATAGTGCTGCTCATGCTGAGTTTAGAATTCTAAAAAACGGTGAGATAGGTTTCATGGAAATTGGAGCAAGAATGGGGGGAGACTGTATTGGTACCGATCTAACCCCCATATCTACCGGTATGGACTATACAAAGATGGTAATTGATGTTGCATGTGGTAATGCGCCTGATTTTACAGTATTTGGTGACCCACAGCCGATATCTGTTAGGTTTATTCTTAACTCAGATGATTTTGACAGGTTTGAATGTTTTGTACATGAATATCCGTCAAAGGTTGTCAGATATGAGATTAATCAATCTCAGATTAATTCTACAGTAGTAGATAGCTCCACTCGGCACGGTTTCTATATTTTTTATTGCAAGGGGGTTTAGCAGTGGTTAAAGAATTCATTTTTGGCTCCAATCCGTTAGCCAGAATTCTGGAATACTATCTTGTAAATGATGGACACATTATAAATTCTTATGTTGTAAATGAGCAATTTTTACCGTTAGCAAATGAGGACTTTGACATCCCAGTACGATCGATTGAAGAAGTAATTTCAGAGTATGGTAGTGAAACAATAGGTGTTTATGTTACTGTTGCATACGCACATATGAATAGTTACAGAAGGCAAATATACAAATGGTTGCATGCAAATGAAATCAAAATCTTATCGTATTATCATCCTTCTTCTGTTATCTCTGAAAATGCTAATTTAGGAGAAGGGAATATTTGTCTTGAAAATAGCGTGATTCAACCATTTGTTTCAATTGGAGATGGCAATATTATTTGGAACAATGCCTCAATATGCCATGATACAATTATTGGATCTTTCAATTATTTGGCACCATCGGCAACGGTTGCTGGTAAATCGTTTATTGGTGATATGAATTTTATAGGGGCTAATGCAACCATTAGTAATCATATTCGAATCGGAAATTCGAATCTAATTGGGTCAGGAGCCTTTGTTGATAAATCTTTAGAGAGTGGAATGGTTTTTTTCCCTAGTCGTGGACAAATTTCAAGCAAACTGAAGAGTGATGAAGTGACCTTAAAATAGTTCGGGAATTGTAGGGGTCTAATCAACTTCTCCGATACATAGAATCTGATGACTGTGTCATGATTTGTAATGGAGATTTCGATCCGAGGTATCTGGATTCCTTCTACGAAAAGGGTAAGCGTCAAATCGTTGTCTGATTTGCTTCGTTGAATAATATGAGACACTCAATACATGAGTGGATCAAACACGTTTGCCGCGCAGCCTGTAGGGTTCTGTCCTGTCCGGATCCGGCTTGGCTACGAGTCATCTCCTTGTAGCCTCTGCTTCCTTAGATGTCACATCTTCCCGGCAACATAGCCGTCCATGCTTGTTCGTCACCGTCCTTGATTGTGTTCGCATGCAAGAACAGATGGGTCAGATAATCATGGACGTTGATGCCCATGGCCTTACAGGTCTCTACAATGGAGTAGAAGAAAGCAGATACCTGAGCGCCGGACTCCGTGATGTTGAACAGCCAGTTCTTCCTGCCCACAGTGAATGGTCTGATTGCGTTCTCGGCTCTCTGGTTGCTGCTTGTGGCAAACGGATAATCAAGAAACCGGACAAGTGTTTCCCACCTGTCCAGAAGATACTGAAGTGCAGTCTTCAGCTTTCCGATGACCTTGTTTTCATTCTCAACACTTTCTTCGTATTTTGTTACTTTATTAGGTAACCGCATCCAAGCTTTCTTTCTTTAAAAAATCCTGAAGTGATATGTGCAGGACTGTACTTGTAGAGAAGTCAACTGAATCTGTAGTGATTAGAATCTTTTTTCTTGACTGGTCTAACACATTGAAAAGAGCCATTTCTCGTTTGTAGGTGCTTTCCTCTGCCACTGAGTAGGCAACTTGAATCAAATATTCTTTTCCTCCCTTTCGGGCAAGGAAATCAATTTCCCGGCTGTCTTTGTTGAAGACATGAATTTCATAACCCATATAGATTAATTCGTTATAGACTATGTTTTCCAGATTGTGTGTCAGGTCAAATCTGCCTTTCTGCTGGCGGATGGTGTTGAAAGAGACATCTTCGTCGTAAACCTTTGTATAATAACATAGTACCCGTTTGGAACGGGTAGAGTATGGGGCTACCTTTCGTATTACATATGCTTCTTCCAAATAGGATAGATACTTCATCACCGTGTTTATAGAGCATGTCAGCTTTTCGGACTTGATATAATTCAGGATTGAATTGGCACTGAATATCCGAGCGTTTGACATCAAAACATAGTTGGCCAGTCTTTTGAAAAGATCTGTTTTCTGTATTGAATAGCGATTGAGGATATCATTCACTACAATCGTTTGGTTCAAGTCGTTCAAGTACATTATCATGGATTCTTCATTCGGCATCTCAATTACTTTAGGGAACCCTCCATAAATGAGGTAGCTTGAGATAGGATAATCTCTGTCCAATTCCTTTGCATATTCACATATTTCTTTATATACAAAAGGACGGACGCAGAATGAAACATACCTTCCGCTGAGTTCTTTCGTAAATTCTTTTGAAAGAAGCCGAGAATTACTTCCTGTAATGAAAAGGGAGATGTTTTCTAATCTGAGAGAACGGCAGGCGATATTCCATCCATCAATGAGCTGTACTTCATCAAGAAACACATATAGTTTCTTCCCTTCCGGAATTTGGGATTTTACATATTCTGTCAATGAAATAGCGTCATTCATCTGTGTCGAATACTCTATATTCTCAAAGTTGATTACTAGAACAGATTTTCCTTCAGCTTGGAGTTCTTCTGCTATTTGAGAAAGGATTACGGATTTGCCGCATCGGCGTATTCCTGTAATGACTTTAATCAGATCACTTTCATAGAAAGGTCTTATCTGGTTGATGTAATGATCCCGAACTATCATGATTCTCGCCTCTGTGGTTATTTAAACTGAAAGATGTGTTGAAAGTCAAGCAAAGTTTTCAGATATAGTGAAAAATATGTCTAATGCATCAAAACCTCTCATTAATAGTGAAAATAATGTAGGGTTCAACGAAAAATTTTCAGTGTACAATCCAAAATGATTGATATGCTGAGGAATTTCAGGACACTTTCTGTTCCCTATGCGTTGATTCAGGCGACACTTCAATTCCCATTGCCAAGATAACCATTACAGATTTCATTCCACTGCACGATAAACCATGACAATATCTTTTTCTCTGCCTGATTCCGGGAACACTTTCCCTGAACACTGACTGATATTCAGTACAGTTTTCTTTTAGCTTAACTTTCCAACAGTAATTGTTCTTTGTATATGGAATGACAGCCAATTGAAAAGGTAAAAGCAACAAACCTTAGCCAAAGCCTACGGGTCATACCATGTGAATTATTCTATCGTGTATTTTATTTTTTCTTCTGTCATGCAATAATAAAGCAATGGAAAGTTTAATACCAATTATGTCATGGATTTGGCTGGGTGTATTTGTCTTATTGGTCACAATAGAAGCTTGCACGCTGGCACTTACAACAATTTGGGGCGCAATCAGCGCTCTTGTGTTGATTTTCGTTTCTCGAACCGGACTTGCTCTCAAATGGCAGATTTTAATTTTTCTCTGTTTAACAATTTTCCTGTTGTTAACGACAAGGCCTTTCGCAATTAAGGTGCTAAAGTTAAACAAACCTACTAATTTCGCCGCAATCATTGGTCAGAAAGTCGTTGTAACTAAGAGAATTAAAGCTTTTGAGAAAGGTGAGGCAAGAAGTAAAAACGGAGTAATCTGGACCGCTTATTCCAATGACGGAACAGAAATTGAAGAAGGCGCAATTTGTAAAGTGGTTTCCGTTGAAGGAAACACAATCATGCTTGAATCTAAAGGAGATGATAAATAATGTTCTATATTTTTATAGTAATTTTCATAGTTATTTTGTTGATTATTCTTTTCAATGTCCGAATTGTTCCGCAGGCTGAAGCCTATGTAATTGAAAGACTGGGCGCCTATTCAACTACCTGGAAAGTTGGACTCCATGTTAAGATGCCGTTTATTGACAGGATTGCAAGAAAAGTATCCTTGAAAGAAAAAATTCTTGATTTTCCTCCGCAGCCTGTTATTACAAAAGACAACGTAACAATGTCTATTGATACAGTCGTCTATTTTCAGATAACAGACCCCAAACTGTATACATACGGAGTAGAGCATCCGGAAGGGGCACTGGAAAATCTCTCCGCTACGACACTGAGAAATATAATAGGTGAACTTGAACTGGATGAGACCCTTACAAGCCGTGATGTAATTAATACAAAAATGCGCGGAATACTTGATGAAGCGACAGACCCGTGGGGCATTAAGGTTAACCGTGTTGAAGTTAAAAATATAATACCGCCCGATGCAATTAAAGAAGCAATGGAAAAGCAGATGCGGGCCGAAAGAGAGAGAAGAGAATCTATTCTTGTCGCTGAAGGTAAGAAACAAAGCGCTATCCTTGTGGCGGAAGGTCACAAACAGTCTTTGATTCTTGAAGCCGAAGCTGATAAGGAAGCTGCAATTAAAAAGGCTGAAGGCGAGGCTTCCGCAATCCTTGCAATACAAAAAGCAAAGGCTGACGGTATACGAATGATAAAGGATGCTCAGGCAGATGATTACGTTGTAAAAATGCGCAGCCTTGAAGCTCTGGAAAAAGTAGCTGACGGGCAAAGTACAAAGATTATTATCCCTTCAGACATCCAGGCTCTTGCCGGTCTTGTGACTTCAGTAGTTGAGGTGGCAAAAAGTAATAAAAAGTAAGTTTACTTGTGGTGTTGTGTTCTAAAACATGTTCTAAAACATGCTTGAAATATTAATGAATAGCTGATGTATTAGTATCTGTACTTACGTAATTTTACATCAAAAAAGGGCGGCCCCGAACCTCTTCTTCCCGTAAAAAGTGTCCATACCCGTGGAGAAACTTTTTGAATGCATGCGGGAAGTCCGCCGCATCTCCGCAGATACCCCGGTAGAAATAGATGATATAGTCATCCCGAACATGCTTTTCCTTAACTGCGATATAATTGCCTGCAAAACCATCATGCCTGCAGGCTTCCAATAAGGCCGACCCTCAATTAAACATTTTAGTTTATTGTTTATATCACAAGAAGATATTTCTCTTAAAGATATCCTCTCCCTGAATATTTCCGAATGTGTATCCGGGCATATCAAAGGTGGGTATGAGGTGATTTTGTATCCGTGAAAAAGGCTTTTCCATTTGCCTTCATATGGCGCTTGATGTCCCCGTATGCGAATCTTCTTCTTTATTTGCCATGATATGATTGTTTTGGGAGCTTTTTTGCCTTGCATTAAATTATTTTACTGTGATATTATAATAATAGAGGTTTTTGAAACGGAGGCTTCATTTGCGTGTTGATTCCAAGCAGGGACTGAGTATAGCTATGATAATAATCGGAATCATAATGGTGGGTGTTTCCACCTGCATGATATTCTGCGAGTTCGCGTCTTTGAATGCCGGGAATACCAATGACGGGCATGTTAATCCGGAGGATAGTTCCCCCGGGATTGATGTCTCCGGGCAGGCGGGTGATGACGGAGAAGTCATTGACGGAGCCGTAGTCGTAGCCTGCGCGGACGAGCCTGGCGAGTCAGCGTTTGCCGACTCTTTTCAGGAGGAAGCGGATAGCGCTGATTCCATACAGGGAGAAGAGTCCGGGCATCCTGAATTCAATGTGATGACCGATATTTCTGACAGCGTGGAACAAACGTATAACCTTACAGCGCGGAAAGAAAACCCCGTGAGCGTGCACAATCCCATAACCTTAAAGGTGCCGAAAAGCTTTTTCGTCGCGAACCCGCCCGCGCCAAACATATACGCAAATGAGACCATGGCAGGCACTTTCAATCATGATTTGTGCGATATGACCGCGTTGGGTTGCCGCGAGACCCCGATGGCTGACAGTACGATAATCCTTAAATACGTGACAATCAACGTATTGCCTGTCATCATGCTCCGGATAGACGGGGAGCTTGACGAGTTCCCGACCCCGAATATGGAGGAAGCCGAAGTCCAATCCGGTTCGGAGCAGCCGCCTTCAGGAGCGCAACCGGAAGCCGAAGTCCAATCCGAACCGGAGCAGCTGCCTTCAGGAGCGCAACCTGAAGCCGAAGTCCAATCCGGTCCGGAGCAGCAGCCTTCAGGAGTGCAGCCGGAAGCCGAAGTCCAATCCGACCCGGAAACGGAGCTGCAGGCGATAGAGCCGAAGGCAATGGCGGCGAAAGAACCCTTCTCATTAAAGGGCAGACTGAAGCACGGTCTGACGTTTGCACTGGGAGCGGGGATGGCCGTGACTGACTACGCCAATCACAGCTTATGGTACGGCTATGACCCGCTTGTTCCTGCGCTTACGGCCGGTTATTCCGTCCGAATGGCGGCATTTCCCCGCGTATCCATAGGGCTTGAGGTCTACGGCATATATTCGCCTCATCTTTACAGCGAGAACACCTCAAATCCCCCCGGAACAGCCGCGGGCGGGACTCATTGGAACGAGATGAGTTTTGGCTCTCTGAACCACATAATGGGCACGGGGGCCAGGCTGGATGCGGCCTTCGCCGTTGGAAAGGGCAGCGAGGCATATGTCTTCGGCGGGGTGGAGACCTCGGTGCCCGTGAGGAAGGAGAAGGATGACCCCGGAAAGAGAGTGAACACAGGTATTTACGCTCTTCTTGGAGGGTTGGGTTTTGAGACGATGCTTGGCAGGAGCATGAGCCTTGGAATGGAGAGCATGTACATGCATGTGCCGGGATACCGCGGCAGCGTGGGTGTGCGGATAAGGATGCGTTATCTGATTGCGGGGATATTATGATGAAACGGAATGCAGGAAGCATATGGAAGCGTGCGATGATGACGGCGCTGCTGATGGTGGCGATGACGGTGCTTTGCACGTGCAATATGGAGTTCAAGCCGGAGGAACGAATACTGTCCATCGAGCCGTCAACGAAGCACCTGGAATTAAAGGAAAACCACTATGAGCTGACTTTAACGAAGGAAATTCTCAAGAAAGCGGGGCTGGAAAGCGTTGATGTCATATTTCTGAAAGCCCCGAAGGATAATTTGCCCATAACCCATGAGGACCTGGAGATTCTTGATGCCCAGGGCAATTCCGGGGCTGTGAAAGTGATAGCGGGGAAAAAAGACCAGCGACTTACCCTGCGGTACAGCGGTAAGGAGATGAAGCTGAGCGCAGATGTAGGGATAGAAGTAGTCTATGAGAACAACTACAGCATAAAGGAACGGAATCTCAGCGTCAGGCTGGAGGGTCCGGATTCAAGCGTGGACATAAACGACATCGGAATTCTCATTAACGGTGACGGGAACAAGGCCTTGACTGTCACGGAAGGGGCCTTGAGCGAGATAACGCTCCTTGGGCCCGACAAGGATGACAGTAGGGTAATAAAGTCCGACGAGCTTAAGGCAAGGACACGTATCCTCTCTAGCGAAGAGAACAGGAAGGTGTCAAGTGGGGCTAGTAGGGACATCGAATGGCTGTACAGCGGGGAGGACTATGATGTGGCCTTCCGGACAACTGTAAGCTACACTGCGCAGGACATGCTCCTGAAGGTGGAGCCGTCTGTTGCCAGCGTGACGTTGGCCGGCTTCTCCGAGAGCCTGGATGTTACCAATCTCTCGCAGCTGAGCGCAGGCCATGAAGGGGTAACCCACAAGGTTGAGAGCGGAGTCTCATCCTTCAAGGCTGTGTATTCGATAACAGGAGAGAAGGACATCCCCGCGGAGGCATGGGCGAATATAAAGAATGAAGCCGGCTCCACGGCGGTAAGCACAGGGGAGACCAAAGACATAACATTCAGCTACACTGACGGTGCGGGACTCAGCGCCGCATTCACCGTGAGCGTGAGATATGAAGCCATTGTCAGCACGCCCGACATAGACGAAGAACCTGCTGGTGACGGCTACAAGGTGAAGCTTAGCAGCGCGACCGGCGGCTGTGAGATATGGTACACCACCGACGGCACGGAGCCTTCACGGGGAGGCTTAAGCTCAACGCTCTACACCGTGGAGTTCAACGTGGAGGAGAGCGGTGTCACGGTCAAGGCCATCGGATGGAAGGAAGGATGGCGACTTTCCGAGGTGAGGACTCTTGTTCTAGGGACCGGCCGCCTTGACAGACCCGTGTTTGACAAACCTGACGGCTTCACCGCAGCCGGGGAGCTGACGGTGTCCATAAGCGGCGGTGAAGGGGAAACCATAAAATGGGAGACGCAGAGCGGCAGGAGCGGAAGCGGTCCGTCACCGCAGAGCGTTTCTTTGGATAGAAACGACACGATAAGCGCCGTGGCCAGAAAGGACGGCTTCAAGGACTCATTCAAGGTGAGCCGGAGCTACAAGGTTCAGGTTCTGAAGCCCGAAGGCCTTATAGAGGACATCGAAGGCGGCAGGAAGGTGAAACTTTCGACCGCCACAGCCGGGGCCGTGATATACTATACAACCAAAGGCGAGGCGCCGACATCATCATCGACCCCATATCCGGAGGGCGGTATTGATTTCACGGATGCGGTCTCGTACGAGCTGAAGGCTGTTGCGGTGAAGGAGAACCTGACGGACTCGGACATATATGAGCAGACAGTGACTGTGGCCAGGGCGGACAGCCCGTCATTCAATCCGGTCGGCAGAGAGTACGATAACGCTCTTGCGGCGCTTACAATCTCAGGTGTCGAGGGCTCACGGATAGTCTGGTATGTGAACGACGTCCAGAAGGAAACTCCCGAGGACAATCCTTTCAATGTTTCTGTTCCTTCGCCGGGCTCCTTTACCGACGGCACGGTCGTGAGAGCATACGCGAGGAAGGTCGGCTTCGCCGATTCGGACACAGTGCAGCAGGTTTACGGCTTCAAGGCCGCTAAACCTTCCATTACCCCCGATTCTGAAACCCCGACCACATTGAACATCAAGTCAAACACGGCTTCAGCCGTAATTATGGTCGCGTCAAGCGACACGGAGTCAGAGCCGGACGAAAGCTTGTTTACGCAGATGACGGGAAGCTCTCATGAAAGCGAAAACGGCAAGTGGGTGTGGGCCTTCGCCAGAAGGGACAGATTCAAAAAATCGGACGTGGCTGTATATAAGGTAGACGCAGACCTGACGCCGCCCCCGCGCATAAGCCCTGAGCCCGGAACCGACGGGTACGAGAAGCAGGTGACCGTAACCATTTCGGCGCCCGCGGGTCTTGCTCCGGACACGGTGAAACTGTCTTATCGTCTTGGAGATGACGGTGTCGAAACGCCGATAACCGACGGCGGCACGCTGACGATAAGCAAGGACGGCGTGCGTCTGTACGCCTGGGCGAAGCAGACCGGCAAAATCAAGAGCCAGCCGGCCGAGCGCACCTACAAAATACTTGCGCAGGCCCCGACGATAGGTGAGCCGGAAAACATCATAGGGGGCAAGCGTTTGAGGATAACGGCGCCTGAGGGCGTGACTGTATACTACACGACAGACGGCACTGAACCCGACAGCGGGAGCCCGAACAGTATCGCAGGCGGCACCTATGAAGACTTGCCCCTGACTACGGTGAAGACTCATACCATAAAGGCCAGATCATATGCGGATTCTGTATCCCCAAGCAGGATTGCCGAGAAGTCCGTTGAAGTCTCTTCCTGCGAGGCTCCGGCCTTCAATCCCACCCCGCAGGGCACATACTCAGAACCTCAGGAGATTACCATCTCCCACAGCGGAGGCGGGGATATCTACTATGCAAAAGGCCAAAGTGACCCCGGCAAGGATAATTACATTAAGCTGACAGGAAACCCCATAACCCTGAGTTCAACTTCCAATATCTATGCCTTCGCAAGGCAAATGGGCAAGGCGGACAGCGATGTGGCGGATTCCGGTCGGTATGTATTTGCATTGGAAGCTCCCCGGATAACTGAAGAAGACATCCCGGGAGGAAAGAAAATCAGTATAATTGCCCCAAGCGGAAGCGGAGTTGTTCGATATACGAAAGATGGGCAGAATCCAAGCAGTTCGACGCCTGACACAGTTACAGCCGGTCAAACCATGGAAATTGAACTGAAGAGCGCAGGCGCTTATACGTTCAAGGCTAAATTCTTTGCTGATGATGGAGTGTCTGACAGTTTCGTGACTGAAAAAACAATAACGGTCATCCAGCTGCAGAGTCCGGAGATTAACGTAACACCGGCTCCTTGGGAAGGCGACAAGTATGATGATTCTGTCACCGTAGCCTTCCAAAGCCCCAATGCAACTGGGTATTTGTATACAACAGGAGCCGGAGAACCTGATACCGAGGGCAATAACGTCATCATAAATCAAAGCTCCACCATTAAGGTCAAAGCCCGGGGAATGGGATATGCTGACAGCCCGATAGCGAACAGGACATTCACACTGAAGCTTCAAAAGCCGACCATCACAGAAAAAGAGAAGATAGACGAAGGCATTATCTACACAATAAGCTGCGCTTCTCAGAAAGCAGGTCTTTACTATTCAACAGGAGGAGGGTCGCCCAATGAAACAGTGCCACAAAATGGAGAAGTTACAGTGACAGATAGCGCTACGCTAAAGGCGGTGGCTAAGAGGGATGGCTTTGCAGACAGTGATATCGTAAGCCAGAGTGTAAACATTCCGGTCTCAGATAATGTAACATTTAACCTGGAAGGAGGAACCTACAACGAGGAGAAGACTGTAACCCTCAGCGCAGCAGACGGAGCTAAGATTTACTACACGACAGATAACACGGAGCCGTCTCCCAATACCGGCACAACTGTTTTTTACAATAGCCCGATTGCCGTGAATAAGAGCATGACCATCAAGGTCATAGCCATAGAGCCGGGAAAGAAGAGAAGCGCTGTTCAGGAATCTGCTTACACACTAAAAGCACCTAAACTTAAAGAAAGTGAAATAGAGGATGGAAAGACCCAAATAACAGTAAAAGCTCCCTCCGGCTTTACAGTAAAGTATAAGAAGCAAGGAGCTGCAAATTGGACAATTTACGCAAGTCCATTTGATAAAGAAATCGGAAAAACCTATATCTTCATTCTCACAAGGGAAGGATGGATTGATGGCGTTGAGAAAACAAAGGTTGCAGAGCGATTTCCTTATGAGGTGGTGGAAGTTGAGGGTGGCACTATGAAGATGAGACGGGGTGGAATAGATGATGTAGATGTTACACTAACCGGCTTTTTCATGGGAAAATATGAGGTGACGCAGGAACTTTATGAAGAGGTTATGGAGAATAATGAATGGAATTTTAACAATAAGCCTTCTTCTTTCAGCGACAATCCGGCTTCCGGAGAGAATCAGAAGAAGCGTCCGGTTGAAACGGTACGTTGGTATGATGCCGTTGCGTTTGCCAACCAACTTAGTAAAAAAAATGGGTTTATTGAATACTATATTTTAGGTAATATGCAATACGGCGGTTTTACTACTGTGACAATAAATCCCGATGCCAACGGCTACAGGCTGCCCACCATGGATGAGTGGGAGTACGCGGCGCGGGGTGGAACCCTGAGCCGGGGCTACATATACGCGGGCGGGGACAACCCCGATGCTGTCGCGTGGTATAGCGACAACAGCGGGGGCAAGACCCATGAAGTTGGTAAGAAAGCTGCCAACGAACTGGGATTGTATGACATGAGCGGCAATGTGTATGAGTGGTGCTGGGACGAGACCGGAGGCTCATTCTCCTACAATTATCTTCGCGGTGGCAGCTGGGAAAGCCCTGATTACCACATTAAATCGTCCCACGTCGGCGCCTTAAGTATCCCGTCAGAAGGTTACAACACCTTCGGTATCCGGCTTGTGCGCTCCCTTGATTAAGGGACAAGCTACACCTTGTCAAGGTTGAAATCAATCTTGCCATAGGTCTGGTAAGGCTTCTTATTTTTCCTCTCTTTTAATGTGACAATCTATGTTACTGCCGGCACGGAATTGTTTTTGATATGCGCTTGCCATTTTCAACGCATTGTAATACCATTATCTTAATGAAAAATGAATGGAAAATGCAGCTTGTAAATACGAATGACGCGGTTGGTTGTGTCATATGCCATGATATAACAAGAATCGTTAAAGGTGTTGTAAAAGACGCTGTGTTCCGTAAGGGTCACATTGTAACTAAGGAAGATATTCCGCTTCTTCTGAGTTTGGGTAAAGATCACCTTTATGTTTGGGAAACCAATGAAAATACTCTTCATGAGGACAATGCCGCTGAAGTTCTCAGAGGCATTTGTCAAGGTTGCAACATGGCTTCAAGCCCTGTCAAGGAGGGAAAGATAGAACTTGTTGCAAACTGTGACGGGCTGTTTATGGCAGATGTAGAGCGTCTGAGAGCGCTAAACAGTTTGGGTCAGATGATGGTCGCGACAATTCCTTCAGGGTTCGCGGTTAGAAATGGACAGAAACTCGCAGGCATGAGGGTAATTCCCCTTGTGATAGGAAAAGAGCTGATGGAAGCTGCGAAGATTGTTGCGGGAAGTAGCCCGCTTCTGAATGTTATTCCATTTCGTTCAAGAAAATATGCTGTTGTTACAACAGGTAATGAAGTCTTCCACCATAGAATTGAAGACACTTTTACTCCCACGGTTGCGCAAAAGCTTTCAGAATATAGTTGTGAAATGATAGAGCACAGAGTGTCTGACGATGACAACACTAACATAGAAAACGCGATAGCGGATGTATTAAAAAACAAAAATGTGGAGCTGGTAATTTGTACCGGAGGCATGAGTGTAGACCCTGACGATAAAACTCCGCTTGCGATAAAAAACAGCGGAGCCAGAATTGTAAGCTATGGAGCTCCCGTCCTGCCCGGTGCCATGTTTTTAATGGGCTATATGCCTGATGGAAAACCGATATGCGGTCTTCCGGGGTGTGTGATGTATTCGAAGAGAACAATTTTTGATTTGGTTCTTCCAAGGATAATGGCTGATATTCCGGTAACGTCACAGTATCTTGCAGGACTTGGACATGGTGGGTTTTGCCAAAATTGCAAGCCGTGCCATTTCCCGAACTGCAGTTTCGGGAAAGGGGTCTGAAATGGCGTTTTCTGCTGGTGTTCTGACTGTTTCCGACCGCTCCTTTTCAGGCGAGCGTCCGGATAAAAGCGGGCCTCTTCTCATTGAATATTTGAAAAATAATGGCTTTGACGTAACAAAATATTCAGTGGTGCCGGATGAGCTTGGGGTTATAGAACAGAGTCTTATTGATATGGCCGATTCTCTGAAGGTGAATCTTGTTATTACAACGGGCGGGACCGGTGTTGCGCCACGCGACGTAACGCCGGAGGCTACGCTTAATGTGGCAACTAAAGCCGTACCCGGAATTTCTGAGGTTATAAGAATAACAAGTTTAAATAAAACAAGCCATGCAATGCTGTCACGTGGAGTTTCTGTTATAAGAGGAACCTGCCTTATTATAAACCTTCCGGGAAGTCCAAAAGCCTGTATTGAATCAATGGATGCAATCATAGAAGCACTCCCTCATGCATTAGGACTGCTGAGGGGTGAAAAACTTGATTCGTAAATATTATTTTTGGAGGAAGAAATGAAGAAGGGGATTGTTATTATGCTGATTTCCGTAATTTCTCTAGCTACCGTGTTCGCCCAGGCTTCAAATGAAGCAAAAGTCGACAAGACGGAACTTATTGTTTTCGCCGCCGCATCAATGACAGAGACCATGAAAACTATCAAGTCTCAGTACGAAAGCGAAAATCCGAACGTATCAATAGTGTATAACTTTGATTCAAGCGGAACGCTCAAGACGCAGATAGAGCAGGGAGCCGACTGCGACCTTTTTATCTCTGCCGCTACAAAGCAGATGAAGGCGCTGAAAGATAAGAACCTGATAGACGTTACAACAGAGGTGAGTCTTCTTGAGAACAAAACAGCTCTTGCGGTTCCTTCCGGTAATCCAAAGGGGATAAAGTCATTCAGCCAGGTCGCCGAGCTTCTGAAAGAGGGTAAGGTTTTCCTTGCCATAGGAAACAGCGATGTTCCGGTTGGTCAGTACACCCAGAAGATTTTCTCATATTTCGGAATTGACGAAAAAGCCGTGTCCGCGAACCTGACGTACGGCTCTAACGTAAAGGAAGTTACAACGCAGGTATCCGCCGGTTCAGTGGACTGTGGTATTATATACGCTACCGACGCTTTCAGCGCGGGACTTGAAGTTGTTGATACCGCTACAGAAAATATGACCGGAGGAAGGGTTATATACCCTGCCGCAGTTCTTTCCGGCGCAAAGAACAGCGATGCCGCAAAGGCTTTCCTTTCATATCTTAAGACTTCGGAAGCAATGAAAGTTTTTGAAAGTGTCGGATTCGCATCGGCGCTCTGACGGCATTGCCCGGCAATAATCGTGCATACTTTTATGTATGCACGATTTTGTGTTGAGAACAGTATGGATTGGTTTCCTCTATTAAATTCAATTAGAATAGCTTTTTTTGCGTCTATCATTGTTTATTTCACAGGGATTCTGCTTGCTTATTATGTTGCGAAGCTTCCAAGGCTGATTAAAGGCATGCTTGATGTTTTCCTGACTCTTCCCCTTGTGCTTCCACCAACCGTTGTCGGCTTTTTTCTGATTCTGGTATTTGGAGCCAGAACTCCCATTGGCGTTTTTCTTTCAAAATTCGGAATAAGATTTGTAATGACCTGGTATGGAGGAATAATATCCGCATCGGTAGTTGCTTTCCCATTGATGTACAGGACTGCCAGGGGAGCTTTTGAGTCGTTTGATGTTACTCTTCAGGAGGCGGGGCAGACGCTGGGACTTCGCAACTCATTCATATTCTGGCATGTGCGCATGCCTGCCTGCAGGCAGGGCATAACCGCCGGTGTGGTACTGGCGTTCGCAAGGGCTCTTGGAGAATATGGCGCGACAAGCATGCTTATAGGTTATACTCCGGGAAAAACGGCAACCATATCCACAACAGTCTATCAGTTGTGGAGAACGGACAATGAATCTCAGGCATTCGTTTGGGTTATGATAAATCTTGCCATAAGCGCAGTTGTGCTTCTGTCTGTCAACCTGCTTGAATCAAAGTCCGGGAGAGAAAGGAACAGAAAATGAGTTTGAAAGTTGACATTCACAAACGGCTTGGAACTTTTTTGCTTGATTCGGTCTTTGAAACGGATGACCCGATTACAGGTTTTTTAGGACCAAGCGGATGTGGGAAAAGCATAACGCTCAAGTGCATAGCCGGAATTATGACTCCTGATTGCGGTCATATTGAACTTGATGGCAGAATTCTTTACGACAGTGACAAACGTATCTGCGTAAGACCTCAGGACAGGCATGTGGGGTATCTTTTCCAAAGCTATGCTTTGTTTCCTACGATGAACGTGAGGAAAAACATAATGTGCGGGCTTGTCAGCGTAAAAGACCGGCAAGTTAAAGAAGAAAGGTATCAAAAGATGGTTGAATTGCTGCATCTTGACGGCCTGGACGACCATATGCCGTATCAGTTGTCCGGCGGACAAACTCAGAGAACCGCTATAGCCAGAATGCTTGTGAGCTCACCCGACCTTCTTTTGCTTGATGAGCCGTTTTCCGCGCTTGACTCATATTTAAGGAAAGGGCTTCAAAAAGAGCTTTCCAATTTGCTTGAGAAGATAGGGCGCCGAGCTCTGCTTGTTACGCATTCCCAAAGCGAGGTGCGAAAAATGTGTTCGCGTCTATATGTTATGGATGGCGGAAGAATAATAAGAGGTGGTGCCACAGAAGAAGTCTTTGCGGCTCCAAACAGTGAAAGGTGCGCGCTTCTTCTGGAGGAGTAACTTGCGTGATAGTTTTTCCAGAGAAATAGATTACTTAAGGCTTTCAGTCACTGACAGGTGCAATCTGCGGTGCAGATACTGTATTCCTGAAAGTGGCATAAAGCTTAAAGAGCATTCACAAATGCTCACAATAGAAGAGATGGTGACTGCCTCTATGGCCTGTGCTTCGTTAGGTATTCACAAAATAAGAGTTACAGGCGGTGAACCGCTTGTAAAGCGTGGCATAGTTGACATATGCGGGCGTCTTGCATCCATAGCCGGAATTGATGAAGTCTGTATTACCACCAACGGCATAATGCTTCCGCCTTTCGCATCGGATTTGGTTAAAGCCGGCGTGAGGAGAGTCAACATAAGTCTTGATACTCTCAGACCTGAAAGGTATGCGTATATGACACGCATGGGTTGTCTGGATGATGCAATCAAAGGTTTGGAATGCGCTCTTAATGCCGGTTTTGAAAAAGTTAAAGTCAACTCCGTTCTTATTGGTGGCTTCAATGATGATGAAGTTAAAAATCTCGCGATGCTGACAATGGAGTACCCGATAGATGTAAGATTTATTGAACTCATGCCAATGGGGCAGAGTTTTTTCTTTCCTCAAAACGCATTTGTGTCCGGCAGAACGGTTTTGGATTCCATACCGGAACTTGTGAAAGATGGGGTTGACGGAGTATCGCTGAACTACAGTTTTGACGGAGCTTTGGGTAAGGTAGGGCTGATAGAACCGTTGAGCAATTCATTTTGCGCTTCATGCAACAGAATAAGAATCACGGCGGACGGAAATATTAAGCCGTGTCTGCACTCAAGTCGCGAATATTCCATAAAAGGGCTTCCGTATGAGAAAATGAGAGAGGTTATTAAAGCGGCGATATTGAGCAAACCGCATGAACATGACATCCTGGGAGCAGAGCTTTTCAGCCATGCGGGTCGGACCATGAACCAGATAGGAGGATGATTATGGAGACGGATTTTACGCATTTTGATAACAGTGGCAATGTTCTGATGGTCAATGTCGGAGAAAAAAATATAAGTTCTCGTACGGCATCTGCCTCATGTATGGTCATGGTATCACAAAAAACGTTCAATCTGATACAATCCGGCGGCATGAAAAAGGGTGATGTTCTTGCAATTGCCCGGGTCGCGGGAATAATGGGCGCTAAGAAGACCTCAGACCTTATTCCGCTGTGTCACAATGTAGTAACTGACGGAATATCTCTGGATATAGCTCTTAATGAATCCAAATGTTGTGTACAGATTTCCGCTTCCGTTTCATGTTCGGGGCGCACCGGTGTTGAAATGGAGGCGCTTACAGCGGTTTCTGTCGCCGCGTTGACTGTGTATGACATGTGCAAAGCCGTGCAGCGGGACATTGTTATAACTGATATAAAACTGGATTCAAAGACCGGTGGAAGTCGCGGGGACTTTAAGAGGGATTTCAATGCTTGATGAGTGGCTTTCAGAAGCGATTTCTTTTGATGAAAATGCAAAAAACGGTATGTACCTGTTTCATGTTGGAACTGTAAGAGCTACTGCCAGAAAACAGGTAAGAGAAAATATTGTGTCGGATTGTGTCATTTCAATGGATGTGCGGTTTGACAATTCAAAGGTTCTTGAAGCTAGAGCCAAAGCTTTGCGAATGGACGGTGTCAGTTATGTTCGCATTGCGGTTAATGAAGGAAAACTTCGGTTGGGCGGTATTATCATGACAGTTCTTGTCTGCGGTGACACAAGACCGCATGTAATGGCGGCTATGGATAGTTTGCTCTGTGAACTCAAAACCGTATGCATAACGGAACATGAAAACTTCCGGTGCATATTGTAGTCCCTTATTAAGATTAAATTAAAGACGCAAAATCTACGCGTTCATTGCCCGGTTTAATTGGAGGCTTAATCAGAACTGCCATAACGGTATTTTTCATTTATGAAAACAGTTTAATGAAAATATGTTAAAATTTGTTGCAGCAAATGAAAATACCACACAATTCGTACTGCTTTTGCGCCGGGTTTCGCTTGCCGCTTTGAAATTGGCTTTATTAGACTTTAAGCATGAATTTCTTTTATGCGCCGGTTTATGTGGTAACAGTTGAAAATTTGCGGGGGGGGGGTTTCCTTCCTTGATTTTGCAGCTTCGATAAATACCGCGGCGAATAACAGTTTCTTTTTCCTTCGCTCTTTTTTTAAGCTCATCCGGAATATCTTCGGATGTTCTTTTTTTGTTTTATGTCCGGTTTTATGTGCTGAAGCCTATTTCCCCTTAATTTTGTTTTGCTGCAGCTACCTGAATTCGGCATAACTTTGGGAGTCTGCATTAAGCTTAAGGCAGGCTTATTGCAGGCTCCCGTCTTATTTCGCGGGAAAGCGTTTACAAAGCGGCTGAGAAGGAGACTGCCATGAATTTGAAGAAACAGAAACTTGTAAATCTTGATGATAATGAAAAGAAAAAGGTAAGAAGGGTCAGCTGGATTACTTTTATAAGCGTTTTGCTTGTGTGTTCCATACTTGTCGGCTGCTTTGCCTGCGCACAGGACAGCTCAGGCTCTGAACCGGAAATGACTGTGGAGCAGAAGACAATGTACTGGAAAGCCCGTCTTTCAAATTTGCGGTGGGTACCTATGACAGATGACTCAAACAACGGCATTCTTGCGGGAATGACGGCGCCTGTAATTGCGGTAACAGGCTATGACGCGAAAACGGGAATCTGCACGGTGCTTATCTTTTCAGAAGATAATAAGGTTATAGAAGGCGCCGATATTGCGCTTAAGGGAGAATACGGGACAATTGTTCTTGGTTCCGGCGATAAATGGAACCTTAAGTTTTCCGAGAAAAACAATGTTCTGTATATGACAGTTACCGACGAAAACGGCAAAAAGGTATTCTACGAAGGTACAGCTCTTAATAAGCAGTGAATTTTTACCTTGAGCCCGCGCATAAAATGAAGTAGTCTTGTTTCATGAACAAAATTGAACTTCGCGGAAAAACAATACTGGTGACAGGCGGCGCGGGCTTCATAGGCTCAAATCTCATACATGAACTTTTAAAGTCCGTTGAACCTGTCAAAATAGTTTCAATGGATAACCTTAACGACTATTATGACGTTTCAATAAAGAACTGGCGTTTAAACCGGCTTGAAAAAGAAGCCGGAAAACACAGGTCTTCATCGTATGTTTTTGTACGCGGAGAACTTGGGGATAAAGAGACTGTTGATGGCCTGTTTTCCGTGTATCACCCTCAGATTGTTGTCAATCTTGCCGCGCAGGCAGGGGTAAGGTATTCAATTACAAATCCTCAGGCTTACATAGAGTCTAATTTAATAGGCTTTTACAATATTCTTGAGGCGTGCAGGCATAACAGCGATGAAGTTGAGCATCTTGTTTACGCTTCCTCTTCATCTGTCTACGGCTCCAACAAAAAGGTCCCTTATTCCACCGATGATAAGGTTGACAATCCGGTATCGCTGTATGCCGCCACAAAGAAAAGCAACGAGCTTATGGCTCATTCCTATTCAAAGCTGTACAATATCCCTTCAACCGGGCTCAGGTTCTTCACCGTCTACGGACCTGCGGGGAGGCCGGATATGGCATATTTCGGTTTTACAAACAAGCTTATCAAAGGCGAAAAGATAAAGATTTTCAATTACGGGAACTGTAAAAGGGATTTTACCTATATTGATGATATTGTAGAGGGTGTAAAGAGAGTGATGGCGGGGGCCCCTGAAAAACGTAACGGTGAAGACGGCCTTCCGGTTCCGCCTTATGCCGTATACAACATAGGCAACCAGAATCCTGAAAACCTTCTTGATTTTGTAACAATCCTGCAGGAAGAGCTTCTGAGAGCGAAAGTTTTGCCGAAAGACTATGATTTTGAATCACACAGGGAACTTGTTCCAATGCAGGCGGGGGATGTGCCTGTAACTTTCGCGGACTGTCGGCCGCTGCTCAGAGATTACGGTTTTAAGCCCTCAACTCCTTTAAGAGAAGGCCTGAGACGCTTCGCGGAGTGGTATAGGGATTTTTATAAGATAGCGGTCAATCACGTTTGAAGATATCTCGCGTAAAGACCTTATCTTTAACATCGTCAAGGCAACTGTCGTATCTGTTTGCGATTATCGCGTGGCTTTGCTTTTTGAAATCCTCCAGATTGTTGATAATCTTTGAGCCGAAGAAGGTTTCACCGTCTCTTATTGAAGGTTCATAAATAATGACCTTAGCTCCTTTAGCTTTGATGCGCTTCATTACTCCCTGAATGGATGACTGCCTGAAGTTGTCGGAATTGGATTTCATGGTAAGCCTGAAAACGCCTATTACACATTCCTTTTCTCTGCTTTTAGAATAATCGCCTCTGTCCTTGTAGTCATAGTAGCCTGCCATATGCAGGATACGGTCTGCGATAAAATCCTTTCGCGTTCTGTTTGAATCCACAATGGCTGAAATCATATTCTGCGGTACATCGTTGAAATTGGCAAGAAGCTGTTTTGTGTCCTTGGGCAGGCAGTAACCGCCGTAGCCGAATGACGGATTGTTGTAATGCGTTCCAATTCTTGGGTCAAGGCACACACCGTTAATTATTTCTTCAGTATTAAGGCCTTTTGTTACAGCGTATGTATCCAGCTCGTTGAAATAGGAGACCCTAAGGGCAAGATAGGTGTTCGCAAAAAGCTTCACGGCTTCCGCTTCGGTAAAGCCCATGAAAAGAGTGTCTATATCTTCTTTTAAGGCTCCCTGCTGAAGAAGGGCGGCAAACACTTTTGCCCCGCATTCCGAATCCTTATCGCATGATACTATTATTCTGGAAGGGTACAGATTGTCATAAAGGGCCTTCGACTCCCGTAAAAACTCCGGGCTGAAAATTATATTGTCTGACCCGTATTTCGCGCGCGCCGCTTCCGTAAAACCTACGGGAATGGTGGATTTTATTACCATTGTCGCGTCGGGATTAACTTTCAGGACGGTTTCAATCACGCTTTCAACTGCGGAGCAGTCAAAGAAATTCCTTGTGCTGTCATAGTTTGTAGGGGTTGCTATTATTACAAAATCTGCCGTTTTATAAGCTTTTTCCGCGTCCGTGGTCGCCGTAAGGTCAAGGCGTTTTTCCCTTAAATACTTTTCTATATACTCGTCCTTTATGGGGGACTTTCTGATATTTATCATATCCACCTTGTCTTTGAGTATGTCCACGGCAATTACACGGTTGTTCTGTGCCAGAAGAACTGCCAGCGAAAGGCCTACGTAACCTGTTCCCGCTATGGCTATTGTGTATTTTCTGTCGGGAATGATTTTTTCCCTGTTCCGCAGGCTTCCTTCAAAAAGCTCCGTTACTTCAAAGCCAAGAGTCTCCCCAAGAGCCTGAAGCTGGTTGACGGAGGGAATATAGTCCATGTTTTCTATTCTTCCTATCATGACTCTGTTTATTCCTGTTTTTTCCGAAAGCTCGTACTGTGTAAGATTCATGGACCGTCTTTTTGACATTACTGTTTCAGCCAGCTTGTTAATTGACAGCTTTTTCATAATTTTCCTTTTTGCAATTTAAAATTGCATAATTAAATTATCTTTCGGTGGATATGGTATGCCTCAATCTGAAAGTTTGCAATATAAATAGTATTTTTAGGCGGAAATTCCATCTAAAATTGCATTTTGTGCTCATACCGATTTGTCTATGGTAATTCTGCCTGATTTATAGTTTAATTATCATTCAGGTCGTCCGTATTATGATTAAGAGCGAAAAAAATTTCTTTGCGATAAGATGGGTTTCCGTAATTCTGGCAATTTTATGCGAGGTTGCATGGGGCTCCGCATTTCCTCTTATAAAAAAAGGTTACAGCATTTTCTCAATTGAAGGTATCGCGTCTCCGCTTCTTTTCGGAGGAATCCGCTTTGTCATTGCCGGTTCTCTGCTGCTGATAGGCTCAGCCTTACGTGATAAACGTCTTCCCCGCCTTGAGCGCGGTAAGATAGGAGGAGTGCTGGCTTTGGGCACAGTTCAGACCGGACTTGTGTATTTCTTTGAATATGTTGCCCTTAATTACTGTTCGGGGACAAACAGCTCCATAGTGAACTCCATACAGCCGTTCATGCTTACCCTTATTGCCTGCTATGTTTTCAAAACGGAAAAGATGAGCTTCAGGAAAGTAATTGGGATGGCCATAGGCTTTGCCGGTATTATTGTCTGCTATCTTGGCGAGTCCTTCGGAACCATTACCTTTCTTGGAGAGGGCTTCATAATCATAAGCTCGACAATGTTTGCCTTTGGCACCAACTTCGCAAAACGTCTTACAAATTCGGTAGATACGCTTCTGGCAACGGGCTTCAATCTTTTTATAGGCGGGGCGGAACTTGTGACTATAGGGCTTCTGGCAGGCGGCCGTATGGTGCAAGGTACTGTTCAGGGCTATGCTGTTTTGACAGTTCTCGCTCTGATTTCGGCAGTTTGCTTCATAATCTGGACTTTAATCTGCAAGTACAATCCAATAAGCAAAATTGCGCCTTTCCAGTTTGTGAACCCAATTTCAGGCGTTGTTTGCTCTGCGGTGATTCTGGGTGAAAACCTTATGCAGCTTAAATATCTGTTCACGCTGTTTCTTGTAAGCATAGGAATAATAATCACTAATTCCGCGGAAGAGCGTAAAAGGAGTGCGGTATGACATGTGAAGAAGTATATGAACAGCGCTATCACAGGGAACCAAAGCAGGCGTTCTGTCCTTACAGAGTTTGTCCCCTTGGCGCCCATATTGACCATCAGTTCGGCAGAATCCACGGTTTCGCGCTGAATTACGGCGTTCACATGGCTTACGGAGTAAAGGAAAACGGCGTTATAGAACTTTCTTCCATGAACTTTCCCAAACGCGCTCAGTTCCACGTTTCTTACGTGCCTGACCGTCAAAACGACTGGGCAGACCATCTGCGCGGCGCCACAAGGATTCTTGCGAAAAAATATCCCCTCCGCTACGGGCTTTGCGGCGTTATCAAGGGCTCTCTTCCCATTGGAGGGCTTTCTTCCTCCGCCGCGGTCATAATCTGTTTCCTTCGTGCCATTTGCGACGTGAACGGCATAAATCTGTCCGACAGGGACTATATTTACATGGCCAAACAGGCCGAGAACGAATACGTGGGAGTTTCCTGCGGAAAGCTTGATCAGAGCTGTGAAGTTCTCTGCAGAAAAGACAGCCTTCTTTATTTGGACTGCCTGGATGACAGCTATAAAAACATAGGTTCTCCGGCGGAAATGCCGGATTTTAAAATTGCCGTGCTTTTTTCAGGACTTGAAAGAGCGCTGAAGACATCTGCCTACAACAACAGAGTTGACGAGTGCAGGGCAAGCGCCTTTGCCCTGTATTCCTATGCGGTGTCGGACCTTCTGACGGAGATGGACATGGAAGTGGGAATGAAGCTTGACGAAATGTACCTGCGCAAGATGGACAGAAGTATTTTCGACAGCTACGGGGACCGGATGCCTCTCACATGGAGAAAGCGGTGCTCTCATTTTTACAGCGAGATGGACAGGGTGGAGAAGGGGCTTTCTTTATGGGAGAAAGGAGACCTTGCAGGCTACGGAAAACTTGTCTTTGAAAGCGGACTCTCTTCCATAGTCAATTATGAAAGCGGATGTCCGGAGCTAAAAAAGCTTTACGAAATAATGACCGGCACTGACGGGGTGTACGGCGGACGCTTCTCAGGAGCGGGCTTCAAGGGCTGCTGCATGGCTTTGATAGACCCGTCCTTCAGCGATTCGATAAAAGAGAAAATAGAAAAAGAGTACCTTGAAGAATTTCCGAATCTTCGCGGCAAATACAGTTTCCACCTCTGCGGCACGGCAGACGGAGTGGGAGGAAAATGATATGAAATGCGTTGTTCTCGCGGCAGGCTATGCCACCAGAATGTATCCGCTTACGGAAAATTTCCCGAAGCCTCTTCTTGAAGCGGGCGGAAAAACTATTTTGGACTGGATGCTGGATGACCTTCATTCTTCCGGCTCTGTTTCTTCTTTTATTGTGATTTCAAATCATAAATTCATAGAAAAATTTCGTAAATGGACAGAGCGTAAAAAAGCTCAGGAATTTGAAATGATACTCCTTGATGACGGTTCCACTGAAAATTCCAACAGGCTTGGCGCGGTTAAGGACATTGATTTTGCCATTCGGAAACTTTCCATTGATGATGATATTCTGGTGCTTGCAGGGGATAATCTTACAGACTTTTCCTTCGCATCCTTTATCCGCTATTTCAATGAAAAGCGGACCACCTGTATAATGCGCTACTATGTTCCCGATATGAAAGGACCCTGCAGCGTCGGAGTATGCAGGACAGATGAAAACGACAGGGTTCTGAGCATGATGGAAAAGCCTCTTGTCCCTGAAAGCCCGTGGGCGGTGCCTCCATTTTACATTTATAAAAAATCGGATCTGCCTTTATTCAGATGCGGCATAGAAAGCGGATGCGATACGGATGCGCCGGGCTCCTTCATAGAGTGGGTCTGCACGCAAACAGCTGTACATGCAATGGAAATGCCGGGCAAAAGGTTTGATGTAGGCTCAATTGAAGGCTATGAGAAAATAAAGGGCGAATACAGAGGCCTTATTCACTTTTAGCGCAATTGCTATACACGATGCCAATTTTTTATGTTAGATTGTAAGTATCATTAACTGGGAATACAAGATGAGGAGGAATTTGGAGCAATGACATTCTACAAATGTTCAAGATGCGGAAATTTTGTTACTTTTCTTACGGAAAAGACAGCCGCGACACCTGTCTGCTGCGGCGTTGAGATGACTGAAGTAGTTGCCAACACAACAGATGCGGCAAAGGAGAAGCATGTACCTGAGGTAAGCGTTGATGGCAGCCTTGTAAAGGTTCAGGTCGGATCCGTTGCGCATCCTATGATGGACGCGCACTATATCCAGTTCATCATTCTTGAGACAAAGAACGGATATCAGAAGAAAGACCTCAAGCCGGGCGCAGAGCCTAAGGCTGAGTTCGTTTTGGCACAGGGAGATGAGCCTGTAGCGGTTTACGAGTACTGCAATCTCCATGGCCTTTGGAAGAAGGCTCTCTGAGAGCCCCAATATAAGGAGATTAATATGGATAAGTACATTTGCGATGCGTGCGGGTATGAGTATGATCCGGCGGTAGGCGATCCTGACAGCGGGATTGCTCCGGGAACAGCTTTTGAAGACATCCCCGATGATTGGGTGTGCCCCGTCTGCGGGGTGGGCAAGGATATGTTCAGCAAGGCCTGACAAAACCTTAAAAAACTTATAAGACGCTTCGGTTGTTTTCCTTCCGGGCGTCTTTTTTTAGCAAAAGCGACAGACTGAAACATTTACACTTTTTTTCTTAAAATCGAAGTGTTAGACTAATGTCAGGGAGATTCAGATTCATGCTTGAAGAAAGAAGAGCCAGAATAGTTGAAAAACTGCAGCACGAAAGGACGTTGAAGGTAAAATCGCTGACAAAACAGTTCAGAGTATCGATTGAAACAATCAGGCGTGATTTGGAATATCTTGAAAAGGAAGGCTTTCTGAAAAGAGTCTACGGAGGAGCCGTAAGGCCGGAAATGTTCAGCAAAGAGCCTTCCTATATGAACAGGGCAGAAAAGAACTATCCGGCAAAGAAGGCAATAGCTCAGGAAGCCGCTTCCATGATAGAAGACGGCGATACTGTCTTTTTTGACATAGGCACAACCTGCCTTGAAGTTGCAAAGTACCTTGGAAATAAAAAGAACCTGCATGTGATAACGAACTCGCTCCTTATTGCAAGCGAGCTTACCCGCCAGCCCGGATGCAGGGTGACGCTCCTTGGCGGAGAGCTGAGAAACGGCGAAATGTCCGTTTCCGGCTGCATGACCGGTAATAATCTTTTGGGATTCAATGCCGATAAAGCCGTAATAGGAGCCGGCGGAATAACACCGGAGCTGGTAATTACGGACTACCACTGTGAAGAGGCCTTCATAAGGAAGGAAATGATAGAACATGCCAAGTACTCCATAGTAGTCTGCGACAGCAGCAAAATAGGCGTAACGGCAGTCTGCAACATATGTTCGCTTGAAAAAGTGGGAGTTCTGATAACAGACTCCGGCATCTCCGGGGAGATGACCGGACTTTTGGAAAACGCAGCCCTTTCCGTTGTGGTAGTTTCCCCTAAAGCTGAGTAGATTATGACAATATTTTGTTGACTTTTAGTTATACTCGCAATATCCTTAACAGGAATTACAACAAAACTAGGTATAATTCCAATTAATTCCACATTAAATAGGAGGGAAAAGATGCCAAAGGCGGATGTGTTGGTCATCGGAGCCGGTGCTGTAGGCTGTGCAATTGCCAGAGAGCTTTCAAAGTTCAATCTAAAAGTGATAGTCGTGGATAAGAATTCAGATGTAGGCGGAAGGGCCTCAAGATCCAACAGCGCTATCATACATACCGGGTACGATGCAAGTCCCGGCACTTTGGAGTCTGAACTTGTAGTTGCCGCCAATCCGATGTACGACAAAATTGCCGCTGATCTTGATGTCCCTTTCAACCGGATAGGAGCCATTCTGCCCGCAATAAACGACGAGCAGTTTGAAAAGCTTCCGGCTCTGAAGGAAAAGGCCTTTAAGAACAGGGTTTACGATATTGATTATCTTTCCGCCGATGAAATAAAGAGGATGGAGCCGGAGATTTCTCCTGAAGTCAGAGGCGGCCTTTATATTCCCAGGGAAAGTATAATAGATCCTTTCCTTCTTGTTGTAGGCTATGCGGAAAACGCGGTACAGAACGGAGCTCAGTTCCTTCTGGATACAGAAGTTACCGGCATAAGGGTTGAAAACCGTAAGGTCTGTGGCGCTGAAACCGCAAGAGGTTTC
Organism: Sphaerochaeta sp.; assembly: GCA_052170315.1. Taxonomy (GTDB): domain Bacteria; phylum Spirochaetota; class Spirochaetia; order Sphaerochaetales; family Sphaerochaetaceae; genus UBA9732. The sequence goes on from JBQNAT010000009.1 coordinate 81,294, forward strand.
ATTGAAGCGCGCTACATTGTCAATGCTGCCGGTCTTTTCTGCGATCAGATAGCTTCCTTCGTAGGCAAGAACGACTACTTTGTAAATCCCAGAAAGGGACAGTTCTATATTCTTGACAAGGCTACAAATGTAAAAGTCAGCCATATTGTTCTTCCAGTTCCCACAAAGCTTACAAAGGGCAAACTCATGTGTCCGACAATTCACGGGAACATACTTGTTGGGCCCACTGCCGAAGACGGCACTGACAAGGAAGACACTTCCACAAACAGAGAAGGGCTTGACAGCATAGCTCTGGATGTCAAAAAGCTCATCCCAAATGTTAACCTGCGCGACACCATAACTCAGTTTGCAGGCCTCAGGCCCAACAGGAACCCCGAAGGACTTCACATAGATGTATATGAAGATGTCAAAAACTATGTGAACATTTCCGGCGTACGTTCCACTGGCCTTACAGGTTCCGCATCCATAGGGCGCTATGTAGTTCAGCTTCTTCTGCAGAACGGAATGCAGGCCGAACCCAACAGGACCTTCAACCCGATAAGAAAGGGAATCCCGCGTTTCTGTGAAATGAATGCAGGACAACGTGAAGCAATCATAAAGGAAGATCCCCTTTATGCAGGAATAGTCTGCCGCTGCGAAACAGTCACAGAAGGCGAAATAGTGCGCGCTATCCACAGTCCTATACCGGCAAGAAGCATAGATGCCGTAAAAAGGCGCCTGCGCGCGGGAATGGGACGCTGTCAGGGCGGTTTCTGCGGCCCCAAGGTAATCGAGATACTGTCAAGAGAGCTGGGAATTTCTCCCGAAGAAGTAATCAAGGGAGAACAGGGTTCCTATATGATCAGCGGAAGAGTCAAGTAAGAGGGGAAGGCTATGTTTGAGCTGGAATATGATGTTGTTGTTATTGGCGGCGGACCTGCCGGACTTGGCGCTGCCCTGTCCGCAAAGGAAAACGGAGCCGGCAAAGTTCTCATAGTTGAAAGAGACAATGCTCTTGGCGGAATCCTTCAGCAGTGTATTCATCCGGGCTTTGGCTTAAGTTACTTCGGAGAAGAACTTACCGGTCCCGAGTACTATTCAAGATTCATTAAGAAAATAGCTCAGCCGGGAGTGGATGTCATGCTTGACACCATGGTTCTTGAGCTTGGAAAAAAGACTGTTGTCTGCGTAAGCAGGGAAAAGGGCATGGTAAGGGTCAATGCTAAGAGCATAGTCCTTGCAATGGGCTGCCGCGAAAGGACAAGAGCTCAGATACAGGTTCCCGGTACAAGACCTGCCGGAGTCTATTCTGCAGGAACGGCTCAGAGGCTCATTAACAGACAGAACGAGATGATAGGGAAGAAAGTCGTTATACTGGGTTCCGGAGACATAGGAATGATAATGGCACGTCGCATGACTCTGGAAGGAGCCAAAGTCGTTGCAGTTGTTGAAATCATGGACTATCTTGCCGGACTTACAAGGAACAAGGTTCAGTGCCTTGACGACTTCAACATCCCGCTCTATCTTTCCCATACCGTGACAAAGATAGTCGGAAACAACAGAGTTGAAGGCGTTTACGTAACGGAAGTAGACGAAAACAAGCGTCCCAAGGCAGGTACTGACGTATTCTTCGAATGCGATACCCTGCTGCTTTCCGTAGGACTCATCCCTGAGAACGAGATAACCAGAGTTGCAGGCATAAAGATCAGCCCTGTCACAAGCGGACCCGAGGTTAACCAGTACAGGCAAACCTCTGCAAAATCCGTTTTTGCCTGCGGCAACGTAGTCCATGTAAACGACCTTGTTGACAATGTCTCAAGAGAAAGCAGCACCGCCGGCATCTATGCCGCAAGGTATGCCATGGGAACTTTCCCCGAAAAACAGGGACGTGCGGAATGCAGGCCGCTTAACAATGTCAGATATATCTGCCCTCAGTCCATTACCCTTGACCCCGAGAGAAAAGACGTTACGCTGTTTTTCCGTGTTCTTTCCCCTGAGAAAGATGTGGAAATAGCAGTAAAGCAGAACGACAAAATCATCCTCAGCCGCAAAGCCTTCAAGGTAAATCCGGGCGAGATGGAAAACGTCAAAATCTGCACAAGTGATCTGAAGGACGGAGATGTTGTCGGCATTGAAATCAGGGAAATCCAGAAGGAGAAAAACAATGTCTGAAAAGATTGTTATCTGCACGGTATGCCCCAGAGGCTGCCAGATAAAAGTTACGGGTGAGGATGGAAAAATCTCATCAATAAGCGGTTTTTCCTGCAAAAGAGGCGAAAAGTTCGCTTCCGACGAATTTATTCAGCCGAAAAGAATCTTCACATCTACAGTCAGGGTAAATGGCGGCCCCGAACCTCTTCTTCCCGTAAGAAGCGATTTGGCCATACCCAGGGAAAAACTTTTTGAATGCATGCGGGAAGTCCGCCGCATCTCCGTTGATGCCCCGGTAAAAATCGGTGATATAATCATCCCGAACGTACTTTCCTCTGGCTGCAATATAATTGCCTGCAAGACCATCATGCCTGCAGGCTCCAAATAAGGCCTGGCCCTTAATCAGACATTTAGGAGATAAAATGAAAGCACACAGCTTACTGTTTCTGTCTCAGGAAGATATCCTCTCCCTGAACATTCCTTACGGAGAAGTAATAGACGCAGTTGAAGATGTAATGTCGCTTCTGGATAAAGGCCTGACACAGCTTCCTGCAAAAATACATGTAAACCCAAGGCCCGGCACCTACATCAATGCAATGCCTGCCTATCTGGGAGAAAAGTATGACGCATCCGGCCTTAAATGGGTGGCAGGATTCCCCGAAAACAGAGTCAAAGGACTTCCCGTTACGTGGGGTCTTATGGTAATGAACGACTGTGAAACGGGAGCCCCTCTTGCCGTTATGGACGCAAGGTGGATAACTGCAGTCAGAACTGCTGCCGTTGCCGCTGTTACAGCCAGATACTGCGCAGTTAAAAACACCCATGCCGTAACCATAATAGGTGCAGGCGAGCAGGGTCGCTGGAACTCCAAACTGCTTACAATGGTTCTGCCGGGCATAAAAAAGATATACATCGGCGATCTTTATCCTCAGGCTATCGACAGCTATCTTAAAAAAGTCCGGCCCCTAATTCCCGATGTTGAACTTATCCCTATCGGAAACGATAAGGAAAGACAGGCGGCTATAGACGATTCCCAGATACTGCTGACGGCAACCCAGCGCGGCAGCAAGCCTCTCATTTACCTTGAAAACCTTCACAAAGGCCTTCTTGGCATCCCTCTTGAGAGTACCGCCTGGGAAGGGAAGTGCTATACCCACTCCGACAGGCTTGTCTGCGATGACTTCGGTCTTGTCAAAGCCTATCTTGACGAAGGCAAGTATACAGACGGTCTCCCGGATCGCTGCTATACTCTTGGCGAGATAATAAACAAAAAAATTGCCGGACGCAAAAACGATGACGAGTTCATTATTTCTTCCTGCCACGGCATAGCCCTTTCCGATGTTGCAGCAGGCAATCTTATTCTTAAGAAAGCCCTTCAGGAAGGAATAGGTGTTAAGCTGCCGTTCATGCGTGAAACGGATATCCTTTTTTAGCTTTGCTCTTTAAGCAGGCCGCCGGTTTTGGCGACCTGTTTTGCGTATTTGTTGGGAAAAACAAACTTCCGTTTATGTAATTCTTTTACCTGTTGACAAGCTGTCCTTTATTTCATAACATCACTCAAAAGAAACTCAAACGCATGATAGAGGTGCGGTTGTCAAGAGTATCTGCTTTCCACAGGAAATGTTAAGCAGTGAAAGGGACAATTGCCGAGGAGCCGGAAACCTCCCTGAAGGGATACGGCATCCGGGCTGCAGGAGAACATTCTGCAGACTGTCGCCATTTGGTTTACCAAAAGGCGGAGAGCTATCGTAACACAGACAGACCTTCAGTCTTGCCGGTGTCATGGTAGATATCATGGCACTGAGGAGTACGGAGGTTTTTTATGTCTGATTCAAGAACAGTCAGAAGAGGAACAATTGTAAAAATTGTTTTCGTCGCAATCGTTGTGGCTCTTATGCTTATAGCTGCCATTACAGGAAAAGACTACAGCAACACAATCTGGTCTTTGCTTCCTCCTGTTGTGGCAATAGGCCTTGCGCTGGTAACAAAAGAAGTCTATTCATCACTTTTCATCGGAATACTCATAGGCGGTCTTCTTTATTCTGGCTTCAGCTTTGAAGGCACGCTGATGCATGTTTTCCGGGACGGCTTCGTGAGCTCAGTTGCGGATTCCTACAATGTAGGCATACTGATTTTCCTGGTTCTTCTGGGAGCGATAGTTGCCCTTATGAACAAGGCCGGAGGCTCAGAGGCTTTCGGGCGCTGGGCATCAGCGCGCATCAAGACCAAAACCGGAGCGCTGCTTGCAACAGTTGCACTTGGGCTTCTCATCTTTATTGACGATTATTTCAACTGTCTTACTGTAGGCTCCGTCATGCGCCCGGTTGCGGACAGGCACGGCATTTCAAAAGAGAAGCTCAGCTATCTTATAGATGCAACGGCAGCTCCAATTTGCATAATTGCCCCTGTTTCTTCATGGGCAGCTGCAGTTTCGGCCTTTGTTAAAGATTCAGGAGTAAGCGGTTTTCAGCTTTTCATCAAGGCTATCCCTTACAATTTCTACGCAATACTTACCATTGTAATGATGATAGCTCTTGCCCTTATGAAGTTTGATTACGGATCAATGAGGAGATATGAAACAAGAAGCACTGATGAAGCAAAACGCAGACTGGATGCACTTATCAGAGAAAGCGGTGCCTTCTCCGACAGAATAGGGGTTATGCAGGAAACTGCAATCAGAGACAAGAGCAGAAGTACGGGAAAAGTAATTGACCTTGTTTTACCTATAGCCATCCTTATTGTTGCCTGTGTTACCGGAATGCTTTACAGCGGCGGTTTCTTCCGGGGCGCCGGAATAATTGAAGCTTTTTCCAACTCGGATGCTTCCGTAGGACTTATGCTTGGAAGCGCGTGTACCTTCATAATCGTTGTAATTTACTTCCTTATCAGGCGCATCCTTTCTTTCCAGGATGTAATGAGTTGCCTGCCTGAAGGTTTCAAAGCTATGGTGCCTGCCATCCTTATCCTGATTTTCGCATGGACACTCAAGGCCATGACTGACAGCCTTGGCGCAAAAGAATATGTTTCCGAACTTGTAAAGGGCTCCGCAACAGGACTTCAGGCTGGACTTCCTGCGATAATCTTTCTTATCGGATGCTTCCTTTCGTTCTCGACCGGAACGTCCTGGGGGACATTCGGAATCCTTATCCCGATTACAATCAGTGTTTTCCCAATCACAACACCGATTGGAGTTGTATGCGTTTCGGCCTGTATGGCAGGAGCCGTCTGTGGGGACCACTGCTCTCCAATTTCGGATACAACCATTATGGCAAGCGCAGGTGCCGGATGCGACCATCTGAACCACGTTAACACGCAGCTGCCATATGCGATTACCGTAGCCATTGTTTCATTCGTCTGCTACATAATCGCAGGTCTTGTGCCTGACTGGCTGATTGTTCTTCCGATTTCAATCCTGCTTATGCTGGGAACGCTTTTTGTCATAAGGAGAAATGTGACAAGACGTGAATCGGGCAGTGCGAGAGCCTGAAGAAATCAACCCCTCAAAACAATTTGAGGGGTTGATTTTTAATAAAACAAAGCGGACACTTTAAAATATACCGAAGTAATTCGCGGGAGGGCTTCTCATGAAGACTTTTAATGTAGTAAACGGGCCGAGTAATGTCCCGGTGATAGTCCAGGGATGCATGAGGATGCCCTCACTGAGCGTTCCGGACGCGGCAAAGGTCATTTCCAATGCCTGCCACCTTGGAGTGAACTTCTTTGACCATGCCACATGCTACGGCAAGAACGGTGAGGCTGAACGCCGTTTCGGCGAAGCATTCGGACAGACCGGCATTAAACGTGAAGACATAATACTTCAGTCCAAATGCGGCATAAGAACGGAACGCGGCGAATTCGACTGGACAAAAGAAAACATACTTACAAGCACGGACGAAATTCTCAACCGCCTTGGCACCGAATACCTTGATGTCCTTTTGCTGCACAGGCCGGATCTGCTGTTTGAACCCGAGGAAGTGGCAAAGGCCTTTGACAGTCTTTATTCAAGCGGGAAGGTGAGGCACTTCGGCGTAAGCAACCTTATGCCGCTCCAGATTGAACTTTTGAAAAAGAATGTGCGTCAGCCTCTGATATTCAACCAGGTGCAGTTCTCGCTTGAGCAGTCACAGCTTATTGACCAGGCTCTGTATATGAACAACAAAACAACTACAATGTCGGTAAACAGAGACGGAAGCGTGCTTGATTACTGCCGCCTTAACAACATCACAGTACAGGCGTGGTCTCCTTTGCAGTTCGGATATTTCAAAGGAAACTTTGTAGATGATCCGGCTTTCCCCGAGATGAATGCGGTTCTTGGCGAAATTGCGGAGCGTGAAGGCGTTTCCAAAACCGCAGTTGCCCTTGCATGGATACTGCGTCACCCGGCAGAGATGCAGGTAATTGTGGGAACAATGAACACCGCGCACATGAAAGAAGCCTGCGATGCTGTTAAAGTAAAACTTTCTCATAACGACTGGTACCGACTGTACCTCAGCGCCGGTAAGTTCCTGCCCTGAGATGAAAAAGTACTTTTTTTTATTTGTCCTTGTATTTCTCCTTGCGTTACCGCGCGCATTTTCGTTAAGCTTTACAGCAGAGTCTGAGAGTCATCCCTTTGATTCCCTGCCCATGCTTGAAAGCTTCTATGACGAATCCGACGATGGTTTTCTTTCCTTTTGGGACTCCTGCTCCGTTTCCCTTCTCACCGTCGGTCCGGGCGGGCCTCTTTATTCATGGTTCGGCCATTCCGCCCTGCTGGTAACCACACCAGCCGGAAGTAATATCACGTTTGATTACGGCTCTTTCTCTTTTAATGCCGATTCCTTCTTCCTGAACTTTGCCATGGGGAGATTATGGTTTGTATGCAGCGCCTCTTATGCCGAAGCTCAGCTTGATAAGATGAAAGAAGAAGGGCGCAGCGTTACGCGCATAGAGCTTCCGCTTGATGCTGTTCAGAAAAAGGCGGTTATAGAATTTCTCAACAGCAATGCAAAAACAGAAAACCGTACATATCTTTATCATCATTACAGGGACAACTGCGCGACACGCCTGAGGGACATAATTGACCGCAGCACAAACGGGGCATTTAAAGAGTGGGCTCAAAAACAAAGCGGACTTTCCTATCGGAAGCAGGCTTCACGGGCTCTTTCAAGAAATCCTTTCGTACAGTGGGCTTTGGATTTTCTGCAGAGCGGGCAGATAGACAAAGAGGCCACGCTCTGGGAAGAAATGTTTCTTCCTGATGTACTGGAAAAGGCTGTAAAAGAGTACTTTTCCCTTGAAAGTACAGAGATAGCAGCCTCTTCAGGACGTTATTCAAAGTCTCCGTCAGAGCCTCAAAGCAATATTCTTTTCTCAATACTTGCAGGTGTTCTGCTTGGAGGGGTATCAGCTTCACTGATTTTGTTCGGCCGTGAAAACATAAATTTCATATACATAGGAATAGTTGAAACAATTTTTGCCGTTATGGGACTTCTCCTGCTTTTCATGATGCTTTTTACAAATCACGACGTTACCTGGTACAATGAAAACATAATTTTTGTAAATCCATTGCTCCTTGTACCTGCAGTATCTGCGTTCAGAAAATCTTCAGGGACTCTCAAACTTTGCCACAGAATATTACTGGCTGTTATTGCCGTCCTTGTACTGCTTAAGATTCTTATTCCTTATATATTTATCCAGAATAACTGGACTGTTATCATTACAATGGTTCTGTTCTATTTGCCGAATGGACTGTACATTTCAAGAAAAAATAGATTTTAAGTCTATGCCTGGATGATGAGTTTCAATTCCGGGTTTTTCGTCAGCAAGGGAATGAATTGAAAACTTCCAAGGCATGTTTTTCTATTTCCAATATCTTAATATAGTTTTTCATGTATTCTTCAAAGCCTTTTATTTCCTCAATATCTGCGGTTACAGTATCAATTTTACTGTCTTTGAAAACTTTTTCGTCAAGGTAATCTTCAAGCTCCATGCCGTTTCTCCATAGCATAAATGATGCAAGTAACGCCATTCCGTAAGGTCCTCCTTCACCTGCGGTTTCCATTACCGAAACAGGAACCCCTGTTGCTGCACTTAGTATTCTCTGACCGGCAGCAGGAGTCTTAAAGTAACCGCCATGTCCGGAAAGTCTGTTTATCTTAACGTTTTCGGCCTTCAAAATATCCATGCCTATTTTAAGAGTCGCCATTGCGCTCATCATGTGAGAACGCATGAAATCGGCAAGACGGACGGCTTTGTCGGGGCTGTGAAGGAAAATGGGCATACCGCTGTTGAAGTCCGTAATGCCTTCGCCGGAGTAATAATTGCAGCTCAAAAGACCGTTTGCATCCGGATCTCCTTCAAGGGAAACGGAATAGAGGAGGCTGAAAAGACTGTTTTTGTCAATTTTGAAACCGGCGATATCCGCGAACTCTCCAAAGAGGTTTATCCAGCTGTTTATATCAGTAGTGCAGTTATTGCAGTGAACCATTGCGACGGCCTTGCCTGAAGGGGTTGCGACCATATCTATTTCTCTGTGGACTTTCAGCTTTTGATCTGTTACTACCATTGCAAAGTCGCTTGTTCCCGCACTTACATTTCCGGTGTTAAACCTGACTGAGTCAGTTGAAACCATGCCGGATGCCGCGTCTCCTTCAGGTGGAGCAAGCATTATTCCGCTTTTTAGGTCTCCGTCGGGATCAAGAAGCAGTGCCCCTTCTTCTGTAAGATGTCCGGAAATACGGCCGGCGGTAAGGACTTTGGGGAAAATTTTTCTTACATCAAAGCCTGTGAGTTTTTTAAAGCTTTCCGCCATCTCCTCATCATAATTCAGTATTTTACCGTCTATTGGGAACATACCGGAGGCATCGTTTATACCAATGCTGTTTTCTCCGGTAAGCAGCCTGTTTACATATGAGGCCAGGGTCTCTACATGAAAAAGCTTTTTTATGTGCTCTTCATTATTTAAAACGGCCTGATAAAGATGAGCGATACACCATCTTTGCGGTATGTTGAAATTAAACAGCTTTGTGAGCTTCCCCGCTGCCGTGCCGGTTATGGTGTTTCTCCATGTCCTGAAATCGCATAAAGTCTTCCAGTTTTCGTCTGTGGGGATGTATCCGTGCATCATCGCGGATATTCCTATTGCTCCTGTTGTAGTGAGTGTTGTTCCGAATTTTGCTTTTACATCGGCTTTGAGATTGGCAAAGCAAATCTGCAGGCAGCGTTCTATCTCATCATAGCCATAGGTCCAGATTCCGTTTTTCAGCCTGTTTTCCCATCCGCATTCTCCTGAAGCTATAGGCCTGAAGGAATTGTCCATCATTACCGCCTTTATGCGTGTTGAGCCAAGTTCGATTCCAACTACTGTTTTTTTTAGATCCATAGACAACGCCTCTGTTTTGTTTTCCTGATTATATCACGAGCTTTTTAACGATAATAAATATATTTACAAATCATCAAATAATTTTAAATTATAAGTAAAATTTCTATTCGTTGACCACCGGCAATAGAGTTAAGGTCGAAAGGCTCATCTTATCGGATATAATAAAAAAGTGGACGATTAAGGCTGTCAATGCCTTCGTATATCAACTATGGTAAGCTGGATAAGTTCCTGATTTCTGTAGTAGTTTCTGCCAATCTTGAAAACAACGTCAACAATCTCGCCTTCGTCAAAATCTTTACCGATACGCTGTCCAGCGCTCCAGAATACTCCGGGCCACTGTAGCTGTCCGTAGGAGAGGTTCAGGCGCAGATGAGCATTGCCGGGGTCCTTTGAATTATGCATGACATCTATGCTTTCAATCCGTGCTCCGTCTATCATGAACAGCAGGGGATTGCTCTTTTCGCCGTAGGGTTCAAAGCGCTCGACCACCTTGATGATGTTCGGATTGAAGTCTTCTTTCGTGAGAGCCGCATCTATTTCAAGGATTTCGTCGGGTTCGGTATCCGGACAGTCTATGTAATCGACATCGTCGGAAATGCGGGAGCACAGGGCATCGACCTTATCCGGGTCAAGGGAAAAGCCTCCCGCCTGAGCATGGCCGCCGAAGTCGTCAAAGAGGTCTGCGTAGTTAGATAAAAAATCGTGGCAGTTGAAGCCCGAACTGCTGCGCATTGAGCCTATGGCCCTTCCGTCATCGGTTGCGGTGATGACCATAGATGGGCATTTGAAGGTTTTCAGAAGGCGTGTGGCAATGATTCCGGTGATGCCTCGTGCAATGTTCGTATCGTGTACAAGTACCAGTTTTGTGCCTAAGTCTTCATAACTCTTTCTGGCCTGGCTCTGAAGCCGTGACCATGCATCTTCGCCAAGTTTCTGCCGCTCTTTGTTCATTCTGTTCAGTTCCTGCGCGTAATCAAGGGCCTGTATCTGATCAGTTGACAGAAGCATGTTGATTGCCGCATCCGGCCTACCCAGTCTTCCCGAAGCGTTCATAAGCGGTGATATCTGCCAGCCTATGTCTGTTGTCGAGATTTTTTTGCCAAGCAGGTTCTGCAGGGAAAGGAAAGGTCTCATGCTGTCTCTTGGTCTGTTTTCAAGTACAGAAAGACCTGCTTTTACAAGGATTCTGTTTTCATCTGCCATTGGCATGAGATCGCTTACCGTTCCTATGGCAACAAGGTCCATTATTGACTGATATTCTTTGTACAGCATTGGAGTCGTTGCTCTTACATAGGCTCCGAAAAGCCCTATAAGGGTATCAAGCTCGCTGTTTATCTGTGTATAAAGAGCGAATCTGCTTATCTGGCTCAGGGCAAAAAGGGACTTGTCTCTTACCGCGGGAAGTACTTTTTCGAATTCCGGCCTGAACTCATCCATGTAGATGTCAGCCTTGGGAAAGGCTTTTTTTAGCTGATTCATTTCAAGCTCTTTATCCAAAACGTAGATTGGTATGCCTGAAGATAAGAACTTTAAAAGGCGGCTGTTGCGCTCGGGAAGTATGCCCGGGACAACTTCTTCCGCAACTCGGTCGGTAACTTCCATATTCTCAATTCTTGCCGCCTCTATTACTACGGTTCCGTTTCCGGGGTAGGCATGAAGGAGCAAAATAGGAGCTTTGTAGAACCGGCTATGTGAAAACCTCATTGCCCATATACACTTCGAAACGACGCCGACTCCCGCAAGTGAGTCAAAGGGATAGCCGCAGCCTTCGATTTTGGGGTCTATCAGTGCGCTTGCGGGAGGAAGGGTTTCACCGGGTATGTGATGGTCCGTTACAAGTACGTCAAGGCCATGGCTTTGCGCGTAGTCTATTTCCTCTATGCATGAGATTCCGCAGTCAACCGTAATGGCAAGAGTTATGCCTTCGTCTATTGCCTGCCTTACGCTTTCAATTGTCATTCCGTACGGCTCATCGCCCATGGGAACTGTATAGGATACTTCAAGCCCCATGTCCCTTAGCTCTGTCACAAGCAGCGCGGTGCTTGTGATTCCGTCAACGTCCCTGTCGCCGAAAACGCGGACTTTTTCCTTGTCTTCAACGGACTGAAGGATTCTGTCGCAGAAGGCTTCCATGTCCTCAAACATGAACGGATTGTGTAAAAATGAGATGTCACCTTCCAAATAGAACTTCGCAGCTTCCGGGCTGGTGACGTTTCTTCCTGCAAGTATTCTTGCGGAAACCGTATTCAGGGCAAATCTGTCCTGAAGCGCCTTTATGTCGTCATAGGCGGCTTGTCTGATTCTCCATTTCATCTATATCAACCAAAAAATTAAAATGCTTTGTTGCGGTATTCCGGCTTGTGGTTTTAGCTTGCGTAAGCCATGCGTCTTCCATATCATGAACACCGTATATAAGAATAGGATAATATTCACAGGCTTTCAATATGAAGATTTTACCATGATTCCGCAGCATTTTAGAACATAAGAGAGAGATAAGTTCATTAGGCAGA